>NZ_JBEZXU010000073.1:0-60865 GCF_040638175.1 Actinoplanes sp. NPDC026670
GGGGGGGGGGGCCGCCCGCCGCGCGGGCCCGGCCCCCCGCCCGCCAGCCGTCGCTCACCACTGGTATCCGGGGCGTTTTCCAGCGCTGAGCGACGGCTGGCGGTCGTGGCGGTGAGGCGGCGCCACAGGCGCGGGACGGCGTCGGTCAGGAAGCCGCCCAGGCCGTCCGGCAGCAGCAGGACCACCAGCAGCCAGCCGAGGGTCAGGACCGCCTGGCCGGGGATGTTCAGCGGGTAGAGCAGCGGCAACCCGACGATCAGGGCCGATCCGAGCAGCGCGCCGCCGGTACGGGCCAGACCGCCCACCACGGCGATCGCGACCACGTCGATGCTGGCGGCGGCCGGGAAGTTGTTGATGCTGAGCTGCGACTGGCTGAAACCGATCACGACACCACCGAGTCCGGCCAGGGCGCCGGCTACGGCGTACACCTGGAGTTTGCGCAGGGGCGCGGTGACCGTGAGGGCCCGGCCCGCCTCTTCGTTGTCGCGCAGCGCGAGAAGAAGGCGGCCGAAGCCGCCGCCGCCGAGGCGCGCGGTGACCCACCAGCCGAGGCCGAGCAGCAGCAGCGCGAACAGGTAGTAGTCGGTGGCGACGCTGACCGGGTAGTCGTGCCACACCGGATAGGGGACGTCCAGCCCGTCGCCGAGCAGCCACGGCTGGCGCAGCAGCCAGCCGCTGGTGGCCAGCGCGAACGCGAGCGTGGTGACCCCGAGCGCAACGCCCCGCAGCCGCAGCGCGGGGATGCCGACGAGGACGGCGGCAAGCGCTCCGGCGGCGCATCCGGCGACGACGCCGAGGAACATGTCGCCGGTGAGCACGGCGATCTGGACGGAGACGGCGGCGCCGATGCCGGCGAAACCGAACTGGCCGAGGGAGAGCTCGCCGGCGATGCCGGTCACCAGGATCACCGACAGCGCGACCAGGGTGTAGCCGCAGACGGTGGTGAGGATGGTCGCGGTCGCGTTGCTGACCAGGTAGGCGAGACCGACTCCACCGGCGGCGAGCAGCGCCAGGCCGATCTTCGCGGCCGTGGTGGGCGCCCGGCGTTCCTGGCGGGGCCAGGGGGCGGACTGTTCGTCGCGGCGGCCGCCCTGCCGCTGGCGCAACAGTGAGATCAGGATGGCCAGGCCGAGGACGACGTCGACGAAGCCGGCGCCCTCCCGGGAGAGCAGGATCTGTTCGAGGACGCCGACGCCGATGGACGCGCCGAACGCGATCGGCAGCGACGTCATCCGGGCGATGACCGCGCCGGCCAGGCCGCGGAGCAGCAGCTGCGGGCCGAGCGACTCGATCGACTGGACGCCCTGGGTGGGGGTGAGCAGGATGGCCGAGAACGCGGCGATGCCGCCGGCGACCGCCCAGGCGAGGGTCGCCATCCGGGGCGCGGGCACCCCGTTGACGGTGGCGGCGTCCGGGTGGTCGGCGGCGGCGCGGATGCCGATGCCGTACTTGGTGCGCCGCAGGAAGAACCCGAGCGCGGCCAGCAGCACCGGGGTGAGCAGCAGCATCGCGGTCAGCGACGAGCCGACGGCGGTGGTGCCGATGCTGAAGGCGGGCAGGCCCGGTGGTTTCGGGTAGGTGGCGCCGGAGAAGCTGTCCCGGGACACCAGCAGGGCCAGGACCAGGATGAACTGGGACAGGCCGAGGGTGGCGATCATGCCGATCACGCGGGGCCGACGGTAGAGACGGCGGACGACGACGATCTCGGTGCCGGCGGCGAGACCACCGGCGACGGCGACGGCGATCGGGAAGGCCAGCCAGTACGGCATGCCGGTGGCGAACCGCGCGAGGACCGCAGCGCCGAAGACGCCGATGGCCCCGTGCGCGAAGTTGACGAACCGGCTGGACCGGTAGACCAGCACCAGGCCGATCGCGAGCAGCCCGTAGGTGAGGCCGGTGAACAGCCCGACGGTGAGCCTGTCGAACCCGAAGTCGAATCCCCAGAGACTCATTCCGCCACCCCGCAGAACCAAAATCCGGACAAATCCGCGGCAATGAACGGCCGGAGGGAGTTCATTGCGCGTGACCCCCGAGAACCAGACGACGAGCCAGATCAGGCGATGCCCGCAGCTCGGCCGGGGTGTGCTCGGCGATGATCGTGCCGTGCTCCATGAACAACAGCCGGTCGGCGACCGACATGGCCACGTTCACCGACTGCTCGATCAGCAGCGTCGCCACGCCGACCGCGGCGAGCCGCCGGATCAGTTCGAGGAGGCCGCCGACCACGACCGGGGCCAGCCCGAGCGAGAACTCGTCGATGAGCAGCACGTCCGGCCGCTGGATGAGGGTCTTGGCGAGCACCAGCATCTGCCGTTCCCCGCCGGAGAGGGTGGACGCCGGCTGGTCGGCGCGGGCCCGCAGCCGGGGGAAGACGGCCAGCGCCCCGTCGACGGCGGTGTCCGGTTTCTCCTCGTGGCCCGGCACCGGATAGCAGTGCATGCGCAGGTTGTCACGGACCGACAGCGACCCGAACGCCTGCTGCCCGATGACCGTGCACATGCCGAGCTTCGGCCGTCGGGCGCCCGGCACACCGGTGATGTCGCGGCCGTTGAGGACGACGGTTCCGGCGCTCGGCCGATTCAGGCCGGAGATCATCCGGACCAGGGTGGACTTGCCGACCCCGTTGGGCCCGCACAGCGCCACGGTCTCGCCGCGGCGGACGGTCAGCCCGATGCCGAACAGCACCTGGATCGAGCCGTACCCACCGGACAGGCCGTCGACATGGAGAACGACGTCATTCACCAAGGGAGGCCACCTCACCCTGGTAGGTGAAGCAGGAGCAGCCGGTGTCGTACTTGAGCACCCGATATCCGGTGCCCGCGGCGTACCCGTCGGCGCCGATCGTCCCGCCGAACCCGCCGGCGGTGGTGAACTCGACGGAACGGGCGGCCTTACCCCAGGCCGCGGCGTTGAGATTCGGGCCGAGACCGGAAGCGGCCTTCTGGAGCAGGAGCGCGGCGTCGCAGTAGGTGAAGGCGACCCGGGCGTTCTCCCGCTTCGGGAACGAGATGCCGGCCTTGCCGAAGATGTCCAGACAGTTGCGTTCGGCGTCGGTGGCCGGGAACTCCAGCTGACTGTCGGGCACGTCGCCGGCCGGCGCGAACCCGATGCCGACCATGCCCTTGAGCGATTCCGGCGGCACGGTCCCCGGGTTGTTCACCATGAAGACCGGACTGTCGAAGGTGGAGATGCCGTACGTGGCGGTGAAGCTCTGCGCCTTGGCGCTGGTCATGAAGAACGGCGCGATCCGGGCCCCGCCGAGGAAGAACACCCGGTCGATCCGCTTGCCGCGCAGGTTGACCGCGGCCTGGGAGAGCCCGCTGTTGAGGGTGCCGAGGCTGGTCGTGTCGATCCACGAGACGGTGACCGTCACGCCGATCTCCTTCAGCCGGGGGACCACCAGCTTGTCGAAGATCGACTTGTTGGCCGGGGTGTCCGCGGCGATCAGGCCCGCCTCGGTGCGGCCTTCGAAGAACCGCTCCCGGATCAGCACGGCCAGGAACGACGTGGCGAACCTGTCGTACTCCGGGTAGGTCGCCGTCCACAGATAGGGGTCGAGCCGGGTGAACGTGTCCCGGTCGTCGGCGATCAGGGTGGCGTCGAGCATCAGCGTGCGCCGCTGGGCGTAGCAGGGCCGGGCGTTGGACTGGAGCTGGCCGGTCAGCACCACCGCGAACGCCTGGTCGTCCTGGGTGATCTGGCTGCACAACGCCGTCTCGGCAGCCGGGGAGTCCTTGCTGGCCTCGTACTCCCGGTAGACCGCCGCCAGCTTCCGGCCGGCGATGCCACCGTTCGCGTTGACGTACGCCTCGAGGGCTTTGACCTGCTCCTCGGGTTTTCCGACATCGGCGTTCTTGAAGCCGGTCATCGACGCGGTCGCGGTCAGATCGGTCCCGATGAAGACGACCTTGACGCTGTCGTCGGTGACGCCGGGGCCGGCCCCGGAGGACGGGACGGCCGTCGAGGCGCCCGGCATCAGGGTGCCGCAGCTGGTGTACGCGAGGACCGCGACCACCAGCACGGCCCCGATCCGGACCAGCAGTGGCCAGTCGATGCGCCAGGTGGTCATTGCTCCTCCTCGAAGAGGGAGATGTTCTGCGGGTAGCGGCGGGCCATCACATGTCCGAGCGCGTCGAGGTCGAGCACCGAGTCGCCGGTGTGCTGGGCGAGCTGGTTCTGGGCGAGCATGTGCCGCAGATGGTCGAGGCTGAGCTGGGCGCCGGCCATCCGGCGCAGCCGCCCGGCGCCCGGCGCGTCGTCGAAGACCAGGAACGCGCCGAGGCTGCCGAGCCGGACCACGGACGGCAACATGGTCCGGGTGGGATCGGCCCACGCCAGTTCGGAGCGGCGCCGGCGAAGCCGCCGCAGCACACCCCAGGCGATCAGCACCAGACCGAAGACGTTCACCAGGAGAAGCCCCCAGGGGTACGCCTGAAGCGTGACCCGTGCCTGGGCGAGGCCACTGACGTCGATCTGGATCACGTACCGGCCGAACGCGGCGAGCGGGATCTCGACCGGCACCTGAAGGGAGCGGCTCTGTCCCGGCCCGAGGTCGGTGATCGTCTCCCGGTAGAAGACGTTGTCGTCGCCACCCCCGCCGAGCCGCGCCTGCACCGTGGCGTTGACCAGCGTCGACGTGGTCGGGTTGCGGACCGTGTAGATCAGCGTGAGTTTGTCGGGCGCGCCGAACCAGGCGGCCGCCGTGCCGCCGGTGAGCCGCACGTCCTGCACGATCAGCTGGCGGACCGGGTCGGCGCTCTTCGGGATCTGCCCGACGGCGTGCCCGGTCAGCGTGATCGGCAGGTTGACGACGGCGTCGGCGTCGCCCTGGACCGCGGCGACGTGGATGACGCACGGGCAGGCCTTGGGCGGCGCGCCGACGGTCAGGTCGACGACGAACGCGCCGTCCTTGCGGACCGGGGTGGCCAGCGCGCCGCGGGTGTCGCAGGCGGCCGAGCCGGTGACGCCGCCCTCGCCGCAGGTGACGAACTGGAGCAGCTGGTTCGGTTCCCAGCCCTCGCCGGTGACCCGGATCTTCTCGCCGGGGGCGGCCTCGGTGGCCGACAGCCGGGCGACCAGCCCGCCGGCCTGGACCGGGACTCCGGAACCGAGCAGCGTCAGCAGCGTCACCGCGGCCGGCACGACAGCGCGTCTCATCCGGCGGCCACCAGCCCGCGCGGCCGGGCCCGGCGGCTGCGGATCCGGCGGCGGGCGCTCCACCAGATCCCGCCGATCAGCAGCACGATGAGGGCGACCCCGGTCCAGGACCAGACGAACGAGCGGGCGCTCTTCCGGGCGTAGACACCGCCGTCGGCTTTCACCACGACCGACGTGGTGACCACGTCGAACGGCCAGACCCCCGCGGCCCGCATGCTGAACCGGCCCTCGGCGCCGGGCACCATGTCGCTGGACGGGGACGAGCCGGTGGTCTTGATCTCGTGGCCGAAGAGGCCGGTCACCCGGACCGTAGCGGCCGGCATGAGGTGCACGTTGCCGACGTTGGCGACGGTGTAGGTGAGGTCGCCGCGCGCCGGGACCGGCAGCAGCGGCGAGTCGATGTCGACGTCCAGTCCGGACACCGACAGCCCCGGCACGACGGTGCCGGCGACCCGCAGGTAGACGCGGGCGCCGACGGCCCGCTGGATGCGCACGGTCGCCCCGGCGGCGTCGGCCGTGCCGCTCGGCACGGCTTCCATCGCGACGACGCCGCCGACGTGGTCGCCGGGGGTGGCCTGGGCCGGCACGGTGATGGTGAACGGGATGTCGGCGCTGGTCCCGGCGGGCACGGTGACGTTGCCGACCACCGAGCTGACCCAGGCGCCCAGGTCGACCTGCGCGCGGTCCTTGGTGCGCAGCGCGAACCCGCCGTCCTTGACCGTGTTGTACGCGTCGGCCCCGTAGAGCACGAACGACCGGGGCTCCTTGCCCAGGTTGGTGACCCGGACCGATTCCTGGATGGTCTGGCCGGGGCTCGCGTCGAGGAAGAAGTAGAGGCGCGGGGTGGGGCCCGGGTTCTTCGCCGGGGTCGGCGTCACCGCCCATTCGCCGTTGCCGGTGGCCGCGGCGGGCGTGGCGGGCGCTCCGATCAGGATCAGGATGGCCGCCGTCAGAGCAGCGAGAAGCCGCATGGCTGTCCTTCCGAGCGGTCAGGCGGATGGGTGAGGTTCGGCCGCTGGCGGGCGGCCGAACCCCTTACCGGTGGTGGGTCAGCTCAGCGTGAGCGTGAGCGTCGCCGTGTAGGTGCCGGCGAGTTGCAGCCCGGGCACCGCGAGAGCCAGCTCGGCCGAGGCGTCGAAGGAGCCGCCGGTGCCGGCGGTGTTCTCCGGGCCCTTGCAGAGCGTTCCGGCGTTGACCTTCTCCCCGGCGGCGCCGGCGGTCGCGGTCACGAGGTTGGTGGCCCCGGTGTGCGCGACGCACGAGGGCGTCCAGGTGAGGGCGTCGGCCGGGATGGTCCCGGCCGGCACCCCGGTGAAGTCGGTGACCTCGGCGGTCAGGTCCCACCCGAAGGTGCTGCCGCGGTAGTCGGTCACGTTGATCACCGGCAGGTCGGCGGTGGCGATCTGCGCCGTCCCGTTCAGGGTCACCCCGTCGAACGTGATGGCGCTGGAGCCGGACCCGCGGGACTGGGCCAGCGAGCCCGCGGTCACGGTCTGCGACAGCTCGTAGGTGAGGTCGCATTCCCCGTCGACGGTGCCAGTCGCGGCGATGCAGGAGTCCGCCGACGGGACCCATGCGGCGAGCGCGAAGAGCTGCCCCGACGACGCGCCGATCCAGGCGGTCGTGGGGTCGTTGACGGTGATCGAGGCGGTGATGCCGCCGGTCGCCGTCGCGGTGGTGGTGACCGCCGCGTCGGAGGTGGCCGGAGGCGGCGGCGCTCCGGTGAGCGCCTTGTAGCCGCGAACCGTGACCGTGCTGCCGGGGTTGAAGCTGGTGCCCTTGACGGTGACGACCGTGCCGGCGCCGCCGCCCGCGGGCGTGATGGTGATCGCCGGCGTGCCGAGGATCGTGATGGATACGAGAACGGTGTTGGTTCCGTCGCTGACCGCCACCGCCCGGTCGCCGGTCACAGCGCCCGCCGGAACCGCGATCGACCCGGTGCCGGCGCCGTCGGCCCCGGTCGTGCCGGTTCCGCTGCCGTCGCCCGTACCGCCACCGGAGGTGTCCGTCAGCGACGCGGTGAGCGACGCGTTCGGGGTGAGCCCGGTGACCGAGAAGTTGATGGTGTTGCCGGCCCGGGCGGCGGCGACGCCGGTCTGGCCGGTGATGGAGGTGATCGTCGCGCCGCCGTCGAAGACGGTGACCGGCTGGACGATCGTGGTGTCGGCCGGGGCCGCCTTGTGGTCCCGGTCGCCGGCTCCCGAGCAGTAGGTGGACGCCGTGGTGTTGGCGAACTTGATCTGCTTGACGGTGAGGTCGAGGGAGCCGACCGAGCCGGCGACGAACGAGCCGGTCGCGGTGAAGCCACCGAGCTTGGCGTAGGCGGCGACCGCGGTGGACGGGTAGTTGGCCTGGTTGAGCGTCACCGTGCCGGTCTGGGATCCGGAGATCCCGACGGTCACGAGCACCGGCACCGAGCCGGCGGTGAGCCCGACCGGGCCGTTGGTGGACCCCGCCGCCGCGGTGAACGACACGGTCACCGTCTGGCCCGGCTTCGGCGTGGCCGGAGACTGGGTCAGGGTGAACGTGTCGGACCAGACCGTCGCGGAGGAGCCGGTGCCGGCGTCACTGAAGTAGATCCGGCACCCGAGGGAATTGGCGGTCGGGCCGTACGCGGCGGCGGGCGCCTGGACGACTGTGACGCCGGCCAGGGCGGCTGCCGCCGCGATCAGGACCTTACGAACTGTGGGTTTCATGGTTGGTGCCGCGTCCCCTCTCTCGGATGGGTGCATCCCCGCCGCCGGGCGACGGTGATGTTCTAGCGCGCGGTACGCATCCAGTCTCCTTTCCGTTTCCCTAGTGGAAACGGCGTTTTCTTTCTGCGTGGGATCTATAAACTCAGTCCGCAACACTCATGTCAACCCACCGACCAGCCTTTTCCCGCCCTGCGATACAGCGTTTCCAGTTTTCGCAGGATGCCGAGTCAGACCTGAAACACCGCGGAAACCGGCCCACCGGACGCCAGCTCCCGCACCGCCGCGGACAGCGCGGCCACCGCATCGACGGGCATCGCACGACCCGCGTTGCCGGTGAACTTGCGGTCCACCTCGGCCGGGCTCAGCGGATGGCCCGGACCACCGCGCGAACTGTCCACCCGGTGCTCCAGCACCGCGCCCGACCTGGTCCGCACCCGCAGCACCCCAGCGAACGCGCGCGGGAACACCGCGGTGGCCGCCGGGTCGGCGTACATCCGCACCTTCGCCGCCAGTTCCAGGCGGCGCGGATCCAGCTCGGCGAAGTCGTCCAGGCCCACACCCAGCCCGCCACCGCCGGTCAGGGCCACCGCGAGGGTGTACGGGCCGGAGAACTTCGCGTGATAGCCGCTGCGCGGCCTGGCCTTCTCCGCGGCCGGCTCGGCGATCGTCCGCAACACCGGTTCAGCGACGCCGAGCTCGGCGCTCTCCACATCGTCCGGATCGAGGCCGGCCGCGCGCAGGGCCAGGGCACAGTCGATCCCGGCGTGGGTGAAATGATTCGAGGGGTACGGCTTGAACACCGTCCGCAGCAACTCCCACCGCTCCCCCAGCCCGTCGGTGACGGCCTCCGGGGTGAACCGGCCGGTGTGCGCCGTGAAGAACCCGAACCGGCCCTCCAGCACCGTCGGCGGCCCGGTCAGCCCCTCCGCGGCCAGGGTCGCCGCGACCACGCCGCCGTGCGCCGCCCAGCCGCAGTGGGCGCGTTTCACCGACCCGCCTGTCCGGTTCGCCTCCAGCACGCCGGCGCCCATCGACGCGGCGATCCCGATGGCGTCGGCGATCCGCGCGGCGTCCAGGTCGTACAGGCGGGCCACCGCCACCGCGGCGCCGATCGCGCCGCAGATCGAGGTGGCGTGCTGACCGCGTTCGAAGTACAGGTTCGCGCCGGTGTCCGGATCACAGCCGGCCATCCCGAGCCGGTTCGTCACCTCGATGCCTGCCGCGATCGCCGCGATCAGGTCGCCAGGCGCGCCCGCCTCGGCCGCGGCCAGGGCGGCCGGCACCACCGACGCGCTCGGGTGCAGCACCGACGGCAGGTGCGTGTCGTCGTAGTCCAGCGAGTGCGCGAGCACCCCGTTGACGAACGCGGCGTTCGGCGCCGGCAACCGGTCGCGGTAGCCGAGCACGGTCGCTTCCGGCACGCCGGCCCAGCGTCGCATCGCGGCGAGTGCCGCGGGTGCGGCGTCCGCGTCCTTTTCGGCGTACGCGGCCAGGCTGTTCCCGAGCACGTCGAGGATCCGGGTGGGCACGTCCGCACGGACCTGCTCCGGAGGGTCGACCTTCGCCGCGAACTCGCCCAGGACCTGCGCGAGCGGTCGGCTCACTGGACCACCGCCAGCGGGCGCACCGGTGAGCCGGTCGCCCCCACGAGCTTCAGCGGCGCGAGGATGAACTGGAACTCGGTCACGCCCGCGTCGGCCAGCTCGGACAGCAGCATCGTCTCGACGATGTTGACACCGGCCTCGACCAGCAGGATCCGGTGCACCGGCAGACTCGCGTGACCGGCGCCGGGCGCGATCCGCTCGTACGCGATCGTCTCCGCCCCGGTCACCGCGACTTTCCGGTTCACCAGCCAGCGCGCGGCCGCCTCACCGGGACCGGGGACCCCCTCGGCCGTACCGAGAAAGGCTTGTCCGTCGCCGAACCGCCGTGACCAGCCGGTCCCGATGAGCACCGCATCGCCGGGGTTGATCGGAAGGTCGCCGGCGGCGGCCGTGAGATCGTCGGCCGTCACCTCGTAGCCGGGCGGCAGGATCTCGACGCCGTGCACCTTCGCCACGTCGAGGAAGACGCCGCGGCCGACGAACGGCGCGAACTCGTCGATGCCGAGCCGGGCGAAGCCGGCGTCGGACTGCACGTCGGCGGCGACCACGCCGCCGTGCAGCAGGCCGTCCTGCGAGACGTGGGCCAGCGCGTCGACGTGCGTGCCGACATGCGTGCCCATCACCAGGATGTCGTTCGCGGCCGATCCACCGCCCGCCCGCACCATGTCGCCGTGCCGCCGGACCAGCGAATGGGTGTACGCCGGATGGTTCGGCGACTGTGGCATGCCCCGGCGCATCGGCTGCGCCAGATCGAATACCTTCATGGTTCAGATGACTCCTTCGGCCCTCAGTGCCGCCCGCTCCTGTTCGTCGTAACCGAGGCCGGCGAGCACATCGTCGGTGTCCGCCCCGCGCGGCCGGCCGGTCCAGCGGATCGAGCCGGGCGTCTGCGACAGGCGGTACAGCGGGCCGGGCATGCGCACCGGCCCGAGCGTCGGATCGTGCGCGGTCGTCACCGAGTCGCGCGCGATGAACTGCGGATCGGCGAAGACGTCCGCGATGTCGTAGACCGGGCCGATCGCGGCCTGCGCCTTCTCGAACTCGTCGGTCACCGTCTTCGCGTCCCGGGCGGCGATCCAGCTGCCGACCGCCTCGTCCAGGACGTCGGCGTGCGCGGCCCGGCCGACCCCGGTGGCGAACCACGGCTCGTCGATCAGCTCCGGGCGGCCGACCAGGCGCATCACCCGCTCGGCGATGGCCTGGGCGCTCGTCGAGATCGCCACCCAGCGGCCGTCCGCGGTCTGATACGTGTTGCGCGGGGCGTTGTTGACCGAACGGTTACCGGTCCGGCGTTGCACCTGGCCCAGCTGGTCGTAGACCATCGCCTGCATGCCGAGGACGGTGAGCATCGGCTCGACGATGGCGAGGTCGATGACCTGCCCCGGCTTGTCGTGGACGTCCCGGGCGTACAGCGCGGTCATGATCGCCTGCGCGGTGGTGATCGCCGCGATGCCGTCGGCCAGGCCGAACGGGGGCAGCGTCGGCGGGCCGTCCGGGTCGCCGGTGATGGCGGCGAAGCCGCTCATCGCCTCGGCGAGCGTCCCGAAGCCGGGCCTTTTCGAGTATGGTCCGAATTGTCCGTACGTGGTGACGCGCGCAATGATCAACTTCGGGTTGATCTCGTGCATCGTCTCTGGGCTCAGCCCCCAGCGCTCCAGGGTTCCGGGGCGGAAGTTCTCGATCAGCACGTCGGTTCGTTTCAGTGCTTTTTTCAGGACTTCCGCGCCTTTTTCATGGCTTAGGTTGAGATTTACGGTGTGTTTGTTGCGGCCCAGCATCGTCCACCACAGCGGGACGCCGTCCTTCGAGGGGCCGTGGCCGCGCGCCGGATCGCCCTTTGCCGGGTGCTCGATCTTGGTCACGTCGGCGCCGTAGTCACCGAGGATCGTCGCGGCCAGGGGTCCGGCGAACAGGGTCGACGCGTCGATGACGCGTACTCCCTCGAGGGGGCTGCGCATGCCACACCCTAACCGCTCTGTTCCATTAAGGGAAACCTCGTTACTGTGTGCGAAACAGTTGTGCGCACGGAGGTCGCCTGATGAGCCGTTACGATCTGCTGGTACGCGGAGGCACCCTGGTCGTGCCCTACCTGGGAACAATCCGGGCCGATCTGGCCACCAAGGACGGCAAGGTCGCCGCGATCGCCGTCGACATCCCTGTGGACGAGGCTTCCTCAGTCGTCGACGCCACCGGCAAGCTGGTCTTCCCCGGCGCCGTCGACGCCCACTTCCACCTGGGCATCTACCGCCCGTTGCCGGTCGACGCAGCCGAGGAGACCCGCTCGTCACTGGTCGGCGGCGCGACGACGGTGCTGTCCTACTTCCGCACCGGCCAGCACTACCTCAACAAGACCGGGGCATACGCCGACATCTTCCCCGAGGTGCTCGACGCCGTCGCCGGCCACGCCTGGACCGACTACGGCTTCCACCTGGCGCCGATGGACACCGCCCAGGTCGGCGAGGTGTCGTCACTGGTCGAACAGAGCGGCGTCAGCAGCTTCAAGTACTACATGTTCTACAAGGGCTTCAACCTCTCGGCGAACTCCCGGGACGCGAAAGCCTTCACCATGAGCGACGAGTACGACCTGGGCCACCTCTACCAGCTCATGGAGGCGGTGGCCGCCGCCAACGCCGCCACCGACCGTCGCGTCTCCCTGTCACTGCACTGCGAGCAGGCCGAACTGATGCGCCTGTTCATCGACCGGGTCCGGAAGAACGGCGACCCGCAGACCCTCAAGGCGTACTCCGACGCCCGCCCGCCACTGACCGAACGCGTCGCCATCGGCGAGGCCACCACCCTGGCCCGCGCCACCGACTGCGCCATCAACCTGCTGCACCTGTCGTCAGGCGAGGCCCTGGCCGCCGCCCGCGAGGCACGCGCCGCGATGCCCGAGGTCGACATGCGCTTCGAGGTGACCCTGCACCACCTGTGCCTCACCCACGACGAGTTGGACGCGCAGGGTGGCCTGGGCGGCAAGGTGAACCCGCCGATCCGCACCCAGGCCGACACCGAAGCCCTGTGGGCGGGCGTCGTCGACGGCACCGTCGGCTGGGTCGCCTCCGACCACGCCTGCTGCCTGGAGGAGGAGAAAGGCGACGAGTTGTGGCCGGCGCTGCCCGGTTTCGGCGGCACCGCGCTGCTCTACCCGATCCTGATCAGCGAGGGCATGCACAAGCGGGGCCTGTCCCCGGCCCGGGTCGCCGAACTGGTCTCGGCCAACCCGGCCCGCGCCTACGGCCTGGACGGCCGCAAGGGCAACCTGCTGGTCGGGTACGACGCCGACCTGACCATCATCGACCCCGACCTGGAACAGGAGGTCACCACCGACCTGCTGCTGTCCGGCCAGGACCACTGCCCCTTCGAGGGCCGCAAGGTCCGGGGCTGGCCGGTCGCCACCATCCTGCGGGGCCACGTGGCCTACCAGAACGGCAAGGTCCTGGGCACCCCACAGGGCACCTTCATCGCCCGCTGACCGTGCTGGGTGGCGTCGAACTCGGATCCGGCGCCACCCGAGGAGCCCGGCCGACTGGCTCGTCAAGCGAGGGACAAGACCGTTTCCGGACACCACACCCGCATCCGGCTAGGGCACAATGGTCGTCACCAGTGGCAACGGGACGGAGGCGAACTCGATGAGCCGAACCGAAGACCTTCCGGATGACGGCGACCTGGTCATCCACGCCTCAGGTCCGGCAACCGAAGGCGGGCGCCTACCGTTGTCCGAACTAGCTCGCCTGGCCGGAGGGTTGCAGGCATCCTTGGAACGGATCGCCCTGAGTATCAGTGGAAATACCAGCAGACCCGGCCGCAGGCCACGGGAGATCGTCGACGCTGTCCGGCTCGACTTCGTTGGTTTCCAGCCCGGTTCAGCCGTTCTTCAGGTCGCCCGGACCGGCCAGCTCAGTCTGGACGACTTACTGGGCAGTTCATTGGATGCCCTGGAGGCCGGCATCAACAGCCTCCATAGCGATCCGACCACACTTCCATCGCATTTCACGCCGCAGGTGATCAACGGAATCCGCGATTTGACCGGTGGCATCAGTCCCAGCAATGTGACGCGGATCGAATTCCGGCGGGGCGGCGCCGTGCGCTTCACCATCGACGAGGCGCTGCAACGGGCAGTCCGTTCCGTGCAGCCCGAATCGCTCCGGCAACCGGTCACCGTGGTCGGCCGATTGCACATGGGCGACTTCTCACCGGCCGGTCTCCGCTGCCGTGTTGATACCTATGCGGGCAGCGTCCTCTGCGGCTTCACCCTCGACCTTCGTGACGCCGTTCTCGACGCGATGGACCAGATGGTCATGGCCGAGGGGGACGGCGAGTTCGATCCCAACGGCACTTCCGTCCATGTCCTGCATCTGCGACGCATCGATGTGCTCGACAGCGCACGGCCCAGATCGCTGGAGCAACTGGCTCGTGATCAGGGGATCCGGCCGCTCGAATCTCTCGACGAACTGAGCGGGCCACCCATCGACGACTTCGAGGGTTTCCTCGCCGCCGTCCGATCCGCACGGCGGGGTGACGAGTGAAGTCGGTGATCGTCGATACGGATGTGTTCTCCAATCTCTGGCAAAACGCACCGGCCACCAGCGGCTACGCCGCGCACCTGGTGGGTGCGGTGCCGGTGATCAGCTTCACGACCGTTGCTGAGGTGTACTTCGGAGCGGAGAAGAAGGGGTGGGGACAGCGCCGCGTCGACCAACTGGAAGAGGCGATGCGCCGTTATGTGGTCGCGCCCTACGATCACGATCTCGCCCGGTTGTGGGGTCGCCTGAAGAGTCAGGCCCAGCGCGCGGCACACCCCCTCGGCCAGAACACCGAGACCAACGATCTGTGGATCTGCGCGACCGCCATCTACTACAACGCTCCGCTGCTCACCTTGAACAGGCGACACTTCGAGAACTTTCCTGGCCTGGTCCTGCTCTCTTGATCGACTCCGGTGACGCATCGAACGACGCGTCACCGAAACACCGCGTCTCAGCTGACCAGGCCAGCGCGGACCGCGTCGTCATCGTGTGGGGTGCAGATCCTCGAGGATCTGAGCCAGGATCCGGTGACGATGGCCGGCTCCGGAACGGTGAACGGATTCGTCCCGGGCGTGCCGGCTCGCATGCGTTCGCCCTCCACCGCCCGGGTCAGCGTGATCAACGCGTCCGCGATGTCCTGGCAGAGGCTCTGAATCGCCTGGGCCAGTTCTTTCATGCCCGCCGCGAGGGTGCGGAACTGGCCCGAGGTGCTCCGGATCGAGTCGACCTGCGCGGTGAGCGCCCGCGTGAGTCTCGAGAAGTAGACCTCCGCCCGGACTGCGGCGTTGCCGTCCCAGCCCGCCGGAATCATTGTCGCCGCCCCCTGACCGATGGTCTCGGCATATCGCTCGTTGAATTCGGCGAGCTTGCCAAGTGCATCGCCGGCTCTGGCGACCGCCTCCCAGTCACCGGATATCTGCTCCGCCACCCAGTCTCACGGATTGAAGCCCCATTTCACGTCCATGAGCTCGCCGGCCCAGAATGACATGCTGAGGAGGCCTCGGTGGCGGTGGCGGAAGTGATCGAGATTCCGGCAGAGTCCCTGGGGGATGGAGCACGGCTTCCGGACGTGTGTGCCCGGCACGGATCATCAGCGATCCAGCGGGCCGATTTCGCGATCAAGTCCCGGCCCGATCTGGGGTCGCCGGGCAAACTGGCGAATCCCGGCTACACGGTGTTGAACCGCGTCGAGGATTACGCAAGAAAGGTCAAAGTCATCGAGGTTCGCGGATGGCCGCTCTGTGCTCGCTGTATGCGGCGCCGCAGCGGTGGGCGCATGGCGGCCGGGATCCTGTTCTTCGGGGGGATCGCCGCGATGGTTGTCGCCGCCGTCGCCGGGCTGACCTTCGCCGACGGCAACCGGCTGCTGAGCATCCCGTTCATGGCCGGCTTCGTGTCGGCCGCGTTCCTGGCGCCGTGGATCTTCGCCTGGGCCGGGCTCGCGCTGGTCACCCGGACGCGAGCCACGCCGGACGGCTCAGCCGTCCGGGTCGACGAGCCGCACGACGATTTCCGGAGGCAGATCGGCCCGCAGCTCCGCTGACGGCGGGACCGTCAGCGGAGGCGGAGGCGGAGGCGGGCCGGGTCAGCCCTTCTGTGCGTCGTCCTCCTTGGCCATCGCGTCCTGGCGGGCCGGCTCCTCGCGCAGGATGGCGGCGTTCAGCCACTCGTCCGGGATGGCGAACGCGTCGACCAGGGTGGGCAGGCTCGGGCGCAGTTCGCGGAGCAGGTCGTTGATGACCGCGGTGATGGTCTTGGAGCGGGCCGGGGTCAGACGGCCGTGTTCCAGGAACCACGCCTTGTCCGCCTCGATCGTGGTCAGCGCGTAGAGGTCGCACACCTTCGACAACAGGGAACGGGCCGCCGGGTCGGTGGCGCGTTCGATGCCGGCCACGAAGGCTTCCAGGGTGATCCGGTCGATGTGGGCGGTCGCGGTGGCCAGCACGTGGTCCTGGACGTCGTTGAAGATGTCGAACGGGCGGTCCTTCTTGGTGGCGGCGCCTCCGCGCAGGCGGCGGATCACACCCTCGAGGATGTGCTTCTCGCGGTCCTCGAAGACGGCCAGGTGCCAGCCCCGGTCGGTGACGGCGACCTCCTCGTCGCGGCCGGGCACCGCGCTGATCAGCCGCTGGATCAGGGAGCGGGCAGCCGTACGCTCAAGGACCATCTCTCTGACCTGTTCGGCGACGAACGTGGCGCGGCCCCAGCCGTCGAGAGAACCGAAGGCGTCGCGATATCCGGTGAGGAGCCCCTTGGCGACGAGCTGGAGCAGCACCGTGTTGTCGCCTTCGAAGGTGGTGAAGACGTCGGTGTCGGCCTTGAGGCCGGGTAGCCGGTTCTCGGCGAGGTAGCCGGCGCCGCCGCACGCCTCCCGGCACATCTGGATGGTGCGGGTGGCGTTCCAGGTCTGCATCGCCTTGAGGCCGGCGGCCCGGGATTCGAGCTCACGCTGGCGGTGCTCGTCGGGTTCGGCGAGGGCGAAGACCTCGGACATGGTGGTGGCGAGTTCCTCCTGGGCGAAGACGTACGCGTACGCCCGAGCCACCGCCGGCAGGAGTTTGCGCTGGTGGGCCAGGTAGTCGTTGAGGACGATCTCGCGTTCCGCGCCGGGTGCGGTGAACTGGCGGCGGCTCTCGCCGTAGCGGACCGCGATGGTGAGCGCGTTGCGGGTGGCCGCGGAGGCGGCGGCGCCGACGGTGACCCGGCCGCGGACCAGGGTGCCGAGCATGGTGAAGAAGCGGCGGGTGTCGTTCTCGATGGTGCTGGTGTACGTGCCGTCCGGGGCGACCTGGCCGTACCGGTCGAGGAGCATGTCCCGCGGGACGGTCACGTGGTCGAAGGAGAGCCGCCCGTTGTCGACGCCGAGCAGCCCGGCCTTGGGCCCGGCGTCGCCGATGGTGACGCCGGGCATCGGGTTGCCGTCGGCGTCCCGGATCGGGACCAGCCACGCGTGCACGCCGTACGACTTCCCGCCGGTGATGAGCTGGGCGAACACCACAGCCATCCGGCCGTCGCGGGCCGCGTTGCCGATGTAGTCCTTGCGGGCGGCCTCGTGCGGGGTGTGCAGATCGAAGGTGCCCGTCTCCGGAGAGTAGGTGCAGGTGGTCCGCAGCTGCTGCACGTCCGATCCGTGGCCGGTCTCGGTCATCGCGAAGCAGCCCATCAGGTCCGCCGAGATGATGTCGCGCAGGTAGGCGTCGTGGTGCCGGGCGGTGCCGAGCGCGACGACCGCCCCGCCGAACAGGCCCCACTGCACGCCGGCCTTCACCATCAGCGACAGGTCGACCTGGGCGAGCATCTCGGCCGCGACGGTGGAGCCGCCCGGATCGTCGGAGCCGCCGTAGCCGGCCGGGAACGCGGCGGCCACCCCGACCTCGGTGGGCAGCTCGCGGATCAGCCGGCTGACCCGTTCCCGCGCCTCGTCGCCGGCGAGGCCGGGGACGGTGACGAACTCGGCGCCGAGCTCGTCGCGGACGGCCTGCCGGATGTGCGCCCACCGGCCGTCGAGCACCTCGGTGAGGGAGGCGGAGACACGATTGATCATGAGGCTATATTACCCGCGAGTAACCACGATTGAATCTGCGACTCAGTGATTTCACCGATGGGCCGATCATGGCGGTATGGGCAATTGGTCGGTGCGCTGGAAGATCAGCAGCCTGATCCTGGTGAGCGTGGTGCTGGCGGCGGCACTGGGCGCCACCGCGCTGTCCGGCATCAGCCGGCTCGCCGGGAGCTCCTCCGCCCAGGACGGGTTCCGCGTCACGAGCCTCACCCTCGCCCGGCTCGACAGCGTGGCCGGCCGGATCAACGGCATGGTCAACGCCAACCTGGCGTTCCCGGACCAGACCAAGGTCTTCCTCGACGGGAACACCGAGTTCATCAAGCAGGGCACCGCCCTGATGGGCGAACTCCAGGCGATGCCCCTCGACGACGCCGACGCCGCGATCGACGACCTGGACGAGTCGTGGACGTCCTACACCGATCAGTCGACCGCGTTGCAGAAGTCGCTGACCGCCACCTCGACCAAGGCGGACCTCTACAAGGGCGGCGAGACGGTCTACAACGTCTACGACGCGTTCTCCAAGGCACTCGGCACGGTCATCGAGTCGGTCCAGGGCAAGGCCGTGAGCGCCGACGCCGACCAGAAGAAGCTGGTCACCGAGGTCCGCTGGATCGTCGGCCTCAGTCTGGTCGTGGGCCTGCTGCTACTGGGCGGGTTCGGCTGGTGGATCGGGCGCGGCATCCTGCGCCCCCTCGCCGCCGCGGCGGCCGCGCTGCGCCGGGTCGCCGAACGCGACTACACCGTGCACGTGCCGGTGACCGGCCGCGACGAGATCGGCCGGATGTCCGAGGCGGTGAACGCGGCGGTCGGCGACATCCGCGAGGCGATCGGCACCATCGCCGGCAACGCGCGCTCGCTCAGCGACGCCTCGGTCCGGCTGACCGCGATCAGCGGCGACGTCAACTCCTCCTCGGAGCAGGCGTCCGGGCAGGCCGGCACTGTCTCCGAGTCGAGCATGCTGGTCAACGACCGGGTGCGGGAGGCCGCGCAGGGCGCCGAGCAGATGACCGCGGCGATCCGGGAGATCGCCGGCAACACCAGCCAGGTCGCGCAGATCGCGCAGGGCGCGGTGGAGACCGCCCAGGAGACCACCGCGGCGATGTCCAAACTGTCCACCTCGACCGACGAGATCGGCAACGTGATCAAGCTGATCACCAGCATCGCCGAGCAGACGAACCTGCTGGCCCTGAACGCGACGATCGAGGCGGCCCGGGCGGGCGAGTCGGGCAAGGGCTTCGCGGTGGTGGCGAGCGAGGTCAAGGACCTGGCCCAGAGCACCGCCCGCGCGACCGAGGACATCGGCCAGCGCATCGAGGCGATCCAGGGCGACACCACGCATGCGATCGAGGCGATCGGCCGGATCACCGACGTGATCAACGAGATCAACCAGTATCAGGCGAGCATCGCCGGCGCCGTCGAGGAGCAGACCGCCACCACCAACGAGCTGAGCCGCCTCTTCGACGACGCGGCGCACGGCGCGGACTCGATCAACCGCTCGATCGAGCAGGTGGCGGCCACCGCGGCACAGACCGCGAACGGCGCCACCTCCACCCGCCAGGCCGCCGACGAACTGGCCGGCCTCGCCGCGAGCCTCACCGACGTGGTCGGGAGATTCAAGATCAACACATAGATTTCGGTACGGCTACTCAAGTCCCGGACTACACCGCGACGTCCGCGCGGGCCCGGACCGAAACGCGACCGCCGGGCTGATCCGGTGGTTCCGGCCGGCCCGGTACGTCACATGCCGTCGCCGGACCACTCGCCGCGGGACCGGGAGCGCACCGGCAGCGACGACAGGATCGGGTGGACGTGCCCGTCGTGCTCGTCGTAGTTCTCCGCGTGCCCACCGAACTTGACCCACTCCTCGGTGGTGTACCAGTTGGTCAGCTCGCCGTCGGACCGCAGGATCCAGTCGATCTCGGTCTCCGCGACGAAGTGCCCGTGCTTGACCCGGGCCGGCCGGAAGCAGTACGTACCCTCGTCGATGTCCCCGAAGTTGTAGGCCATCTTCCCGGCGAGCGTGTAGAACTCCTCGTAACACGGGTGATGAGCGAGCCGGTGGTCGGTCCAGCCCTTGGGCGCCCGGATCAGCCGGGTGTAGAAGCCGGTCTTCGGGTCCCGGTGCAGCAGCTTGATGTAGAGCGGGGTGAGCGGCCCGGCCGACTGCGCCTCGGTCCACTCCATCTTCTCGGCGTCCATCACGGTCACGCCCTCGGTGGACTCCGGCGCCGCCTTGGCAAAGGCCGCGTTGAGGGAGACGAACGGGTCGAACCCGCAGTCCCCGTACTCGCGCCAGTGCAGCACCCGGGATCCCTCACGGATCTTGAGCCAGTCCATCGCCGTGCCCTTGGGCACCTGCACGTACCCGCCGGCGCCGAGTTCCTGACCGCCGTACACCATGGAGCCCTCGACCACGTAGAACTCGGTGTCGGCGTGCACGATGCCGGCGCTGCGCCCCCAGTCCGCGGTGGCGTGCAGGGACAGCGACGACGAGCCGTCCTCCTCGTCGGTGGAGAGCCGCCGCTCCAGGATCCTCCCCTCGCCGTACGGCAGCTCGCCGGCGTGGAAGATGTAGTCGTCCTCATGGATCAGCTCCACGTGTGCCCTCACGGCGTACTCCTCAGCTCGCGTTTAAGGATCTTTCCGGCGGCGTTGCGGGGCAGCGCCGGGACGGTGCGGTACCGCTTGGGGACCTTGAATCCGGCCAGCCGTTCGCGCAGGTAGGACTCGAGGACCTCGGCGGTCGCCGGAGCGCGGCCGACCCAGTAGGCGACGACCCGTTCGCCCCACTGCTCGTCCGGTTCGCCGACGACCGCGCACTCGACGACCGCGGGGTGGGTGAGCAGCACCTCCTCGACGTCGCGGGGGTAGACGTTCACACCGCCGGTGATGATCACGTCCTTGACCCGGTCGACGATGGAGAGGAACCCCTCGTCGTCCCGGATCACGATGTCGCCCGAGGTCAGGAAGCCGTCCGCGGTGGTGCAGGCGGCGGTCGCGGCCGGGTTCTCGTGATAGCCGTTCATCAGGTACGGCGAGCGGCTGTACAACTCCCCCGGCTGACCGGGTCCGACGGGTTCGCCGTCCGGGCCGACCACCCGGACCTGGGTGCCGAACCACGGGTGGCCCACGGTGCCGGCCTTGCGCCGGGCGTCCGGCGGCCGCAGGTTGCTGATCACGCCCGCCTCGGTGGAGCCGTAGAGCTCGTGCACGCCCACCCCGGGGAACGCCTCGAACACCCACTCCTTGAGCACCTTGGGCAGGGCGGCCGCGTTGAAGTAGAGGGTGTCCAGGCCGGGCAGCGACGGCACCCGGTCGAACGCCTGCCGGATCAGCTGCGCGTGCGTCGGGACCAGGAACACCGACTGCGCGCCGTCCCGCCGGATCATGTCGAGCAGCGCGTCCGGCTGGAACGAGCGCAGCATGCTGACCGTCGCTCCGCAGTAGACGGCCGCGTAGGCGAAGGCGAACCCGGCGCCGTGGTACATCGGGGCGACCGCGATGGTCCGCCTGCCGGGGCCGATGCCCCACTCGAGGGCTGTCGCGTAGAAGGTCAGCGACCGGGAGCGGTGCGAGATCAGCACGCCCTTCGGATCACCCGTGGTCCCGGCCGTGTAGGCGATGCAGAACGGGTCCCGCTCGTCGACCGCGATCCACGGGTCCACCGCCCGTGCGCCGTCGAGCCACGTCTCGTACTCGGGGCCGATCGTCACGGCCCGGCCCGGGAACCCGGCCGGGATCGCACCGGTCAGTGCCGGGTCCACGATCAGCGCCCGCGACCCCGAGTGCGCCAGGATGAACTCGACCTCAGGCGCGGTGAGCCGCGGGTTGACCGGGACCAGCACCAGGCCGGCCTTGGCGATGCCGGCCGCGATCTCCGGGTACTCCATCCGGTTGCCGCAGAGCAGGGCCACCCGGTCGCCGTAGGCGAGGCCCGCCGACAGCAGCGCGCATGCCAGCCGGGACGACCGCTCGTCGAGCGCGCCGTACTTCAGCTCGCGGTCGCCGTCGCGCACCGCCACCACGTCCGGGGTGGCCCGGCCGAACTCGCGAACACCACCAGCGATCGTCAGATCAGCACCACCGGGCCGCAACATACGCTGAATGGAAACACCGTTTCCTTTAGTCGCGCAAGACCTGGCGGGTGAAGTCTCCGGCGCGCCCCAACTGCGCGGGAACCGTGTCCAGACCCAACTGCCCGCCGATCCACGTGCCCACGGCAGCCGCGGCCGTCACGTCCACGCCCGTCTTCAGCGCCGAGTTGTTCAGCAGGTAGGCGAGATCCTCGGTGGCGATGTTCCCGGTGGCGGCCGGCGCGAACGGGCACCCGCCGATCCCGCCGAGACTCGCGTCGAGCGCGACGAATCCGGCGCTCACGGCCGCGACCGCGTTGGCGTACCCGGTATTGCGGGTGTTGTGGAAGTGAGCGCGCAGCGGAACGCCCGCGGCAACCGACCGGACCTCGCCGGCCAGCTCGGCGACCTGCCCCGGAACACCGACGCCGATGGTGTCGGCCAGGCAGATCTCATCCAGTGGGCCGGCGTCGGCGACGATCTCCCGCACGCGGGAAGCCGACATCGCGCCACTGAACGGACATCCGAACGCCGCCGCAACCGTCAGAGTCACGAAAAATCCGGCATCGCGGGCACGGGCGGCGACGCCGCGGAACGCCGCCAGCGACTCGATGGTGGACACCCCCTGGTTGCGCCGGGAAAACTCATCACTCGCGACAACTACATAGTTGATCTCGTCAGGCCGCTTCGACTCGAGCGCGAGAGCCCGGTCGAGTCCACGCCCGTTGAGCACAAGCGCGATATATCGGACGTCAGGCGGTCGCGGCACGGACCGCAGGACCTCCTCGGCGTCGGCCATCTGCGGCACCCGGCCGGGATGGGCGAAAGCGGTCACCTCGATCCGTCGCAACCCGGCCGCGATGGCCCGCGACACGTAGTCGACCTTGACGGACGTGGGCAGCACCCGTTGCTCGTTCTGCAGCCCGTCCCGCGGCCCGACCTCGACGATCTCCACGCCGACACCCCTTTGTTCCATCTAGCGAAACGTCGTTTCCCGAGTATAGGGTGGCGGGGTGACTGCGCCACTGTCTGACATTCGCGTCCTGGAAACCGGAACCCTGCTCGCCGGCCCGTTCTGCGGGCAGCTCCTCGGCGATTTCGGAGCCGAAGTGATCAAGCTGGAGGACCCCGGCAAGGGCGACCCGATGCGGCAGTGGGGCCGGGAGAAACCGCACGGCCAGTCCCTGTGGTGGCCGGTGGTGGCCCGCAACAAGAAGTCGGTCACCTGCAACCTGCGCACCGAGGAGGGCCAGGCCCTGGTCCGCCGCCTGGTCGAGCAGGCCGACATCCTCCTGGAGAACTTCCGGCCCGGCACCCTGGAACGCTGGGGGCTCTCCTACGAGGAGCTTTCCAAGATCAATCCCAGGCTCATTCTGGTACGGGTGACCGGTTACGGACAGACCGGACCCTATTCCCCGCGCGCCGGATTCGGCTCGATCGGCGAGGCCATGGGTGGTCTGCGGTACGTGACGGGCGAGGCCGACCGCGCCCCGTCCCGCTCCGGCATCTCCATCGGCGATTCGCTGGCCGCCACGTATGCCGCGTTCGGCACCCTGGCCGCCCTGCACGCCCGCGAGCGCACCGGCCGTGGCCAGGTCGTCGACTCGGCGATCTACGAGGCGGTGCTGGCCATGATGGAGTCGCTGATCCCGGAGTGGGGCATCGCCGGCTACCGCCGTGAGCGCACCGGCCCGATCCTGCCGAACGTGGCGCCCAGCAACGTCTACCCGTCCGCCGACGGCTCGGACGTGCTGATCGCCGCCAACCAGGACACCGTCTTCCGCCGCCTCGCCGACGTGATGGAACGTCCCGACCTGCCGGCCGACCCGCGCTACGCCACCCACGGCGCCCGCGGCGAACACCAGGCCGAACTCGACGACATCATCGCCGCCTGGACCCGGACCGTCCCGTCCTCGAAACTGCTGTCGCTGCTGCACGACGCGGGCGTGCCGGCCGGCGGCATCTACACGGCCGAGGACATCATCGCCGACCCGCACGTGCAGGCCCGCGAGGCGGTGATCACCGTCGACCATCCGGAACTGGGCCCGGTCCCGATGCAGAACGTGGCCCCGCGACTGTCCGGCACCCCCGGCGAGGTCAAATGGGCGGGCCCGGCCCTCGGCTCGCACAACGAGGAGGTCTACCAGGGCCTGCTCGGCCTCTCCCCCGCCGAACTGGCCGACCTCGAGTCCCGCGGAATCATCTGAGCCCGGCCGGGCCGTCCGCATCACCCCTGCCCTTCTGCGGACGGCCCGGCCGTTCACCATCTCCGATCCGGTCGAGGAGAACTGATGGCTGATCTCGCCGACGACTACACGAGCGCCGGTTTCGCCAGGCGGCTCGGCTGGGGAGTCCGGCCCGCGGTGCTGCTGATCGACCCGGCGCTGGCCTACACCGACCCGGGCTCACCACTGTTCCTCCGGACCGGCCAGGCCGCCGCCGACACCATGGCCGAACTAGCCGGCGCCGCCCGGGCCGCCGGCATCCCGGTCGTGTGGACGACGGTCCGTTTCGCCGACGAGTCCTGCTCCGAGGCCCCGCTGTTCGCCGCGAAGGTCCCCGCCTTGAAGGTCTTCGCGGCCGGCAACCCACTGGGCGGTTTCGCCCCGCCGCTGACCCCGGCCCCGGGCGAGCAGATCGTGGTGAAGCACTACGCGAGCGCTTTCGCCGGCACCTCCCTGGCCGCCTGGCTGGCCTCCCACTCGATCGACACCGTGGTGATCGGCGGCTTCTCCACCTCGGGTTGCGTCCGGGCCTCGGCCCTCGACGCCCTGCAGCACGGTTTCCGCCCGATCGTCGTCCACGACGCCTGCGCCGACCGGGACGGCGGCCCCCACGACCACAACCTCTTCGACCTGAACGCCAAGTACGCCGACGTGATCCCGTTGACCGAGGCCCGGAAAGCCATGACCCCCTGATCCGGATCGAGTGGCCGCTGTGCCGGGATCAGAGGAGCCAGCCGTGGTCGAAGGCCAGGCGGACGGCTTCGGCTCGGGTCCGGGCGCCGGTCTTGCCGATCGCGGAGGACAGGTGGTTGCGGACGGTGCCGTCGGAGAGGTGCAGCTCGCGGGAGATGTCGGCGACCGTGCCCCCGTCGCGGGCGGCGCGGAGGACGTCGGCTTCGCGTTCGGTCAGGGGCGAGTCGCCGTGGGCCAGGCTCTGGGCGGCCAGGGCCGGATCGACGACACGGAGCCCCTGGTGGACGCGGCGGACGGCGTCGGCGAGCTGGCGGGCCGGGGTGTCCTTGACGACGAAACCGCCGGCGCCGGCGGCCATCGCCTGACGCAGGTATCCGGCCCGGCCGAACGTCGTCACCATCAGCACCCGGCAGTGCGGCAGCGCCTCGGTGAGCTGCCGGGCCGCAGCGAGGCCGTCGAGGCCGGGCATCTGCACGTCCAGGAGGGCCACGTCGGCGGCGTGCGCACGGGCCGCGTCGACCACCTCGTCACCGCGGCCGACCTCGGCGACGACGGTCAGGTCGGGTTCGAGATCGAGCAGGGCGGCCATCGCCCCACGGACCAGCGCCTGATCGTCGGCGAGCAGCAGCCTGATCACGAGAAGGCCTCCAGCAACCTGATCACGAGGGTGCCTCCATTCGTACCCGAAAGCCCTGCTCTCCCGGACGACTCCCGGCGGTGAGCCGGGCGCCCACCTGATCGGCCCGCCTGCGCAGGCCGGCCAGGCCCTGGCCGGCACCCGCACCGGACCCGGCACCTTGACCGTCGTCGATGATCTCGACGCTGTCCGGGCGGAGCAGGACCGTGACGTGCCGGGCCCGGCTGTGGCGGACGATGTTGGTGACCGCCTCGCGGATGGTCCAGGCGAACAGTTCCCGGTTGCGGGTCGGCACCTCGTCGGCGGCGCCCGGCAGGTCGGCGCGGACGTCGGCGGCGGCCAGCGCGGCCTTCGCGGCGGCGATCTCGCCGGGCAGGGAGATGCCGCGGACGTTCAGGGCGGTGGCCCGCACGTCGGCGAGAGCGTCGCGGGCCAGGGACTCCAGGTCGCGGAGTTCGTTGCGGGCCCGGTCGAGGTCGACGTCGAGGAGGCGCTGGGCCAGTTCGGCCTTGACGGCGACGACGGTGAGCGAGTGGCCGAGGATGTCGTGGAGCTCGGCGGCGATGCGGGCCCGTTCGCCGGTGACGGCGAGGTCGGCGATCTCCTGCTGGGCGTGGATCAGCCGGATCTGCCGGTCGAAGGCGACCCGGATGCCTCCGGTGGCGGCCCCGGCGAAGAGGACGGCGAGAGCGTATCCCTGGCCGCCGGCGCCCCAGCCGGGGATGAGGCGGATGGCGAGTTCGACGGCGACGGCGAGGCCGATCGCGACCGGGATGCCCTGCCGGAGGGGTAGCCCCATCACCGCGGCGGCCGCGATGTAGACGCCGCAGACCAGCGTGTGGTGCCCGGCGGCGGGCACCTGGAGGGCGGCCAGGCCGAGCAGGACCAGCAGCCCGATCCAGATGCGTGCGCCGGCCCGCCGGGCGGGTTCGATGCGGGTGGCGACCCGGATCGCCGCGGTGAGCGTCAGGAAGGCGATCACGAACAGGGCCAGGGCGGCCAGGCCGATGTCACGCCAGGTGCCGGGCCGGCTGCCGAGCAGGGCGTTCAGGTTCTCACCGAGGTAGAACAGCCAGATCGCGGCGAACACCCAGCCGTGGCGGAAACCACGGCCGGGCGGGCCGGGTACTGACGGTGTCATGTTCCGAACCGTACCGGCGGCCGGGTTCAGACCCGTGCGGTGTCGCGGCGGAACCGCCACATCGCGCCGGCGGAGAAGACCGCGGTCCAGATGGCGACGTTGAGGACGGCCTGCCACACGTCGCCGCTGTGGGTGAGCGGGTAGCGGGCCAGTTCGCCGACGCCGTAGACCGGGGTGAACTTGGCGATCGTGGCGAAGGTGCTGCCGAGCTGGTCGGCCGGGACGAACAGGCCGCCGGCGAAGGACAGGATGGCGAGGACCGGGCCGAGGATCTGCATCACGTTCTCGCTGGGCAGCAGGTAGCCCATGAACAGGCCGAACGCGGCGAAGACGAGCGCGCACGCCCAGGACAGCAGGGCGCAGCCGATCCAGGCGCCGGCCGGCAGGTCCGCTCCGGCGAGCGCGCCGACCACGTTGACGACGGCCACCGACACGGCGCCGATCACCATCGCGATGACGATCTTGATGGCGACGTACGCGGCGGGTTTGAGCGGGGTGAGCCGCAGCTGCCGGCTCCATCCGGCGGCCCGTTCGATCGACACCATCGCGCCGCCCGAGGTGGTGGCCAGCATCGCGCCGTAGACGGCCATGCTGACCAGCACGTATCCGGTGACGTTGCCGTCGCCGACGCGTTCGGTCTGGTAGTCGGCGCTGGTGCCGAAGAGCAGGAAGAACGCGGCCGGCAGCACGAGCGTGAAGATGACCGTGCGCTTGTTGCGCAGGAGCCGGCGCAGTTCGAGGCCGATCATCCCGAGGCTGAATCCGCCGAGACGGGGGAGGGTGGTGGCGGTCATGCGGCGTCCTCGGCGGTGAGGGCGAGGAACGCGTCCTCGAGGTTGCGGGAGGTGATCTCCAGGTCCCGGGCGTCGGTCCGGGTGAGCAGGTGCCGGGCGATCGCGTCGGAGTCGCGCCCGGACAGGTAGACGGTGTCGCCGCGGACCTCGGACGACTCGACACCGGGCACCTGCGCCCAGTCGACGAGCGAGGCGCCGGCCATGGTGGCGCGCACGGTGCGGCCGGCGGCGAGGGCTTTCACCTCGGCCGCGGTGCCGTCGGCGACGATCTTGCCGCGGCGTACGAGGACGATGCGGTCGGCGTACGCGTCGGCCTCCTCCAGGTAGTGGGTGGCGAAGATGATGGTGCGCCCGCCGGCCGCGTCCTCCCGGATGGCGTCCCAGAACTCGCGGCGCCCACCGACGTCCATGCCTGTCGTCGGCTCGTCGAGGATGAGCAGGTCGGGGTCGGGCAGCAGGGCCATCGCGAAGCGCAGCCGCTGCTGCTGGCCGCCGGAGCACTTGCCGACGAGCCGGCCGCCGATGTCGGCGATCCCGGCCCGGTCGAGCGCGGCGGCGACCGCCGAGCGGGGTTTGCCGAAGAGCACGGCGGTGAGCCGTACCGTCTCCTCGACGGTGTAGTCCTTGAGCAGTCCACCTGTCTGCATGACCGCGGAGATCCGGCCGAGCGCGACCGCGTCCTGCGGCGGCAGCCCGTAGACCTTCGCGGTTCCGCTGGTCGGCCTGGACAGCCCGAGCAGCATGTCGACCGTCGTCGTCTTGCCGGCGCCGTTCGGGCCGAGCAGGGCGACCACCTCTCCGGGGCGGATGCGCAGGTCGATTCCGTCCACGGCGGTGACCGTGCCGAATCTCTTGACCACGCCGTCCAGATCCACGGCCGGCTGCCCCGTACCGGTGGCCGCGGTATCGCTTGAAGCGGTGAGCGTCATAGCGAAATCGTCGCCGTCGACAGGTGCCGGCTCCCCCGCCGTCCGTCACGTTCCGCCCATGACAAACGTCATTGTATCTGTTAGAAATATCTGGCAGATACAAGGAGGTTGGATGGCACGGTCGAGTCAGACCCAGATGGCGGTGCTCGGCGGGTTGAGCATCGAGCCGATGACGGCCTATGCGCTGCGGGAGGCGATCCGTGACGTGCTCGGGCACTTCTGGAGCGAGAGCTTCGGCCAGATCTACCCGACGCTGCAGGTCCTCGAGGAGGAGGGCCACGTCCGGCGCCGGGAGGGCCCCCGGGCACGGTCGTCGGTCTTCGAGATCACCGCTTCCGGCACCGCCCGGCTGATCGAGCTGCTCACCGAGCCGATCCGGGACACTCCGCCACGCGACGGCCTGCTGCTGCGGCTCTTCTTCGGCCGCACCCTGGGCCGCGAGCGATGCCGCGGGTTGCTCCAGGCGGCGCGCGACCGGGCCGTTCAGAACCTTCATGAGTACGAGGCACTGCACGCCCAGTTGTCCGCGGCGGAGGGCGACACCCCCGACTGGCCGTTCATCGAGGTGACCATCCGCGCCGGCATCCACCACTCCCGGGCCACGATCGCCTGGGCCGACGAGTCCCTGGCCGCGATGTCACCCGAGGAGCCGCGGTCATGACCGGCCGCGCCCGTCTCAACTTCATCATCTTCGCCCTGACCGTCGCCGGGACCGGCTGGCTCGGTGTCGCCGTCGACCGGGCGGCCGGCGTCGAGACCGCCACCGGCACGGCGACCAGCAGTGGCAGTGGCACGACGGGCATGTTGTTCTTCCTGCTCGGGCCGCTGGTGGCCGTACCCGTGCTGCGTTTTCTGTCTCGTGACGGTGGTGGATCGCTCGGCCTTTCGCCGCGGGCCGGACTCGGCTGGTTCGCCTTCGCCGCGGTCTTCTATCCGCTGGTGACCGCGATCTCGATCGGGCTGGGCGTGGCAACCGGCTACGTCACGGTGACCGACCGGACCGGTCTGTTCGGCGCGGCCGCCGCGGTCTTCGCCGTCCAGTTGATCAAGAATCCGATCGAGGAGCTGGTGTTCCGCGGTTACGGCACCCGGACCGCCCTGGCGATGGGCCTGCGCGGCCGGCTCGTGCCGCATCTGCTGGCCGGCGCGGTGTGGGGGCTGTGGCACGTGCCGCTCTATCTGGTGTGGACGTCGGCGGCCGACATGGCGCTGGTGACGACGTTGCCGATGCCCCTGTTCCTGCTGCTGACGATGGCCGGGACGATGGCGGCGTCGGTGCTCTACGGCGAGATGCGGGCCCGGACCGGCTCGATCTGGCCGGGGGTGCTGATGCACAGCTTCTGCAACGCGCTCGCGACGCCGCTGATGGTCGGCGGCTACCTGACCTTCGAGGGGCACAGCGACGCGGTCTTCTCGCCGGTCGCCGGCTCGGTCGTGCTGATCGTGCTGACCGCCGCCGCGGGGTGCGCGCTGGTGTTTGCGAAGGGGCCGGCGACCGTCCGGCCGCCGGCCCCTCTGGAGCAGGTCAGCTGAGCGTCTGGATCACGTTTCCGGTGAGCAGCCCCTGGTAGTAGGTGCCGCCCGGGTAGTAGGTCGCGGTGGTCGTGCCGGCCACCGCGTCCAGCGCCCAGTTGATCGCGAAGGTCTGCAGCGCGGTGACGTTCGCCGCCTTCGACGTGCCGCCGAGCAGGGTGCAGAGCCAGTTGGTGGTGGCGCCCTCGGCGTCACAGTGCGAGCCGGTGACCAGCCGCACCCCGAGGAACGGCCGGTCGATCCGGTTGACCAGCTCCACCGTGCCGCTGGCCTGGCCGTTGGACGCGTACGGCGGTGACGAGATCGCGGTGATCGGCAGCGAGGTGCCGGCCAGCCCGGTCAGCGCGTCCGCCATGTTGGTGCCGGACGGCGACTTCACCGGGTCGAGCAGCTGGAGGTACTTCAGGTTCGCGAAGGCGGCCGGGAACGTGGTGCGCAGCCGGTTCGCGATGTAGGTGACCGCGTCGCCGCCGGCCGAGTGCCCGGCCAGCACGTACTTGGCGGGCAGGGTGCTGCCGGCCCGGCCCGCGGTGGCAGCGGCCGCCGCGTAGCTGGTGGCGAGCTGCCTCGTCGAGGTGCCGGCCTCGCCGATCCAGGCGGTCACGTTGTTCAGGAACGCGGTGTTGTCGCCCTGGTTGCTGACCGTGCACCCACTGGAGTTGGTGGACGGCAGGGTCGGGGTGAAGACCAGGAACCCGGCGGCCTGGTATTTGCGGGCCAGCGCGGCCACGTTGCTGTTCGACCGGGAGAAGCCGTGCTGGAGGAAGACCAGGGCCTTCGGGCTGGTGGTGTCGGGGAAGAACCAGTCGGCGTCCTGGGTGTAGGTGGACGTGCCGCACAGGACGGTGATGTCGCCGTCGACCTCGGCGGTCGCGGCCCGCGCGGTGGCCGGGGTGGCGGCGAGGACTGCTGTGGACATCACGAGCGCCGCGACGACGCGGCGCAGGGACAGGGACACGGGACCTCCAGTGGTCAGCCGTAACACTCTCCGAAACAGTGTTTCCATTAGCAATCATCGATGACATGCTGTCAAGCGACGGGCACGAAAAAGCCCGGCCCCGCACAGATGCGAGGCCGGGCCGGTTGTGCTGCGGAAACTCAGTCGTCGTAGCCGGGCACGGTCAGCGGGTGACGCTCCTCGTCACGCGCAGCAATGCCGGCCATCGAGCGCACGTACTGCCGCCGGGTGATCTCACCGTCCATGAGCTGAGCGCAGAGCACTCCTTCGAGGCTCTCCGGGGCGAACAGCGCCTCCGGAACGGCCAGCGGCTCCGCCTCGGCAGAAGCGTCCGCACGCACCCCACGCACCGCGAGCACGCAGGCGGCGGCCAGGACCAGGATGAGCAGGGACAGGATCAGCATCGCCACCGCCTTGTCGGGTCGTCGCGGGGCGTTCGTGCCCCGCCTGACAGAGAGAACGGATCACAGGGCGTGTCGGTTCGACGTTTTCTGTCACTGACCGCAACGAAGTTCCGGGCCTCCGACCGCTATGACACGACACGATCGAGGTACACGGTATGCCCGGATTTTACGAATTCTCGCTATCTTGCCTTGGTGCCCGGAAAGAGTGCTGTATCCCGTCTGCCGGATTACCACGGCTTCAGCCGGCTCGCCGGTGACGCCGAACCCGCCCCGGAAGGCGACGACTACCGGGTCCGGTTGCGTCCGCTGTCGCGTCGCCGCCCGATCCGCTCGGTGCTGATCGCGGCGTTCGCGTTCGCCTTCGAAGCCACCTTCTTCGGGTGGCTGCTCTCCTCGGTCGAGCTGCCCGACCGGCGGATGCAGACCGGGCTGTTCCTGGCCACCGCGTTCATGATCGGCGCGATCGCCCTGATCGAGCTGTTCCGTCTGGTCAACGTGGTGACCCTGTGCCTGGCCACGCTCCAGGCCCGCGATCCGGTGCCGGTGCCGCCGGACGAGCGGCTGCGCGTGGCGTTCCTGACCACGATCGTCCCCGGCAAGGAGCCGATCGAGATGGTCGAGAAGACGCTGCGGGCCGCCATGCGGATCCGGCACTCCGGCCGGTTCGACGTGTGGCTGCTCGACGAGGGCGACGACCCCGAGGTCAAGCGGATGTGCCGGCGGGTGGGCGCGTACCACTTCACCCGCAAGGGCGCGCCGGACTGGAACACCCCGTCCGGCGCGTTCAAGGCGAAGACCAAGCACGGCAACTACAACTCGTGGATGGATCGGCACGGCAGCCGGTACGACGTGTTCGTCTCGGTCGACCCGGACCACGTGCCGCTGCCGAACTTCTGCGAGCGGCTCCTCGGCTACTTCCGGGACCCGGACGTGGCCTTCGTGATCGGCCCGCAGATCTACGGCAACTACGACAACGTGATCACCCGCTGGGCCGAGTCGCAGCAGTACCTGTTCCACTCGCTGCTCCAGCGGGCCGGCAACCGGCTCGGCATCCCGATGCTGGTCGGCACCAACAACGCGGTACGCATCGAGGCGCTCCGGTCGATCGGCGGCCTCCAGGACTCGATCACCGAGGACATGGCCACCAGCCTCGCCCAGCACGCCCGCCGCAACCCGGCGACCGGCCGCCGCTGGCGGTCCGTCTACACGCCTGACGTGCTGGCCGTCGGTGAGGGACCGTCCTCGTGGACCGACTACTTCAGCCAGCAGCACCGCTGGTCCCGGGGCACCGACGAGGTGTTCGTGGCCGGGTTCGCCCGGATGGTCCGGCGGCTCGGGTTCCTGCGGACCGTGCACTACTCGCTGCTCATGGCGTACTACCCGCTGACCGCCCTGGCCTGGCTGCTCGGCGCGGCCACCGCGGCCCTGCACGTGCTGCTCGGCGTGCAGGGGGTCCAGGTGCCGCAGCAGGTCTGGCTGATGCTGTACGTGGACGCCGCCCTCTTCCAGGTCGGCCTCTACCTGTGGAACCGGCGGCACAACGTCAGCCCGCACGAGGCAGCCGGTTCGTCGGGGCTGGCCGGCATGCTGCTGTCCACCCTGTGCGCGCCGATCTACGTCACCTCGTTCGTGCAGGCCGTGCTCCGGCGGCGGGCCGGTTTCGTGGTGACGCCGAAGGGTGACTCGGCCAGCCCGGACCGGCTGCTCACCTTCCGTACCCATCTGCGGTGGGCGGTCTTCTACGCCGCCCTGCTGGCGGTGGCCGCGGTGACCGGCCACGCGCACGGGTTCATGTGGCTGTGGCCTTCGCTCAACCTGGCCCTCTGCCTGACCCCGCCGGCGATCTGGGCGCTGCAGGCGCTCGGCCGCACTCCCCCACAAGCCGTCACCGAAGACGACAAGGAACCGATAGTCATGGAAATCGCGGCATGAGTACGCGACGACGTCCCACCATCGCGCGCCGGCTGGTCACCATGGCGGTGTCGCTGCCTCTGATGGCGGCGGTGGCCGTGGTGAACAAGCCGATCGTGGTGTTCGCCGCCGAGCGGTTCCACGAGTTCAGCATCAACCGGCTCTCCTACAAGCAGCAGTTCGGCCACTGGTCGCTGCTCGGCGTGCCGGCGAAGTTCCGGATCAACGCCATCCACGCGGCCCTGCTGCGTACCGGAAAGGTGCTGATCGTCGCCGGGTCCGGCAACAACCGGGAGAACTTCGACGCCGGCACGTTCCGGACGATCCTGTGGGATCCGCGCACCGACGACTTCAAGGACGTCCCGACCCCGACCGACCTGTTCTGCGGCGGACACACGTTCCTGCCGAACGGCAATCTGCTGGTCGCCGGCGGCACCAAGTCGTACGAGGTGCTGGAAGCCGACATCAAGCACGCGGCCGGCGTCATGAAGATCAAGAACGAGTCGCCGGACAACGGCTCGCGCACCTTCCCGAAGGGCACCCGGTTGCTCGGCGGCAACGGCCGCGCCTACCTGACCCGGGCCGAGGTGACCGTGCCGGCCGCGGCCAAGATGTCGCACGGCGGCCAGACGATGGTGCACGCCGGCGAGACCGAGGTGTGGGTGGACGCGGCCGACGAGGGCGACGCCCCAATCGTCGAGCAACCGGCCCAGTACGCGATCGCCGGCCTGACCGGCGCCGACACCCGCAACCTGTACGGCATCGCCGACAAGATCACCCGCGAGAAGCAGGAGTACGGCGGCGACCGGACCTCCTACGAGTTCGACCCGGTCGCCGAGCGCTATGTCCGCACCGGCGACATGACCGAGCACCGCTGGTACCCGACCCTGTCGACGATGCCGAACGGCGACGTCCTGGCGGTGTCCGGACTGGACGAGTTCGGCCGGATGCTGCCCGGTGTCAACGAGCGCTACAAGGTGGCCCAGCGCCGGTGGGTGGCCGCGCCCGAGTTGCAGCGGGTCTTCCCCACCTATCCGGCGCTGTTCCTCACCCAGGACGAGCGGTTGTTCTTCTCCGGCTCGAACGCCGGCTACGGCTCGGACACCGAGGGCCGTACCCCCGGGTTGTGGGACGTCGAGAAGAACAAGTTCCAGATCGTGCCCGGCCTGGAGGACCCGGGGATGACCGAGACCAGCGCGTCGGTGCTGCTGCCGCCGGCCCAGGACCAGAAAGTGATGATCCTGGGTGGTGGCGAGGTCGGCGACTCGCCGGTCTCCACCGCCCGGACCGCGATCGCCGACCTCGGCGAGAAACAGCCGCGCTACCGGCCGGGACCCGACCTGCCCGCGCCGGCCCGATACCTGAGCACCGTGGTGCTGCCCGACGACACCGTGTTCACCACCGGCGGCTCGTCCGGGTACCGGGGTGGGCCGTACCAGGGGAGGAACCGCAGCGACCTGCTCGCCGCGCACCTCTACGACCCGCGTCGGGAGATGTTCCACGAGGCGGCCGCGCCGACGGTGGGCCGCAACTACCACTCCGAGGCGCTGCTGCTGCCGGACGGGCGGGTGGTCACCCTGGGCAGCGACCCGATCTACGACACCACCGGGACGAATCCGGGGAAGTTCGAGCAGCGGATCGAGATCTACAGTCCGCCGTACCTGTTCCGGGGCGAGCAGCCGGTCGTCGGCGGCGGGCCGCGGACCGTCAAGCGCGGGCGCACCGCCGCCTACGCGACGGCGGACGCCGACCGGATCACCGGGGCCCGGCTGGTCCGGCCCAGCGCGGTCACCCACGGCACCGACGTCGATCAACGGTCGATCGAGCTGGGGGTACGGCGGACCCCCGGCGGTGTGACGGTGACCGTCCCGGACGAGCCCGGCCTGGTCCCGTCCGGCTGGTACATGCTGTTCCTGACCGACGGCCAGGGCCTGCCCTCGAAGGCACGCTGGGTGCGCGTCGCCTGAAAGAGGTCCGGCCGGCCGTCGGGTTCAGCAGCCGGGTTTCAGTTGGTGGCCAGCCCCAGCGCGTACTCGGGCCACCACTGACCGGCCGGCGGGGCATCGGGGGTGCACGCCCCGTCGGACTCACCGGGCCGTTTCACCCACAGGTACGCGTCCACCCGGGGTGTGCCGGTGTCCTCGGTCGGCGCCGGCCCGAGCGCACGCCCCGGCGGGTTGCACCAGTGCCCGTCCGAGCCGGGCCCGCCGTCCGGGGCCGGCCCGTTGCCGTTGCGGCTGGTGTCGATGACGAACGGCTTCCCGCCTAGGCGGTCGGAGATGGCCGTACCGTAGGCGATGTTGTCCTCGGTGGTCTTGAAATTGGCCACGTTGAGGCTGAACCCGTCGGCGTCGTGCACCCCGGCCTCCTCCAGCGCCGCGGCCACCCGGTCGGTGTCCTTGATCCAGCCGGGGTTGCCGGCGTCCAGGTAGACCCGTGCGCCGGAGCCTCGCTTGAACGTCTCGATCGCCTCGCGCAGCAGGGTGAGCCGCTCCTGCGCGGCCGGCCCGGAGACGCACTCGTCCAGCACGTGCGGGACCGCGTCCGGTTCCAGGACGACGATCACCGGCCGCCCGCTGACCACCTCGGCGAGGCCGTTGATCCAGGTCCGGTAGGCCGCGGCGTCGGGCGCGCCGCCACCCGAGTGGCCGCCGCAGTCCCGTTCCGGCACCCAGTAGGGCACCAGCACCGCGGTGCGCCCGGCGGTCCCGGCCGCGGTGATCAGCCGGCGGGCCCGGTCCAGGTAGCCGGGTTTGCCGTCGGCGAACCAGACCGCGTTCGGCTCGTCGGCGATCCGGCGCAGCGCTTCCGCGTCCGCTGTGCGTCCCTGCGCCTGCCAGGCTCTGACCTGCTTGACCGCCGGCGCTTCCGGCTCCACGTAGAACACGCCGGAATCGGTCGGCGACGGCGAGGCCGGCGGGGCCGGGGCGGGCCCGGGCGGAGCGGAGGTGCAGCCGCCCAGAACGGCGATCGTCACCAGGCAACCGAGTACGGGAAGGCTTCTCATCCGGACGAACGGTACCGACCGCGCATACCCGATCGAGCCTCAGCGCACCGAGCGTGCCACCGCAATCGCCTCTTCGAGTGTCGGAATTCCCTCCAACCGGTAGGTGACGGTTCCGGTCGTCCAGATCAGGGTCGGCCCGGCCAGCCGGGCGGTCTCGGTCCGTTCCACCCCGTCGCGGCCGACGTAGGTCACCGGATGCGGGCCGGGCAGCCAGGCCGCGCCGGTGCTGCCGGGCAGTTCGACGAAACGGGCGTCCGGGGCGGTCTTGAAGAACGTGGTGTCCAGCTGTCCGTCGAACTCGTCCAGCCGCACCGCGCCACCCCGGTAGATCAGCGTCACCACGCGCGGGCGGCCGTCCCGGTCCGGATCGGAGCGCTGGATCTCGTCCGGTTCGCCCAGTCCGGCCGGGACGCCCACCGGGAATCCGGCGTCGGCGGTCGCCGTCGGCAGCGGGCTCGGCGTGGCCGGCAGGGTCTGGCGGGGCGGCTCACGGCGTACCTCCACACCGGCGATCCGCAGCAGGTCGCCGACCACCTCGACCACCGCGGCCCGGGCCGGCGCGACCGCCGCGACCGCCGCGATCAGCGCGGCCGCCACCGCCGTCACCCACCACCGGGCGCGACGCGGCCTCGGCGCGGGCGTCGCGAGGCGCTCCCGCACCGCGTTTCGCAGATCGATCTCCGGCGGTACGGCCAGACGGGCCCCGAGCTCACGCAACTCGGCGATCAGGTCCTCATGGTCAGGCACCGGTCACCCCCTGCGGCATCCGGTCCCGCAGCCGGGCCAGCGCCCGCGCGGTCCGTGACTTGACGGTCCCCTTCGGCAGCCCGAGCGTGACCGCGGTCTCCGCCTCGGACAGGTCGAGCAGGTAGCGGCAGAGCAGCACCTCACGATCCCGGTCGTCGAGGACGCGCAACTGCTCGATCAGCAGCCTGCGCCGTTCGCCGGCCATCGCCGACTCGGCCGGGTCGGGCTCGAACCGCAGCGGGTCCTCGCGGACCGCGGCACGCAGCCACAGCCCCTCCCGCCGGCGCCGGGACCGCACCAGGTTCCTGGTCTCGTTCGCCACGATGGCCAGCAGCCACGACTTGAACCCGGCGTCGCCCCGGAACCGGCCCAGCTGCCGGTACGCCTTCACGAACGCCTCCTGCACCACGTCGTCCGCGTCCGCGCCGGCGCCCAGCAGGGTGGCTGCACGTTGTGCGGGCGCGGTGAACCGGGCCACCAGAACCCCGTACGCGTCCAGGTCGCCGTCCCGGGCCCGGGCCACCACGGCCGCCTCGTCGATGTCGATGTCCGCTCCCCCTCCGCCGACACCCTAGAGACACCGCCCGATCCTTGCCGGTTCCCGGAACCTCGACCGGCCGGGCGGTGTCACCCCGGTATGACGACTCGCCGGAACCTTCTGCTGCTCGCCGGATCGGCTCTCGTGCTCGGGGGCTGCCGGGAGAACACCACCGCCTCCGCCGCCACCGCGCCGGACGTGCTGCTGGCCGACTCCGACCGCGGGCTGCTGCGCCTCGCGCCCGGCGGGGAGCAGGTGCTCGGCCCGGCCGCGGCCACGTTCGACGGCAGCTACCTGTACGCGGCCCGGCCCGGCGGGCTGGACCAGGTCGATCCGGCGAGCGGGGCGGCGCTGCGGAACACGGCGCTGGGCGACGGCTGGATCCCGCGGGTCGTCTCCGCAGACGGCCGGGCGTGCGCGCTGAGCCGGACGGGGGCCTCCGACCGGCCTGCCGCGCGCGCCCGGACCCGGCTGCTGATCACCGGGCCGGGCGGGACGTCCGAACGGGACCTGGCCGGAGTGATCGAACCCGACGCGTTCACCTCCGACGGCAGCGGCCTGTTCGTGCTGGAGTGGCTGCCCGCGACGGCGCCCGACCACTACCGGGTGCGGCTGCTCGACCTGGCCACCGGCGCGGTGCAGCCACTGAACACCAGGGACAAGACGCCGGTGCCGCCGGGCGCCGAGGAGGAGATGCGCGGTGACGGGCGGCAGGCGGTGCTGTCCGCCGACCGGACCATGCTGTTCACGCTCTACACCCACCAGCCCGGCCATCGGCACACCCGCGACCTGCTGTCCGGCCGGCCGGGGAACGCGCACGCCTTCGTCCACGTGCTGCATCTGATCGAGCGGTGGGCGTACTGCCTCGATCTTCCGCATCCGTTCGGCGAGGGACCGGCCGCCGGACACGCCCTCGCCGCGGATGGCCGCACCCTGTTCGTCGCCGACCTGAACTCGGGGAAGCTCGCCTACGCGAGCCCGTCGGCGCTGTCGATCGAACGGGTGGTGGACGTGCCGCCGGTGGCCGGTTCGGCGGCCGCGCTGGCGCTCACCGCGGACAACCGGATCCTGGTCGGGGCGGGCGGGGTCACCGTGCTGGACCGTACCTCGGGGCGGGCGGGCGGCCGGTGGGAGCTGCCGGGCCCGGTGCGCGGGCTGGCCCTGAGCCGGGACGGCCGGCGCGTCTACGCGGGCGGGACCGGCCGGGTGACCTGGCTGGACGCATCCACCGGCGTGCGCTCCGGCGAGGTGGCGGTGCCCGGCCTGACCGCCTTACGCCACGTCGTGTGAGCGCCTCAGGACGTCCAGCACGAACCACTCGTCCTCGTGGTGCACGACGTGCTCCAGCCCGGCGGTGGCCAGCAGCTCGGCGTGCGCGTTGAAGCCGTCGTAGCTGCCGCCGTTCTCCCGGTCGCGGAAGTGCACCGAGACCAGGTCGCCGCCCGGCTCCAGCCGGTCGGTCAGCCCGTCCAGGGTGGCCCGCAGGTCGGCGCCGGACAGGTAGTAGAGCAGGTCGCCGATGACCACCAGGTCGAAGACGCCGTCCGGCAGGTCGGCCGGCAGCTCGGCCCGCTCGACCCGCACGTTGGGCAGGTCGGCGGTGTTCTGCCGGGCCAGCTCGACGGCCTCCGGGACGCTGTCGGTGGTGAGCACCTCGTCGCAGCGCCCGGCGAGCAGCCGGCTGAGCGTGCCGACCGACGCGCCCGGCTCGTAGCAGCGGCGGTACCGTTCGCGCGGCAGGCTGGCCACGGTGACGGCGAACTTGCGGCGGTCGTGCCACTTGGTGGCGACGTCCCACGGGTCGTCCTTGGCCTCGTAGAGCCCGATGAAGTGGTCCAGGGAGACGGAGGTCCCGGGCGGTACGGCGTCGCCTGCTGCTCGTGTCACTCCGGAATTGTGCCCTCGTCCGGCGTCTCGCTCACGATCAGGGTGCCCACGCCCTTCTCGGCCACCAGGTCGATGCCGCCGTCGCCGCTGCCCGCGGTGAACCGGCTGCCCTTGTTCACGCCCTGCCGCCGGTCGCCGTAGAGATCGACCACGCCGGCGCCCTCGTCCAGGACAGCCTGGACCGGGACCCGGCCGCCGGTGCTGACCTGCCAGTCCCGGACGCCTCCGGTCATCGAGATCGGCACCACCGCGTCCTGCCGGGGCAGGGCCAGGACGATCTCGGCCGCGCCACCGATCAGGTCGACCCGGCCGACCTTCGCCCCGGTCAGATCGATCACGGCGGTACGGACCCCGCCGCTCATCCGGAACGACCAGGTGACGTCCGCGCTGAGCAGCACGTTCACCTCGGCGGTTCCGGGGTCGGTGCTGTCCTTGACGAAGATCCGTACCGTGCCGTCCTGCTCCTCGGTCCGGGTGGTGATGCCGCTGCCGATCGGGCTGCTCACCCGGTACCAGTTGTCGCCGGTGTCGCCGATCCGCACGTCGAGGGCGGTGGTGCCGTCGGCGAGTTCCAGGGTGGCCGACTCGGGCGCCGGCGTGACGGGCGCGCTGGTCTCGATGGAGACCGGTGGCTGCCCGGCTGGGGCCTCGCCGGGGGCGGTCTCGGTCGGGACGGTCAGCACCGGCCCGGCGGTCGGCTCGGTGGGCCGGGTGGCGTAGAACGCGAGCCCGGCGGCGGCCAGCACCACGGCCGCCAGCACCAGGACCGGCTTGCGGGAGGCGCGGCGGGTCCGGGTCTCGGCGAGGTGGAGCTCCACGGTGGGCCGCTGCGAGGCGCGGGGCATCCAGGCCGGATCGGTGCGGACGGCCTCGGCGCCCTCCGGCTCGTAGTGGTCGGCGGGCGGCCCGGTCTTGTGCGGCGCGTCCGGCCAGAACTCGGAGATGTCGGGCAGGTTCGGCACGGCGTCGGGGCTCGTGATGACGAGCTCGATGACCCCCGGCTCGTTGTCGGCCGGGCTGTCGGTGTCAAAGACGGCAGAACTGTCCACGTTGCTCTCCTCGAAGCGCACGGCAGGACTCCACGGCGGTGGTACGTACGTGAGGCCCGTTCGGTTCGATTGGAGCGCTCCCAACAAATTGGGACATCGTTACCTCTTGCCCTCAGATGCCCCGAGCGTGTAGATCCTTATCGAATCCTTAAGTGATTCTGTGTGAACGATCCCCCACGGAAGCGAAATTGATGCCGGAAGACGACGCCCGTAACGGTCTGCGGGTCGGCGGCTGGATTCCGCCCTATTCACCGGGCGGCAATCCCGCCGGACCGATCCGGCCCACCGCACACCCCCACGCCAATGCCCCCCACTACCGCGACTCCTTCCCCCGCCTGCGCGGCGAGGGGACGATGCGGCCCCGCCTCGTCCTCGCCGCCGCCCTCTGTCTCGCCTGCGCGGCCACCGCGGCGATAGCCGTGATCCTGGACGCCTCGCGAAAACCCGAGCCGGTCGCCGCGGAATTCGAGTACCCGGCCCTGCCCGGTCAGGCCCTGCCCGGCTTCCCACCGGCCCTGGGCTCGGCAGACGTCGGTGATGTGCCGGTCAGCGTGCAGCCGTCACCCACCGACACGACGGTGCCCCCCACCCACACCCGCCGCTATTCGCCGCCACCGGCGACCTCCCCCGTGGCGACCCGAACCACCACGAAACCCCCCACGACGACCAAGCCGACGACAGCGGCCCCGGTCCGGCTGAACGTCGGTTCGACGGTCGGGCTGGCGGCGGCGGACCGCCCCGGAGAGCGCGTCCGGCACCGCAACTACCGGGGCCGGCTGGACACGATCAGCGCGTCGAGCAGCGCCGGGGAACGCGCCGACGCGGCCTTCCGGGTGCGTACCGGACTGGGTGACGACGACTGCGTCTCACTCGAATCTGTAAACTTTCCCGGGTATTATCTGCGTCATCGAAATTTCGAAATACGGCTAGACAGGAACGACGGCTCCGCGCTATTCCGGCAGGACGCGACTTTCTGTCCCGTGACGATTCGGCAGGGCGCCGCACTGGCGCTCCGGTCGACGAATTATCCGCGTCACTACGTGGTCGCCGACGACGACTGGCTGAAGATCGTCGAGACCACCGCGGCGAGGGCCACGGCCTTCACGCCGCGGTCCGCGCTCTGACCGACCCCGGCCGGCCCATCCGGCCGGGGTCGGTCGGAGTTCTCAGCTGTTCCGGATGACTGTCACACCGCGGGCCGGAAGGATCCCGGCGCCCGGCAGGGCGCCGAGGTCCACCGGCTCGTCGGTCCGGTTGATCAGGAACCAGTGGTCCCCGCGGACCGCCAGCTCGACCCGGCCGCCCAGCTCGGCGGGGAGCTCACGGCTCACCCCGGCCGGCCCGAGCAGGCCCGGCAGCACAGCGGCGAGCCCGTCCGGGCCGAGACGGGTGGAGACGTACGCCGCCGACCCGTCACCCACCGTCCGCCTGGTGACCGCCGCCCGTTCCGCCTGCTCCCCGGTCTTGTAGCGGGCCAGCACCTCGACGCCGTCGCCGGTCACGTCGATCCGGTCGGTCCAGATGGTCCCGGTCGTGCCGTTGTCCAGCTCGACGCTCTCGTGGTCGAGCAGCGGACCGAACTCCTCGATCCGGATGCCCAGCAGCTCACGCAACGCCCCCGGGTAGCCGCCGAGCCAGACGTGGTCGTTCTCGTCCACGATCCCGGAGAAGTACGTGGTGACCAGGTGCCCGCCGCCGGCCACCCAGTCCCGCAGCCGGTCGGCCAGCGCGGCCGGAACCACGTGCAGGATCGGGGCGATCAGCACCCGGTACTCCTCCAGCGGGCCGCCCACCGGCAGCACGTCCGCGCGGATCCCGGCGTCGAGCAGCGCCGTGTACCAGTCCAGCGCCTCCTGCCGGTAGCGGATCCGGTCGGTCGGGTGCGAGTCGTGCTCGGACACCCACCACGACTCCCAGTCGAAGACGATCCCGACGGCCGCCCGGGTGCGGGCCGAGCCGGCGATGGGCGCCAGCTCGCGCAGCCGCTCCCCCAGCCGGGCCACATCCCGGAAGAGGTCGCTGTCGGTCCCGGCGTGCGGCAGCATCCCGGAGTGGTACTTCTCCGCGCCGGCCCGCGACTGCCGCCACTGGAAGTAGCAGACCGCGTCGGCGCCGTGCGCCACATGGGTCAGCGAGTCCCGGTGCAGCTCACCGGGCTTCTTCGCGACGTTCACCGGCTGCCAGTTGACCGCGCTGGTGGAGTGTTCCATCAGGAACCACGGACGGCCGCCGGCGAGGTTGCCGGTCAGGTTGGCCGAGAACGACAGCTCGTCGCGGTCCTGCGGGCCGGGCAGTACGTAGTGGTCGTTGGAGACGAAGTCGATCTCACCGGCCCAGTCGGCGAAGTTCATCCCCTTCGTCTCGCCCATCACCATGAAGTTCGTGGTGACCGGCACCTCCGGGGTGATCTCGCGGAGCAGGTCCCGCTCGGCCCGCAGGTGCTCCTTGAGCGCGTCCGAGGAGAACCGCTTGAAGTCCAGCTGCTGGGTCGGGTTCGGGTACGAGGCGGCCAGCCGGGGCGGCAGCACCTCCTCGAAGTCGTCGTACCGCTGCGACCAGAAAGCGGTCGCCCACGCCTGGTTGAGCGCTTCGACGGTGCCGTAGCGCGCCCGCAGCCAGACCCGGAAGGCGGCCGCCGCGTCGTCCGAGTAGTCGTAGACGTTGTGGCAGCCCAGCTCGTTGTTGACGTGCCAGGCGACCAGCGCCGGGTGGTCGGCGTAGCGGACGGCCAGCTCCCGGACCAGCCGGAGAGCGTGTTCCCGGAAGACCGGCGAGGTGGGCCGCCAGTGCTGACGGCCGCCCGGCCACAGGGTCTCGCCGGTCCGCGTCACCGGCAGGATCTCCGGGTGCTTCCGGGTCAGCCACGGCGGCGGGGAGGCGGTGGCGGTGGCCAGGTCGACGGCGATGCCACCGGCGTGCAGCAGGTCCATCACCTCGTCCAGCCACGCGAAGTCGTACACGCCGTCGCGAGGTTCGAGCCGCGCCCAGGAGAAGATCGCGAGACTGACCACGGTGACGCCGGCCGCCTGCATGGCCCGTACGTCGTCGTCCCAGACATCACGCGGCCACTGGTCCGGGTTGTAGTCGGCGCCGAACTCCAGGCGGGGCGCCCCGGTACGGCGAAGCCAACTGGGTGGGTGAGGGGTACTCACACGATCTCCTTGGTGGATATCAAGAAGAGGCCCGCGCCCCGTCGACGGCGGCGCGGGCCTCTGCTCGGGGTCACTTGATGGTGAAGCCCTGCTCTTGGCCGTACTTGGCGGACTGCTCGCCCCACGCCTTCAGGCTGTCGGCCAGCGGGGTGGCGGAGACGTACGCCTTGCCGGCGCTGTCGTTGAAGACGCTGTTGGCGTAGACCTGGAACGGCAGGTACGACCAGCCGCTGACCACGTCCTGCGCCGACGCCGCGAGGATCTCGTTGGCCTTCTGGCCGCCGAAGTACGGGAACTCCGTGCCGAGGAACTCGGGCGAGGTGAGGTCCTTGGTGGTCGACGGGAACGCGCCCGCCTTGATCCGCAGGTCCTTGCCCTCTTCCGACGCCGCGTACCTGACGAACGCGTAGGCCAGCGCCTTGTTGGCCGACTTGTCCATGACACCCAGCGAGCTGCCGCCGTTCTCCGCGGTGGCCTTGCCGCCGGCCTCGTACTGCGGCATCGGCGCGGTACGCCACTTGCCACTCGCAGCAGCCGCGCCGGAGGCGAGGTTGCCCGGCATCCACGCGCCGGTGACCAGGCTGGCGATGGTGCCGTCGCCCAGCGCCTTGAACCACTCGTCGCTCCACGGCGGGATCGGCGCGACCAGCTTCTCGGTGATCATCGGCTGCCACATGGCGGTGAACTTGGCCGCGCCCGGGTCGGCGAAGTTGATCGTCACGTCGGTGCCGCTGACCTGGTACGGCTTGCCGCCGGCCTGCCAGATCATGCTGGTGGTGAAGCCGGCGTCACCGGTGTCCCCGGTGATGTAGGCCTTCGGGTCGGCGGTGTGCAGCTTGCGGGCCGCCTCGACGTACTCGGCCCAGGTGGCCGGCACGGCGATGCCGTGCTTGTCGAAGACCTCCTTGTTGTAGAACAGCGCCATCGGCCCGGAGTCGAGCGGCAGCCCGTAGACGCCGCCGTTCGGGGTGACCGCAGCCCACGGGCCCGGCGTGAAGTCGGCCTTCAGCTTGTCGGCGCCGTACCCGCTGAGGTTGGCGAGCGACTTCCCGAGGGCGAACTGAAGCACCGCGAAGTACTCCACCTGCGCGACGTCGGGGCCACCACTGCCGGCCGCGACCGCGTTCTGCAACGCCGTGTAGTGCTTGTCGCCGGACAGGGCGCTGTTCAGTTCGACCTTGACGTTCGGATACTTCTTCTGGAAGCCCGCGACGACGTCCTTGATCGTGCCGTCCCAGGCCCAGACCGTGAGACTGCCGCCCTTCTCGAGCGCGGCGGCGACGTCGGCCTCGGTCCCGGAGGCCGCGGGGGTGTCGGTGGCGCCGCCGTCGCTGCCGGAGCTACAGGCGGCGATCGCCAGCATGGCGGCGGTCGCCGCGGCGGCCACCTTGATGAATCTAGCCATTGTCTCCCTCTCAGATTTTCATTCTTTGACGCTGCCTGCGGCGAGGCCTGACTGCCAGTAGCGCTGCAGGAACAGGAAGGCCGCGAGCAGCGGCAGGATCGTGATGAGTGATCCGGTGATGACGAGGTTGAAGACGGCCTCGCCGCCGACCGTCTGCGCCTGGTCGTTCCAGGAGTTGAGGCCGATGGTGAGGGGATACCAGGACGAGTCCCGCAGCATGATCAGCGGCAGGAAGTAGTTGTTCCAGGTGGCGACCACGGTGAAGAGCAGGACCGTGACGACGCCGGGAGCCAGCAACGGCAGGGAGACCTGGAAGAACGTACGGAACTCGCTCGCGCCGTCGATCCGGGCCGCCTCGAGCATCTCGTCCGGGACCGCCTGCGCGGAGAAGGTCCACATCAGGTAGAGCCCGAACGGCGAGACCAGCGACGGGATGATCACCGACCAGGGCGTGTTGGTGATCCCCAGCTTGCTGAACATGAGGAACGTGGGCACGGCCAGCGCGGTGCCCGGCACGGCGACCGCGCCGATCACGGTGGCGAAGACCGCGCGCTTGCCGACGAAGTCGAACTTGGCCAGCCCGTAGCCGCCGAGAGTGGCCAGCAGGGTCGCACCGCCGGCGCCGGCCACCACGTACAGCAGGGTGTTACCCAGCCAGCGGGTGAAGGCCCCGTCCTGGTACGTGAAGGTCTGCCTGATGTTGTCGAACAGAGCGAACTCGCCGTCGTCGAACCAGAGGCCGAACGAGCTGAGCAGGCCCTCCGGCGTCTTCGTCGCGTTGATCACCAGCCAGAGCAACGGGACCAGGCTGTAGATCGCGAAGAGCGAGGTCAGCAGGGTGAGGAGCACGCTGCGCTGCTTGCCGCGGCGGTAGGGCTTGTGCGGGGCGGGAGCCGTCGTGGTCATCAGTTCTCCCTGGTGCCGCGCAACTGCACGACGTACGCGACGACCATGGTGATGACACCCATGATGATCGCGACCGTGGCGGCGTAGTTGTACTGCTGGCCGGCGAAGGACAGCGTGTAGGCGTACATGTTGGGGGTGTAGTCGGTGGTCAGCACGTTGCGCGCGAGCGGGCGCATGATGGCCGGCTCGTTGAACAACTGGAAGCTGCCGATCACCGAGAAGATGGTGGCGATCACCAGCGCGCCGCGGATGGCCGGCAGCTTGATCGCCCGGATGATCCGAAACGCCCCGGCGCCGTCGATCTCGGCCGACTCGTACAGCGAGGCCGGCACGACACGCAGCGCCGAGTAGAAGATCAGCATGTTGTAGCCGACGAATTCCCAGGTCACGATGTTGCCAATGGAGGCGAGCGCGAGGTTCGCGGACAGCGGCTCGGGGAGCGTGATGTTCAGCGCGTCATTGATGTTGCCGACCAGGCCGAACTGGTTGCTGTACATGAAGCCCCACATGAGCGTGGCGACCACGGCGGGCACCGCGTACGGCATGAAGATCGTGACGCGGAAGAAGGCCTTGCCGTGCAGCCGCCCGCTGTCGATGGCGAGAGCCACCACCAGCGCCAGTCCGAGCATGATCGGCACCTGGATGGCCAGGAACAGCCCGACCCGGGTCACCCCCTGCCAGAGCTGCGGGTCACTCAGTGCGTTGGTGTAGTTCTCCAGGCCCACGAAGCTGGTGCCGCCGACCAGGCGGGTACGGAACACGCTGAGGTACACCGAGTAACCGATCGGTGCGAGAAAGACCAGCGCGAACACCGCCATGAACGGACCGATGAACTGCCACCCGATCCATGAACGCCGGGTCACCAATACCCTCCTCGTGGGATGTTTACGTGAACATGCTCGTCATGTTTACGTAAACATGACTGCCGTATAGTGGCATGGACCACAAATTGAGGTCAAGGTCAAGACCAAGGGAGTGATCGCCATCGAACCGCCCCGGCTCCGTGCCGCCTCGGACGTCCCCGGCGGACGACGCAAGCAGCGCGTCTCCATGGCCGATGTGGCCCGCCTCGCCGGCGTCTCCTCACAGACCGTCTCGCGCGTCGCCAACGGCGCCGCCGGCGTTGTCGAAACCACCCGCGAGCAGGTGCTCGCGGCCATGGGCGAGCTCGGCTACCGGCCCAACAGCGCGGCCCGCTCGCTGCGGTACGGACGGTTCAACACGATCGGCGTCATCCTGTTCGGGCTGTCCTCCACCGGCAACAGCCGCACGGTCGAGGCGATCGCCACCCACGCCGCCGCCGAGGGGTATGCGATCACCCTCATCCCGGTCGGCGCCGCCACCCAGGACAACGTCATGGGAGCGTTCACAAGAATGGGTGAGCTCACCGTCGACGGGGTCATCCTGATCATCGAGGTGCACCTGCTCGACGCGTCGGCCGTCGCCATCCCGCCCGACGTGCACGTGGTCGTCGTCGACTCGGACGCCGGAGACCGATACCCGGTCGTCGACACCGATCAGGCCGACGGGACCGAGCAGGCGGTGCGGCATCTGCTCGCGCTCGGGCACCGTACCGTCTGGCACGTGGCCGGACCGGCCGAATCCTATGCCGCCGAACGCCGCGCCGGCGCCTGGCGCCGCGTCCTCGAAGAGGCCGGCCGGCCGGTGCCCGCGCTCGAACGCGGCGACTGGTCCGCCGACTCCGGCTACCACGCCGGCCTGCGCCTCGCCGCCGACCCGTCGTGCACGGCCATCTTCGCCGCCAACGACCAGATGGCGCTGGGGGTGCTGCGCGCCCTCCACGAACGCGGCCGACGGGTGCCGGCCGACGTCAGCGTGGTCGGTTTCGACGACATCGCCGACGCCGGGTCCTACCTGCCGCCGCTGACCACCGTCCACCAGGACTTCGCCGAGGTGGGGCGGCGCTGCGTGCACGCCCTGCTGCGCCAGATCCACAACGAGCCGGCCGACGCCGGCACCGACCTGGTGGCCACCCGCCTGGTCATCCGCGAGAGCACCGCGCCGGCCGGTGAGACCCTGGGGAGAGACCTCCGACACGAAGGGTGACTCCCATGCCGTCGAAACTCAGCGCCACCGAGATCATCGACCGCGTCCGCACGGGCGCCTCCACCGCGGGCCGCGTCTTCGGTGAACCCATCGAACGCGACGGCGTCACCGTGGTCCCGGTCGCCGTCATCCGCGGAGGCGGCGGAGGAGGCGCCGGCAGCGGAACCCCGGCCGACGCTGACAAGCCCGAGGGCGAGGGTTCCGGCGGCGGGTTCGGTTTCACCGCCCACCCGGCCGGCGTCTACGTCATCCGCGACGGCGACGCCCACTGGCGGCCGGCCCTGAACGTCAACCGGATCATCGCCGGCGGCCAGCTCCTGGCCCTGGCCGCCGTGCTGGTCGCGGGCGCCGTCCTGCGCCGCCGCCGCTGACCGGCTCGGTCACCGCCCCCGCCACCCGACCCTTACTTCCCATCCGGACGCTTCCTTTCCATCCGGGCTCTTCCTTCCTATCCGGGCTCTTCCTTCCCCACGCGGACCTGGATCGCATTCCGGTATCGCGACGACAAGCGCACACGTTCGCCGATCGTGCGATCCGGGCCTCGCCATCACGATGGCCAGCGCACACGGAACCTTGACCGCGTGCGCTGGCCATCGCTGCAACGACGACAGGAGCACACGGTCAGTGACTGTGTGCTCCTGTCGTCGTTACACCCGCCCAGTGAAGATCATCACGACGTGCCGAGCGCGGCCGGGCAGCCCGACCCACCGCCACCGCAATCGCCCGGCGATCCGCAGCAAGACCCATCCAAGATCGAAAAGGGCGGAGACGCCAGCCCCAAGAAATCAGATTGGCATGATCGAGTACTGACACCCGAGAATCGAAACGCGAGAAAATCAAGCACTGATTGTTCCGCCGCAAAAACGCCCGCCGTAGCCGCCAACCAGAAAAGCTTCGCCGCGGGAAGACAAGGCCCACCAGCAGGCATGACATTCGCTGAAGGCTTCCGCAATCGATGCAGCAGAAGGGCGAGGGGAATCCGGATACGGAAGAATCCAGGATGCGCGAAAACCGAACTTCCCTCAGCCGACTCCCATGGAATCCGCAGCCAGCCGCAGGATTAATATAAGACGTCAGTCGATGGGTCGAGCACGGAAACCCACCCCGGAAACGCCGGAGTGTCCGGGCCTGGTCAGGCCCGGACTCGGCTTGTGGCGGGACGTCAGCTGGTTCGCTTGTTGCGGCGGCGCTCGCCGATCTCCCAGGCCAGGATGTACTGGCGGATGGTCCGGGCCAGCTCCTCCTTCGTGTCGAAGGTGAGGATCAGGTGCTGTCCGGGGTCGCCGTGCGGGGCCTCACGGACGTTGTGGACGAGGCCGCTCAGCTTGGCCTCGGCGGTGCCCAGCCAGACCGTCGCCTCGACGCGGTCGCCCTGGGTGAGGGACGTGGCCTCGTCGATCCAGCAGCGCAGGCCGCCCTCACTGATGTCCAGCAGGACACCTTCGGCGGGCTGGCCGCTGACCTCGGCTGCGAGGCGGACGACCGCTCCGGCGCCGCCGCGGACGAATTCGCGGCGGTTGTCGTGGCGGGGTGCGCCGGACGGCGTGAGGATCCAGCGCAGCGGGGCGCTGCCGGAGACCACCACGAGGCGGCAGGGCAGGACCACGCGGGTACGCGGCGGGGCCCAGAAGATCTCGAACTCCTGGCCGGGTTCGAACATCGCGAGGCCGGTGGTCTCGAGGGGCGCGGCGACGCTGAACGTGTCGCCGTCGATGGCCTCCAGCTTCGAGCGGAGGTTCACGCCGTCGCCGAGGACCAGGAAGATCGGGTCGCCGATGGCTGGGAGCTCGACGCCGGCCAATCCTCCAGCGCCTGGAACCGACATCACTCCAGCTGCACCGTTGCTCATCATTCACCTCTCCGGGATGCCCGTTCACCGCTGGTCGGGGTCGGCCTCTCTGATCGGCAGCCGCAGCCCGTACGTGAACATCCCGGCTCGCCGGGACGGCCGTCACACTGTGGCGGCCGCCCCGGACCGGCCGGTCAGGGCCAGGGGTAGAAGACGAGCCGCCAGGCGGCGCCTTCCGCCCGGCAGTAGTAGCCGCTGTAGATCTGGTTGCCGTAGACCGCGTCGTCGCCGGTCTCCTCGCAGGTCTGCGCGGTGGTGTACGTGCCACCGCCGATCACCTTCTGGAACAGCTTGTCGGAGACGTAGTTGCCGACCTTGGCGCCCGCGGTGTTGCCCTGTGTCCCGTCCCAGCTGTAGTGCACGCCCAGGTAGATGCGGCTGCGGGCGTCCTCCTGCGCGGCGGCGCTGAAGCTGGTGAAGGTACGCGTCACCCCGACCGCGTGCGGGTCGTCGGTGCCGCCGGTGAAGGTGACGTTGTCGGTGCCGAAGTAGCGTTCCATGGTCTTCGCCCAGGCGCCGCCGAAGGTGGCGTGCCCGGAGATCCAGGCCGGGAAGGCGGGGCTGAAGTTGACCCCGTTCCGGTCGGCGGACAGCGGCTTCCAGGCGGTGTCGGCGGTGGTGGCCGCGTTGTTGTCGGTGCCGGCCAGCTGGACCGCCGATTCGGGCCGCCACAGGTCGATCGCGGTCAGGTACTTGGCGTCCCAGGCGACCACCGCGGCGTCCGCCATCGCGGCACTGACCAGTGCGAACAGCCGCAGGTTGGCCATCTGGCCGAGGCCCCGGCCGGCCGACACGGCCTGGGTGTGCGCGTAGTGCTGTCCCGGCGGCTTGTAGGTGCCGTCCAGATCGTTGGCCCAGTACCAGGCGATCTGTGTCTGCTCGGCGGTACGTGTCGAACCGGTCGCCCGGCCGAGGCTCTTCACCTCGTTGACCTGGGTGGCATAGGCCGAGCTGGCGAGCAGCGACGGCATGGTCGAGTAGCCACCGGGCAGCGCCGGGCGGAAGTTGTTCAGCTTGTACGACTCACTGAACCGGGAGAACGGCACAACCTGTCCCCAGCCGGGCGTGACAGCGTTGCCGGATCCGGTCGGCCGCCAGTAGCCGGGTTCGTTGACCAGGGTGTACGTGGTGTTCAGACCCGAGCGGTCGGAGTTCGGCGCACGGTTGGCGACCATGTTCTGCCCGGCCTTGACACCGACGCTCTGCCCCTGCTGCTGGGCGGCGTCCACGGCGATGCCGCCCTGCGCCGCGGCCAGGTCACCGGAGAAACCGACGCTCGGGTAGAGGCTGGTCAGCACCGTGTACGCGGCGTAGTCGATGGCCGTCTCGACATCCGGATTCGCCCAGTTCGTGATGGTGTTCGAGCCGGTGTAGTCGATGGCCAGGCAGTTGAAGTCGTCGTACGTACCCGATTGGTAGCAGTTGATGGTGTTGACCGCGTTGAACATGGCGTTGTGCATCATCGCCCCGGATCGCGCCAGCGGCCCGGGCGCGCCGCCGACCGTCCGGTAGGTCTTGAGCAGCACGTTGTTCCAGAAGATGACGTGGTCGCCGATCGGTGCCGCCTGGGCCGGCGTGGCCGTGACCGGTACCAGCGCGATGGCGAGCGCTGCACAGAGCGCTCTTCTGAGCACTTTCCGCATGAAAACCCCCGTTGACGTAGGAAGGTGCGAGGGCATCCTCCGATCCACATGAGACGGATGGGTAACCGTCCGGTCACAATCAGACATGTAGATGTTTAAGATCAACAAGAATCCGGCGAAGAATTTCCGGCAACGGACTGCACAACTCGGGCCCGGGATGCGTCGATGAGGTGTGACCTTCGAGCAATTCGCGTTGGCCCGGCTGCCCAGCCTGCTCCGATACGCGGTCGTCCTCACCGGCGACCGCGACCTGGCGCAGGACGTTGTGCAGGAGGTGCTGGCGCGTGCCCAGGTCCGCTGGAAACGCATCAGTGACGCCGACTCACCCGAGGCGTACGTGCGGCGCATGGTGCTCAACGAGTACCTGTCGTGGCGGCGCAGCTGGGCGGTGCGTCACATCCACGCGGCCGGGGAACGGTTGATCGAACTCGACGACGCTCGCGGCGGGGTCCGCGACCACGCGGACGGTGTGGTCGAGGCCGACGCGCTCTGGCACCGGTTGTCCGCCCTCGGGCGCAAGCAGCGGGCGGTGCTGGTGTTGCGTTACTACGAGCAGCTGGACGACGACGCGATCGCCGACCTGCTGGGTTGTGCGCCGGCCACGGTGCGCAGCCACGCGTCGAGGGCACTGCAGATCCTCCGGCTCGATCAGCAGTCGGAGCTACGAGTCCACGCCGAGGAGAGGTCGTGAACGAGCACGGAGACCGGCTGCGCGAAGCCTTCACCAAGCACGAAACTGAGACGCCGGACCCCGCAGCGGTCTACGCCCGCGTCGAGGAGCTGGCGAAGAAATACAAGTGGCGCCGGTTCGGTGTGCAGGCCGCGGGCGGGGTGGCGCTGAGCGCCGGCCTGATCGCGGGCATCACGCAGCTGCCGGCGATCCTGCCCGCCGCCCCGGCCGCGAACACCGCGCCCGCCTTCGAGGTGGCCGCCCCGATCGCCTCGGTCGACCCGGCCACGGCCCTCACCGAGGACGAGGTCAAGGCCGGTATCGCCGCCTACTTCGAAGCCGGGTTCGGTTACGACAACGCGGTCGAGCTGGCCAAGCTGTGGAACATGGCGTCCGACCAGATCGGCCAGGTCAAGGCGGTCGCCGGGCAGAAGCTGCTGGCCGGGGAGACCCTGCCGGTCACGGCCAAGCCCAACGAGGACGGCCCGGTGTCCGAGGAACCGGAGAACCCGGAGCTGTCCAAGCAGGTGGAGGAGTACTTCCTGCAGGGCTACGACTGGGACGACGCGGTCGTGCTGGCCGAGCTGTGGAACCTCACCGACCCGGGTGATGCCAAGGCCGAGGCCGGCAGGCGCCTGCTCGCCGGCGAGACGCTGCCGGGTGGGGTCAAGCCCGACCCGGAGCAGGTCGAGGCCGGCAAGGAAGCCCGGCTGGCGAACATCTTCTGGGACGCCGGCTACGACGGTGAGGACGCCGAGAAGCTGGCGAAACTCTGGAAGCTGGACGACACGTACTCGGCGAAGGTCGAGGCCGGGCGCCGGATCAAGGCCGGCGAGACGCTCCCGATCCAGCCGTGACCCCGGGTCTGCGCCGGCGGATCGGCTTCGAGATCGAGCTGATGGCCCCTCCGGGGGTCAGCCGGCGCACCCTCGCCATGGACCTGGCCGGACGCTGTGGGGGCAGCGTCCGGCCGGTGTGGCACCACGACAGCGAGCCGTCCCTGGTTCCCGGCCTGGGACGGTTCCTGCACCTCACGCAGGGTTTCGAGGTGCGGCGGCCGGACGGCGAGCTGCTCTGCACGCTGGTCGACGACGTCACCCTGCTGCACGGTCTCGACCCGAAATCGCCGGCCATCCCCGGCTGGCACCGGGTCCTCACCGACGACACCCGGCTGTTGCGCCTGCTCGCGCTGCACTGCGATCCGGGCGCCCACCTGCCGGAGGTGCTGGAGCCGGCGGCCCGTCTCTGGGGCACCACGGTTCAGCGGCACGGCCGGATCCTCCGGCTCGACGATCCGTCCGGCGCGACGGTGGCCCTGGCCTCCCCGGCCGGCGGCGAACGCGAACGCCCCTGCGAGATCGTCACGCCGCCGATCGCCGAGGATCACCACGCCGCCCTGGCCGAGCTGCTGGTCCCGGCCCGTGAGCTGGGTTTCACCGTCCCGCACGAGGCGGCGGTGCACCTGCACGTCGACGGCGCCCCGTTCCGTTCCCCGGACGCGCTGGCCAACGTGGTGCTTCTGTTCGCCCACTACCGCGACGCGCTGCGGGAGGTGCTGGCCACCAATCCGGCCTGCCGCCGGCTGGCCCCGCTCCCGGCCCAGCTGGTCGCCGCGGCCGAGGGCAAGGCGACCATCGACGAGTTGCGCTCCGCCGCCGCCGAGGGCGGCCTCACGAAGTTCTTCGACGTGAACCTCACCCAGGTCCTCACCGACACCCCGATCCGGGACACGGTCGAGATCCGTATCCTCCCGGGCGCCATCGACGCCGGCGAGATCATCAACCGGGCCGCGCTGGTCGACCTGCTGCTGGCCCGCTGCACCGACCCGGTCCCGATCCCGCCGCCGCCGAACCCCGGATCCGCGGTGGAGACGTTGCTGGAACTGGCCGCTGAGAGCCTTCAAAACCTCGAGGAGTACGGCCAGTAGGAGGCACTGTCCCCTACACCGCGAGCCAGGCGGCCCCTCACGGCCCGGCCGCGACCGCCGGGCTTGCTGCCCACAAAGACCGCCAGCCGTCGCCCACCACGGTAATCCGCACCCCAAAACCGCCGTCAGCGACGGCTGGCGGGCTCGGCCGTCGCCCACCGCGGTAATCCGCACCCGAAAACCACCGCCAGCGACGGCTGGCGGGCTCGGCCGCCTTTTCGGCGGGCGACAGCCGCCGTCGGTGACGGCTGGCGGTTTTCGGGGTGGCCGGGCGGGGCAGGCGGGCCCGCCCGGCCGGGGGTCAGGGGGTCTTCGGGGCGTCGATCAGGGCTTCCAGGACGTCCCGGGTGGCGGGGGCGATACGGGGGTGGACGCCCAGGTCGGTGAGCAACTCGGTGGCGGCGGCCATCTCCTCGCGGCGGCGGACGGCGTGTTTGCGGGACCCGTCGACCAGGCGGTCCAGGGTGCCGGCGTTGCCGCGGATCAGCTCGTCCCGGATGTTGCCGCGCAGCCACTCCTCCAGGCCGGCGGCGCGGGCCGCTTCCAGGGCCTCGGTCACCGCGGCGGCCATGCCCTTGTAGAAGACGCTGCGCAGCAGTTTGCGGGTGGCGGCCGCGCCGACCGGGCCGTCCAGGACCTCCACGGTGGCGCCGAGCCCGCCGAGGATCGTGGCCAGTTCGGTGGCGGCCGGTCCACTGGCGGTCATCGGCGTACGCAGCCCGCGCCCCGGCACCGGGGACATCAGGGCGACGTCGACCACCCGTACCGTCTGGCCACCGAGCGCTGCGAGACGTTCCTTGAGGCCCGGGGTCGCGGTGTTGAGGTCGGCCCAGATCGTGCCGGTGGCGAGCGCCGGCAGTGAGTCACGCAGCGCGTCCGCCGCGTCGGCGGCGCTGTTGACGCTGAGCACGAGCGACGCCCCGGCGACGGCGGCCGCGTCGCTGTCCGCGGCCCGCACCCCGGCCGGCGCCGGAACCTTCGGGTCGTAACCCTGCACGGTGGCACCCGCTTCGACCAGATCGGCGGCGATCAGACCGCCGGCCTCGCCGAGCCCGAGAACGGCGATGACGGGCCGGATGGCGGGGACGGTCATGGCGGGTCTCCTGACGTTTCCAAGGACGTGGCGGGCGCGGACGTGGTGGGCGTGGGCGTGGCGGGCGTGGGCGTGGTGGCGCGGCAGGGCGCTGGAGACGACGGTAGGCGCCCCACCGCAGGCACGGCGAGTGTTCCAACCAGGCGACAAGATTGTCAACAATTGTTTCGACGACCTGGTTGGCCTAGGCTCGATCGGGTGACCGCGCCCTTGAGGACCGTTCGACGCGCGGATTGTTGACAATGTTGTTGGTAATCGGATGGGAAACGCGATGACCGATTCGACCCTGGTGCTCACCGCTCACCCCGGTGACTTCGTCTGGCGCGCCGGCGGCGCCATCGCCCTGGCGGCATCCCGCGGCCGGCGCGTGGTGATCGGCTGCATGAGCTTCGGCGAGCGCGGCGAGTCGGCCTCGCTCTGGCGCAAGGGCTACACGTTGCAGCAGGTCAAGGACCACCGGCGGGCCGAGGCCGAGCAGGCGGCCAAGGTGCTCGGCGCGGAGATCCGGTTCTTCGACGCAGACGATTACCCGCTGGTCGAGACGCCGGCGCTGCTCCAGGGCCTGATCGACCTGTACCGGGAGGTTCAGCCGGGGGTGGTGCTGACCCACGCGGCGGCCGACCCGTACAACGGTGATCACGCGTTCGCGCACGCCATCGCGCTGAAGGCCCGCATCCTGGCGCAGGCGCCCGGGGTCGAGGGGCCGGGTGAGGTGATCGGCGCGCCGCCCGTCTTCAGCTTCGAGCCGCACCAGCCGGAGCAGTGCGGTTTCATCCCGAACGTGCTGCTCGACATCACCGGGGTGTGGGAGGTGAAGCGGGAGGCGATGCAGATCCTGGCCGCGCAGAAGCACCTGCACACCTACTACACCGAGCTGGGCAGCCGGCGCGGCCTCCAGGCCGCCCGCAACTCGGGGCCGAACCTGGGGCTGCCCAACGACACCTACGCGGAGGCGTACATGCGGCTCTACCCGCAGGTCACCCGGGAGCTGTCGTGACCGCCCGGCACGTGGTGGTCCGCACCTCGAAGCGGGTGGCCGCCGAGGTGCTCGCCGGCCTGGCCGAGGCGGGGGCGTCGGCGGTGCACGAGGCGGACGGGCGGCGCGGTGCGGTCTCCCCCGATCTGCGGCCGATCCAGGCCGGGGCGCGGATCGCCGGGAGCGCCGTGACGGTGTCCTGCCATCCGGGCGACAACCTGATGATCCACGCGGCGGTGGAGCAGGTCCGGCCCGGTGACGTGGTGGTGGTGACGACCACGTCGCCGTCGACCGACGGGATGCTGGGTGACCTGCTGGCCACGTCGTTGCGGGCGCGCGGCGCGATCGGCGTGGTCCTGGACGCGGGCGTACGGGACGTGGCCGAACTGCGGGAGATGGGTTTCCCGGTGTGGTCGCGGGCGGTCAGCACCCAGGGGACGGTCAAGGCCAGCCCGGGTTCGGTGAACGTCCCGATCGTGGTGGGCGGCCAGGTGATCCGTCCGGGTGACGCGATCGTGGCCGACGACGACGGTGTCGTGGTGGTCGCGTACGAGCGGGCCGCGGACGTGCTGGAGGCGGCCCGGGACCGGATCGCCAACGAGGCGTCGAAGCGGGCCCGCCTGGCCGGCGGCGAGCTGGGCCTGGACATGTACAAGCTGCGGCCGCTGCTGGCCGAGCTGGGTGTGGTCTACGTGGACGAGCCATGAGCATCCCGGTCGTGATCATGCGGGGTGGCACGTCCAAGGGGGCGTACTTCCTCAGCGGGGATCTGCCGGCCGCCGAGGCGGAACGTGATGCGCTGCTGCTGTCGGTGATGGGATCGCCGGATCCGCGGCAGATCGACGGGATCGGTGGCGGGCATCCGCTGACCAGCAAGGTCGCCGTGGTCAGCCGGTCCGGCGACCCGTCCGCCGACGTCGACTACCTGTTCCTGCAGGTGCAGGTGGATCAGCCGCGGGTCAGCGCCGAGCAGCCGTGCGGGAACATCCTGGCCGGGGTGGGGCCGTTCGCGATCGAGCGCGGGCTGGTCCCGGTGGCCGGCGACGTCACCCCGGTACGGGTCCGGATGGTCAACACCGGAGCGCTGGCGGTCGTCTCCGTCCCGACCCCGGACGGGCGGGTCACCTACGCCGGGGACACCGCGCTCAGCGGGGTGCCGGGGACTGCGGCGCGGATCGAGGTGGAGTTCCGGGACACGGCCGGGTCGGTCGCGCCGGGACTGCTGCCGACCGGGCGGGTCCTCGACGACCTGGACGGGGTGCCGGCCACCCTGATCGACAACGGGATGCCGGTCGTGCTGATGTCCGCGAAGTCGCTCGGTGTCACGGGGCGGGAGACCCCGGCCGAGTTGGAGGCGGACACCCGGCTCTGCCGCCGGGTGGAGCAGTTGCGTCTTCTCGCGGGCACGCTCATGCAACTCGGAGATGTGAGCGCGACGACCGTACCGAAAATGTGTCTGACCTCGCCGCCGGCAAACGGCGGCACGCTCGCGACGCGGATGTTCATCCCACATCGCGTCCATGCCTCGATCGGCGTCCTCGCCGCCGTGACCGTCGGCACCGCGGCGGCCATGCCGGGAAGCGTCGCGCACACCGGGGCCGCCGGGACGTTCCGGCTGGAACATCCGTCCGGTTTCACCGACGTGGTCATCGACCTCGACGCGGGCCGTTCGGCGATCGTCAGCACCGCCCGCCTGCTGATGGAGGGGCGGGTCCATCCCCGTCGCAACACGGAAGGAGCCATCGTCCATGGCTGAGAAGATCCGCGACATCGCGCACGTCTCCGCGGTGGAGCTCCGGACGCCCGTCCTCGACGACACGGTCCGGTTCTTCACCGACCAGATGGCGATGGAGGTCGTCGAACGCCGCGGCGACAGCGCCTACCTGCACGCCTGGGACGACTACGAGCATTTCACCGTGAAGGTCACCGGTGGGGACACGTCCGGCATCGGCCGGACCTGGCTGCGGGCCCGCAGCCCGGAGGCCCTGGAGCGGCGGGTCCGCGACATCGAGGCGGCCGGTCTCGGCGAGGGGTGGAGCAAGGACGAGCCGGGGTACGGTCCGGTCTTCCACTTCACCGACCCGGACGGGCACCCGTTCGGCCTCTACTACGAGACCAGGCGTTATATGGCGTCCGAGGCCACCCGCCCGTCACTGAAGAACCAGGCGTCGCGCTTCCCCGGCCGCGGCACCAACGTGCGGCGGCTGGATCACGTCAACTATCTGGCCCGGGACGTGCCACGCAACGAGGAGTTCCTGGCCGGCGCGCTGACCGGGCGGGCCAGTGAGCAGATCGTGCTGAACGACGGGACCAAGGCCGCGGTCTGGTACACGTTCACCGACAAGTCCTACGACCTGGTCTACACCCGGGACTGGACCGGCACCGAGGGCCGCCTGCACCATGTGGCGTTCGCGACCGACACCCGCGAGGACATCCTGCGGGCGGCCGACGTGTTCCTGGAAGCCGGCGTGCACATCGAGACCGGACCCCACAAACATGCAATTCAACAGACATTCTTCTTGTACGTGTGGGAGCCCGGCGGCAATCGCATCGAACTCTGCAACGCTGGCGCCCGCCTGCTGCTCGCCCCGGACCACGAGGTGGTCACCTGGACCGAGGCCGAACGGGCCAAGGGCCAGGCGTGGGGCCTGAAGACGATCGAGTCGTTCCACACCCATGGCACCCCACCCGTCGCCTAGGGGTGTCCGCCGTTCTCCTCCAGGGAGCGCAGCACCTCGATGACGCTGGCGATGTGCTCGCGCATCGCCGTCTCGGCGACGGCCGGGTCACGCTCGCGGATCGCCGTGATGATCCGCTCGTGCTGCGGCAGCGACGTCTGCGGCCGGCCCGGCAGCAGGGACAGCATGAACTGGTGCCGGGCCAGCTGGGCGCGCAGTGTGCCGATCAGCCGGTCGGCGGTGGCGTGGCCGGCGATCGTCCGGATCAGGCCGTGCAGGCGCTGGTTGAGGTCGCTGTAACGGCGGAACTCGCCTGACTCGACGGCCCGGCGCATCAGCAGGCCGATCTCGTCGAGCTCGCTGGCCTGGGCGTCGGTGACCCGCTCGGCGGCCTGCGCGGCGACCAGGCCCTCCAGCACCATCCGCACCTGGGTGATCTCGATGGTTTCGGCGAGCGAGATCTTGCGGACCTGGGCGCCGCGGTTGCGCTGGATCTCCACCAGGCCCTCGCCGGAGAGGTCCTGGAGGGCCAGCCGGATGTTGAACCGGCTCACCCCGAACCGCTCGATCAGCTGCGCCTCGACCAGGCGTTCGCCGGGCATGTACTCCCCGGACAGGATGGCCGTGCGCAGCTCGTCGCGCGCGGCCGCCTTGTCCTTGCCCTCGCCCGTGTCACGTGCCCGCCGCACGCCGGTGAGGTTCTTCTCCGCAGACATGTGATCCCGTCGTCCCTCTTTCGGTGCGGAAACGATACCGCGCGGGACCGTCTCAACGGCGCCAAGATCTTCAGGCTCAGCTGTTCCTGATCACAGGATTGTCAACATTCAGTCATGCTTGATCATCCAATTGCTATGAGCTGCCAACTTGTTCGAAACTGATTGTTGACAATCTTGCGAACAACGAGCACGATCCGGTGACGCAGCACACAAACCCTTTGGTGAAAGAGGGAACAACGATGTCCTCCACGTCCGTCACCGGCGGCATACGCGGCGGCCGCCTCGCCGGTCTCGTCGTCGCGATCTGCTGGCTGGTAGTCCTCTTCGACGGTGTCGACCTGTTCATCTACGGCGCCGTCCTGCCCGGCATGCTCGACGACCCGGCGCTCGGCCTGACCAAGGAGGCGGCCGGCGGCCTCGGCAGCTACGCCACCTTCGGCATGCTGCTCGGCGCGCTCGGCTCGGGCCCGCTGACCGACCGGATCGGCCGCAAAAAGATGATCATCGCGAGTACGGCGATCTTCTCGCTCGCGTCGGGCATCTGTGCGGCCGCGCCCTCGCTGACGGTCTTCGGGCTCGGCCGGTTCGTCGCCGGGCTCGGGCTCGGCGGGCTGCTGCCGATCGCGCTGACCATGGTCGCCGAGTTCGCACCGGCCCGGCGGCGCAACCTGCTGATCGGGTCGCTGATGACGGCACACCAGGCCGGTGGCATCCTCGCCGCGACGCTGGGGTTGTGGCTGCTCGACTCGTACGGCTGGCGGTCCGCGTTCTGGATCGGCGTGCTGCCGCTGTTCATCGCCGTGCCGCTGGTCGCCCGCTACCTGCCCGAGTCGCTGAGCTTCCTGCTGTCCCGCGGGCGGACCGAGGAGGCCGAGCGGGTCGCCGCCGCACACGGGGTTCCGCTGCCCGCGCCGTCGTCGGCGGACCGGTCCGGCAGCGTCCTCGACCTGTTCCGCGGCGGGCGCTGGCAGCCCACGCTGCTGTTCTGGTTCGCCTCGTTCGGCGGGCTGCTCCTGGTCTACGGCGTCAACACGTGGCTGCCGACGATGATGCGCGCCGAAGGGTACGACCTGGGTTCGGCGCTCTCCTTCCTCATCGTGATCAACCTGGGCGGCATCGTCGGCATGCTCGTCGCGGGCCGGGTCGCCGACCGTTTCGGGGCCGTCCCGGTCGCCGCCGTGTGGTTCGCGCTCACCGCGGTCGGGGTCTACCTGCTCGGCATTCGCACGCCGCTCGCTGTCACGTACACCATCGTCTTCTTGAGCGGGGTCTGGCTCTTCAGCGCCCAGACCATGGTGTACGCCGCGGTGACCACCCGCTACGACACCGCGAGCCGCGCCACAGCGGTCGGCTCCACCGCCGGCATGGGCCGTTTCGGCGCCGTCCTCGGTCCATGGCTGGGTGGCCAGCTGATGGCCGCCGGCAACCAGGGCTGGGGGTTCACGGTCTTCGCCGGCGCGGCCGCCTTCGCCATGGTGTTCGTGCTGCTGGCCGGCCTGCGCAGCCGTTCCCAGCCGGCCGCCGGGCCTCGCTCCCTGGCCACCGCCTCCCACTGACCTGAGCCACAGCGGGCCCGGACGGCGTTCCGTCCGGGCCCGCCGTCCGTTCGCCGCTCGCTCCTCGCTCCTCGCTCCTCGCCCCGCGCCCCGCGCCCCGCGCCCCGCGCCCCGCGCCCCGCGCCCCGCGCCCCGCGCCCCGCGCCCCGCGCCCCGCGC
>NZ_JBEZXU010000074.1:0-59826 GCF_040638175.1 Actinoplanes sp. NPDC026670
CGCCGGAGGTAAGGTCGGCAGCCTCCCGCAGTCCGAGCGGATCATCGACAACGAGGCCTACACGGTCGCGATCACCTGATCACGAAGTGGTGGGCCGGGACGGCGTCGCGGCCCACCACGAACCGGCGGCCACCGGCGAGAGGATGGACCTCATGGCGGTTCGTGATCCGGGACCATGGCAGTTGGCCGGCGAGGTCGGCTTCACGGTCACTTTCGGGCGTGGCCTCGATCCGGGCGCGATGCTGGCCGCCTACGGGGCCGATCCGGCGAACGCGCGAGTGCTGACCCAGGCACAGGCCCGGGATGCGCTTCCCACCGAGTGGGGGCGGCCGCTGCTGCGCGCCGGCGCCCTCAGCGGTTCCGGGTGCGCGCCGGGACCCGTACTCCCGTGGGCTTTTTGTCTTGAGCAGGGCGGCGCGGAGGGTGGGCGGGCCGAGGTGCTGGCCGCGCTGTCCGCCGGCGGCGGCGCGGCTCTCGCGTTGGTGGCCGGACCAGGGATGGGCAGCTTCCACGACTACCGCGACGGGATTCGGGCCGAGATGTTCGAGCCGGGAATGTCGTACTCGCCGCGGGGGGAACGGCCGCACCGGTTCTATGAACGCGCGGAGGCGATCGCCCGGAGTGAGGGGCTGCCCGTCGACCGGGCGTGCCTGCGCGCGATCGAGGAGCACATCGGCGCCGTCCTCCGCGCGGACCTGCTGTCGGGGCCGCTGGCCACGCTGGTGCTGGACAGCCCGCTGCCGCCGGCGCCGCCACCGGCCCGGACCGGCCGCCCGCCGGGGCGGCTGATCGGCCGTCTGGACCTCCCGGCAACCCGGCGGATCCCGCCACCGGAGAGCTGAGCGAGAACACTCCCCCGGTCCTGGCGGCTCGCCGATGACGGTGCCGGGAAGAGCGGGCGCTCAGGCGAACAGGATCTGCCGCAGGACACGGCCCAGGTGGCGGGCCAGGTCGTCGGCGGGCATCGTGGCCAGGACGCCGGTGGGGGCGATGTAGCGCACGACAGTGATGCCGATCATCTGGGCGCCCAGCATCGCCACGCGGGCCGGGACGTCGTCCACCGTGTCGCCGAGCACCTCGCCGTACGCCTCGATGCTGTTGGTGACCATCGCGTCGAGCAGGCCTGCCGTCATGCTCTGGTCGGAGGCCATGCTGCGGAGCAGCACGACGAGCGGATCGCCGGCGGCGTTGCGTTCCATGCGCTCGACGAAGGCGTGCGCCACCCGTTCGGGCAGGGTCTCGCGGTCGCCGGCGATGGTCTGATCGAGCTCGCGGTGGCCGGGCACCGCGGCGAGGAACAGCTGCTCCTTGGTGCCGAACTGCCGGAGCACCAGGCCGTGTGTCACGCCGGCCCGGGCGGCGATGTCGCGGACCGTGGCGTGGGCGAAGCCTTTCTCGCCGAAACAGTCGCGGGCGGCGCTGAGGATGGCGAGGCGGTGTCCTTCAGGGTCACGGCGCTGCGGTCGGCGGCTCACACCCCCAAATTACCACGTGGTCATTAACGTGGTTACAGTCTTAATGACCACGTGGTCAACAAGCAGAGGAGACCTTCATCGAGAAGCCTCCGTGGAAACCCCGGCTTTAGCCTTGGGGAGGAATCGGATTTCCTGCGGAGCAGGTCAGGGATAGCCCATCCGCCAACAAGGCGGATGGGCGTCTGATCAGACGTTGCGCTGGTTCTCCACATACCTGTTCACGATCTCCGGGGTTGCGCTGCCAATGGTGGCGACGAGGTAGCTGTTGGTCCACAGAGTCGGAATACGGGTCCGGACCTCGGGGAACTCCTGCCGGACGAGCCGTGAGGAACGGCCTTTGATCTGCTTGACCAGGCGGTGGATGCCGTACTGGGGGGTCGCAGGTGACCTGCAGCTGCACGTGGTCGGGCATGGTCTCCAGCTCGGTGATGGGTGCGTTGCGTTCGTCGCAGACCTCGCGGATGATCTGTTTGAGCCGGATGCCGACGTCTGCGGTGATGACCTGGCGCCGGTATTTCGGGCACCAGACGACGTGAAAGGTGCAGCGGTAGCAGCGGTATACGGCGTTGTTGTTCGATCTGATCTCGTCCACCGCGGCAGCATTGTGGCTTCGATCGATTTGTATGCTGTCCTATGTGGACGAGACGGTGCGTTACACCTACCGGCTGCGGCCCGGCCGCATCGCGGAGGCCGCTCTGCTGGCCGAGTGGTCGCGCTGCCGGTGGCTGTGGAACGAAGCCGTCCACCAGCAGCGTTCCGGCCGCAAGCCGACGTTCGGGAAGCTGTCGAAGCTGCTGACCGAGGCCCGGTCCGTGAACGCCTGGCTGCGCTCCGGATCGCAGAACGCCCAGCAGCAGATGCTGCGCACCTACGGTGCGGCCTTGAACGACTCGTTCAAGGTCAAGGGCCGGGGCCGTCCGAAGGTGAAACGGCTCAAGGACGCCCTGCCGTCGCTGGAGTACACCCGTAACGGGTTCAAGCTGGTCGGCGGCCGTCTGCGGCTGCCGGGCAAGGTGTTCGTCCCGGTCGTCTGGTCCCGGGAACTGCCGTCGGGCCCGTCGTCTGTCCGGGTCTACCGCGACAGTCTCGGCCACTGGTACGCCTCGTTCGTCGTCAAACGCGAACAGGCCGAGATTTCGGCCCCGGACCTGCCCGGCATCGGCGTGGACTGGGGCGTGAAGACCACCGCCACCACCACCGACCCAACGTTCGACCTGCCGCACCTGGGCCACCGCCGCCGCTGCGCCGCGGAGTTGGCCAAGGCCCAGCGCAAGATGGCCCGCCGCCGCCGGCCCAAGGGCCAGCCGCAGTCGAAGGGCTATCTGACCGCGAAGCGGCAGGCCGCCCGGATCGCGAAGAAAGCGGCCCGGCAGAACACCCACGACGCCCGCGTCTGGGCCAAGACCGTAGTGACCCACCACAGCCTGATCGCCGTCGAGGACTTCAAACCGAAGTTCCTGGCCAAGAGCAGGAACATGGCCCGCAAAGCGGCCGACGCCGCGATCGGCGCCTGCAAACGTGAACTGATCGACAGTGGTCTGCGGGCGGGCCGGAAGGTGGTGCCGGTACCGCCCGCCTACACCACGATGACCTGCTCCGGGTGCGGCGAGAGAACCAATCTCCGCCTCGGACTGGGCGTACGGATTTTCGAGTGCACGGCCTGCGGCTACACCGCAGACCGTGACCTCAACGCCGCGAGGACGATCCTCGCCACGGCTGAACGCGACCGTGCCAGTGCCGACGACGTAAGACATCAGATCGCCTCCTTCCGGGAGGATTGGTCACATGCAGTCCGAGCTGGAAATCCAGGGCCTCGCCCCGGAGGAAACTCCCCCGGATTCATCCGTGGGGATCGTTAACACCATGCGAGAGGTGGCCGACGCCGTCGACTTCCTGCTCGACAACAGCGCGATGAACGCCCACGACCTGTACGTCGACGGCGGCGTACTCGCCGCCTGAGCGCCGGCTCACGCCCGTGTTCGCCCGCGACGATCACTTGGATATGCCCGAGATCTACCGGGCCACGAAGCCTCACAGGGATCGGCGCATCGGCATTTCACTGCCATCCGGGCGGCGTCACCGTCGACGTTCAGCGTGTCCATTTCAGGAAGCGGTCGAACATCTCCGCGGCCGGCGTCGGCGGGAGGTCGTGTACTGCCTGCTCGAGCTGGTTCCACATGTAGATGGCGAGCTGGACCAGGTCCTGGTCGGCTTTCAGGTGCTCGCGGGCGGGGGCGCAGGGCCAGTTCTGCTCGCAGGCGAAGCAGTCCCAGGACGGGCGTTGCGGGGTGTGGATCGTCATTGTCGGCGGCTGTGCCGTTGCTGGCCCCTGGTCATCAGGGGGCGCTGGTTGCCGCGTACCGGGGTGAAGTGGGCGGTCGGTCCGTTCCAGCGTGGGTCGGTGATCCGCAAGGACTCGGTAACCGGCGGAGGGTCGGCGGTCGCCGCGTCGGGGCAGGGGAACCAGGCGCAGCCGCAGGCGCATCTGGTCTTCCAGGGTTTGAACCACACGCGCACTTCCCGGTGCCTCCGCATGGCGGTCTCCTTCCGTGGAGATGGGAGGCGGGTGTGGCTGCCGCAGCACGGGTTCCGTCAGCCACCACACCCGCCGCATCGATATTGCGCGCGCATTTTTTGAGAGTCAACTTCAAGGGGACGTTTTTAGTCACTCGAAAGTGACCATGCGGGGCTGATCAAACAGCGATGCGTGCGGCAGAATGCTCGAGGTGGACAGCCCGACGTTCGTGAGATTCCAGCTCGGCGCACAGCTCCGCCGGCTGCGAGACGAAGCCAAGGTGCCGACCGAACAGGCAGCAGACGCCATCGAGGTCACGGCGAGCACGCTGCGCCGGATCGAGTCCGGCAAGGTCGGTATCAAAGGACCCGCGCTGAACGCGCTGCTCGACAAGTACCGTGTCGACGATCCGGAGCTCCGCGAGACCCTGCTGTCGATGGCCCGCGAGGGCAAGGCGCGCGGTTGGTGGGCGAAGTACAGCGACCTGCCACCGGTCTACCGGCAGTACATCGGCCTCGAATCCGCCGCCGAAGAGATCCAGGATTTCCAGACCATCGTGGTCCCCGGTCTCATCCAGACCGAGGCGTACGCGCGGGCCATGACGAGCGAGGACGCGTTCAAACCGAGCACTGCGGCGGTCGAACAGCGAGTGGCCGTCCGTATGGAGCGTCAAAAGCTCATCACCGAAGGCCGTTTGAGGCTCGCCGCCGTCATGGACGAGGCGGTCCTTCACCGCCAGATCGGTGGAGCCGAGGTCATGCACGAGCAACTGAGCGCCATGCTGGCGGCCGCGAGGCTACGAAACGTCACCCTGCAGGTAATCCCGTTCCGCGAAGGCGCCTACGCCTCTATGCTGTCGAGCTTCGCCATCCTCAACTTCCCCAACAATCCAGGTGTGGTCTACATCGAGGGATTGACCGGAGACCTCTACGCTGAAGGTGACGACGTCCAACGCTGCACGACCGTCTTCAACGACCTCCGATCGTCGGCGTTGTCGCCCAGCGCCTCCCTTGAGATGATCAAGAAGATTCGCGACGCGGAGCACCAGCATTAGGAGATCCCATGCTCGACCACAACTGGCGCACCAGCACCCGCAGCGGCAGCAACGGCGCGTGCGTCGAGGTTCGCCGTGTGGGCGACACCGTCGAGGTGCGTGACACCAAGGACCGGACCAAGCCCGCACACGCCTACACCTTGGCGGAGTGGGAAGCGTTCATCAGCGGAGCGAAATCCGGCGAATTCGATCTCTGACAGACCGCCCCGGGAGCCACGGACTGGCCGTTCACCCAGTGAGGGCCGGCACCATGCTGCCGGGCGCCCTCGATCCAACCGGTGATCTAGCGTGATGCTATGAGCGAGTCCTTGGCCGTCGCGATCAACTCGCTTTACGCCGTGTTTGCCGGGGTTCCCCGACCGAGCTCTATCGACTACTGCCCGTGCTGCTTCACTGCCGAAGACGAACAGGCCGTGCTGACCGACATGCCGGTACGACAGCTGCCGGCCGAGGCGCTGCGGCCATACGCGGCCAACGTCATGTTCACCGTCGGGGGTGTCGCCGACTTCCGTTACTTCCTGCCGCGTCTGCTGGAGATCGCCTGCGCTGAGGGGTTCAGCTGGCCGGACTTGGAGTCAGTGGTGGGCAGGTTGCGCTTTGCCGAGTGGCGCGGTTGGCGGGACGAGGAGCGAGACGCCGTCCACGACTTTCTGGCCGCCTTGTGGTCAAGCGCCCTGACCAGTGGACCCGACCAGGAAGACGTCGACACCATCCTCTGCGCGATCGGCAACGCCGAGGACGACCTCGAGCCCTACCTTATCGAGTGGGCGTCAGCCCTTACCCGGCCATCGGACAGGCCCGCGGCGACGGAGCAGCTACGGTCGCTGCTTGAAAGTGGCTACCGCTCGGACCGCAACAGGCGACGGCTCACCAATGCCTTCTGGCAAGACCGTGACCGACAGGCCCAGCAGGTCGTCGCCTGGCTGGCCAGTGCCGACCTTCAGGTGAGGCTGTTCGCGGCGTTCGACGATGCCGACAGCGAGGAGACGCTGCAAACTCTCGCTGACATTGACGATCTCGTGTGATTTCGAACCCTCGGGTCGCCATCTGACGAACTCGCTGTTGCCCCGGGAGCGGCCGGCGATATGCGTCGGCGATGGAGAACACTTGAGTTTTAAGTAACAGGTGTGCAGGATCTTGGCATGGTTCTTCCCACGCCTCAGCCGGCGACGGATCGGCGGGTTCGGCGCACCCGGTCGGCTCTGATGAGTGCGGCGGTGGCCCTGGTCGCCGAGCGAGGCACCACCGCGGTGGCTCTGTCCGACATCGCTGAGGCTGCCGACGTCAGCCGGCGGGTCGTCTACCAGCACTTCGGTGACCGGGACACGCTGCTGCTGGAGGCCGGCCTCGACCTCGCCCGCCGCGAGTTGCTTCCGGCGCTGACCGATGAGGCGCCGGTGGCGAGCCGGGAGCGGGCGCTGCCGGTGGCCCGACATTTCGCGCAGCACCGGACCTTCTACCGTGCGCTGCTGACCGGGTCGTGCGCGTTCGCTCTGGACCGGGGCCTGCTGCGGCTGATCCTGCCGGTCAACCGGCACGGGCTGCAGACGGTCCACGGTGACCGGCTGACCGCGCGGGCCGTCGAGGATCTCGCGACGTTCGTGACCGGCGGCGTGGGCGCGCTCGTCACGAACTGGGTGGTGGACGGCCCCGATCCGCTGGATCCGGACGAGTTCACCGACCGGCTGCTGGCGGCGACGTCGGTGATGATGACCGCCCTGAACGAGAGGATCGTCGATGAGCATCCTTAGCCGGATCATCCAGCGGCGGCTGCAACTGCCTCCGCCGATCACCCGTGACCTGCGGGTTCACCGTGACCTGCGGACACCGATGCCGGACGGTACGGTGCTGCTCGCCGACCGGTGGGAGCCCCGCGACGCTACGCCGGGCCTGCCGGTCGCGTTGATCCGCACGCCGTACGGCCGTCGCGGCCCGTTCGGGGCGATGCTGGCCCGGCCGCTCGCCGAACGTGGTTTTCAAGTGCTGATCCAAAGCGTCCGCGGTGGTTTCGGGTCCGGCGGCAGCCTCGATCCGATGCGGCAGGAACGCGCCGACGGCCTGGCCACTCTGGACTGGGTGATCGGGCAGCCGTGGTTCGGCGACGCGATCGTGCTGTACGGGCTGAGCTACCTCGGATACGTGCAGTGGGCCATGGCCGGTGACCTGCCGCCACAGGTGAAGGCGATGATCCCGCAGGTCACCGAGTCGGCGTTGACGCTGGAGTTCCTGCGCGCCGACGGCCTGTCGCTGGAGACCCCGTTCGGCTGGGGTGTGCTGGTCGGCACCCAGGAACGGCCGCTGGCGATGCTGCGGCAGTTCGCCCAGGCACGCCGGACGGCGCGGGCGTTGTGGACGTTGCCGCTGGCCAGTGCCGACACCGCTGCGATCGGCACGCGGTCGCCGTACATCCAGGATGTTCTCACCCACGACGCGGCCTCGCCGCGATGGACGGACCTGGACCACCGCGAACGTGTCGCCCACGTGGGTATTCCGGTCAGCTCGATCGGCGGCTGGTACGACATCTTCCTGCCCGGTCAGCTGCGTGACTTCCGGGCGCTGCAGCAGACCGGCCTGCCCGTGCGGCTGACCGTCGGGCCGTGGACGCACACCGAGATGACCGGGGTGCCGGTCCGTGAGGCTGTCGAGTTCGGCCTGGCGTACGCGCGCGGCGAGCAACCGCCGCCGCGGCCACCGGTGCGGCTGTACGTGACGGGTGAGGAGGCGTGGCGTGACTTCGCGTCGTGGCCGCCCGACGGGTACGCGCCGCAACGCTGGCATCTGCAGCCCGACGGTGGCCTGGCCGTGCACGCGCCCGCGGCGTCGGCGCCGGACCGGTACCGCTACGACCCGGCCGATCCGACGCCGGCGGTCGGTGGGGTGCGCATGGTCGCCGACGCCGGCCGGGTCGACAACACCGCCCTGGAGGCCCGGCCGGACGTGCTGGTCTACACCGGTGACGTGCTCGACGACGACCTGGAGATCGTCGGCGAGGTCAGCGCGGAGATCTGGTTCGAGTCGAGTGCGGAGTTCGCCGACGTGTTCGTGCGGCTCTGCGACGTCGATCCGCAAGGCCGGTCGGTGAACGTCTGCGACGGTCTGACGAGTGTTTCCGGAGCGGGTACGGCCGGGCGGGTCGAGGTGCGGCTGTGGCCTGCCGCGCATCGATTCCGGCGTGGCCATCGCATCCGGGTGCAGGTGTCCAGTGGGGCGTTCCCGCGGTACGCCCGCAACCTCGGGACCGGGGAACCGCATCCGGTGGCTACCCGTATGGTCGCCGCGGATCAGGCTGTTCATCATGATCCGCAGCGGCCGTCGTCGGTCGTCCTGCCGGTTCGTGCCGGCCAACCGGCCGGGTGATCGGCGCTCGCAGTCCATGGCGTACCACTGAGTGCCAGGTCCGGCCCGCGTCGCGAATCGGCGATCCAGTGCGGCGCTGGCGCCTGTTTCACGCGCGTAGGCGAATGAGAGAGCCAACGCGGCCCCGAGGTGCATCGCCAAAGGCGTCCGGCGGCGCTAGTCTCGCCGCATGACAGCCGCGACTACCACCCATGCGTGCTGGTCATACGACTCCCCGACGGCCCTGGATGCGTACGCCCGGGAGTTCCTGCGCGCTGGGCTCACCGCCGGTGAACGGATCTGGTACGTCCCCGGTTCCCGATCCGGCGCCGTCGCCGACTGGCTGCGAAGTCTCGCTCCGGTGTCGTCTCGGCCCGACCCGATACGGATCATCGCCTGGCAGGACGCCTACACCGCCGGGCAGGTGATCGACCCGGCCGAACAGATCGCCTCCTATGCGGCTGTGACGCAGGCCGCTCTCGCCGACGGCTTCACCGGTTTCCGGGTGGTCGCTGACGTCACCGCCCTGGTCCGCACCCCGGCGCAACGTGATGCGTTCGCCCGCTACGAGTACGCCATCGGCCGGTACATGCGCATCGCGCCGATGCGCGCCCTGTGCACCTACGACCGGCGGGAACTCGGCGAGCGGGTGGTCGACGAGCTGGCGTGCCTGCACGAGACGAGTCACGCGAGCGACGTGACGTTCCAGCTGCACGCCGGGCTGACCAGCGCCGAGGCGGTGCTGGACGGTGAGCTGGACATGGCCGGCCAGGACCTTTTCGCCGATGCCCTGTGGCGCACCGATCTGGAACCGGCCGGCGGCGAGGTGACGGTGGACGCTCGTGGCCTGCGGTTCATCGACCACCAGTCGCTGCTCGTCCTGCAGCGTTACGCGCAAGCCCGCCGGTTGACCGCGGTCGTCCGCACCGGTTTGAGTTCGGCGGTCCGCCTGGCCGGATTGCTCGAGCTGTCGCATGTACGGGTGGAGACGGCGCGATGAGGACGGGTGCGGCAGCCGGGCACACCGGCTACTTCCACACGGCCGGATGTTTCGGATCCGACGACGAGCTGCTCGCGCTGGCCGTGCCCTTTCTGATGGGTGGCGTGGTCAGCGGCGAACCCAGTGTGGTCGCCCTCGGTGAGCGCAACGCGGAGCTGGTGCGGGCGGCGTTGCCGGCGGGCGCCGCGGTCACGTTCCTGCCAGGTGGCGCGATGTACGAGCGGCCGGCCTCGGCCATCCGCTCGTACCGGAAACTGTTGGCCGGCCACGTGGCCGGCGGCGCGGCGCAGATACGCATCTTCGGTGAGCTGACCACGCTCACGCAGCACGTGACCTGGGACTGGTGGTCCCGGTACGAATCAGCCATCAACCAGGCCTACGACGACTTCCCGCTGTGGAGTATCTGCGCCTACGACACTCGCACGACTCCGCCGGCGGCGCTGGCCGACGTCATGCGCACGCATCCCCGCACGGCTCTACCGGACGGGCGGCACCTGCCGAGCGACGGCTTCACCGACCCGCTGCTCTATCTGAGTGAGCAGCGCCCTCCAGTCCCGGACCCGCTCCAGAACCGCGAACCGACCGTCGAACTGCTCGACCCGACGCTGTCCGAGGCCCGCCAGGCAGTACGCGCTGCCGACCTCGGCCACGTCGCATCTGCTCAGGTGGACGACCTGGTCGTGGCCGTCAGCGAGACGGTGGCCAACGCCCACCGGCACGGCCTCGGGCCGGTCCGGCTACGGCTGTGGAGCGGCACCGATCGCCTCGTCGCCACGGTCACCGACGCCGGTGCCGGCCCCAAGGATCCGTTCGCCGGCCTGCTGCCCGCCGGTGACGGCACGAACGGTGGCCTCGGACTGTGGATCGCCCACCAGTCCTGCAACCATGTCGCCCTGCACCGGCATGCCGACGGTTTCACCGTCCGGCTGACCGCCGGGAATCCCCACCACTGACCGCCGCCGACGCGCCCGGTCACCCGACACGTCGGTCATCGAGGAGCGGCCCTTGATATGGCGGCGCTTGGCCGCGGCATACAGGTCAGCCCACCAGTAGATAAGTAGCCGATTAGCGGCGCCGGGAGCTGTTGCCCAGACCGGTTGATCACGCGATCCGTCGGCTGTCCTGGACCCTGGATGCGCTACGCCGTCAATTGGCTGCGATATGGTCGCCCGGGCGCCTAAAGAAGGGTAAGCACGTGGTGACGGCGACGGTGGAAGAGTTCGATCGCAGGATCGATCCGTACCGCTCGGAGCTGTTGGCCCACTGCTACCGGATGCTCGGCTCGGTCCACGACGCGGAGGATCTGGTTCAGGAAACCTATCTGAGAGCGTTCCGCGCGAAGGACCGGTATGACGACAGCCGCAGCTCCCTGCGGACCTGGCTGTATCGCATCGCGACCAATGCCTGCCTCACCGCGCTGGAGAGCCGCAGCCGCCGTCCGCTGCCCTCCGGTCTGGTCGCCGAGAGCGACCCGCGTGGACCGCTGGTTCACGGCGGGGAGATCACCTGGCTTCAACCGCTTCCAGACTCTCTGCTGAGCCTGGGCGAACCGGAGACCGCCACAATCGACCGCGGGAGTCTCCGGCTCGCCTTCGTCGCCGCCATACAGCACCTCTCCGCGCGGCAGCGCGCGGTGTTGATCCTGCGTGAGGTGCTCGACTTCTCCGCGGCCGAGGCGGCAGACATCCTGAGCACCACGACCGCCTCGGTCAACAGTTCCCTGCAACGGGCCAGGGCCACGCTGAAGGAGGCGGGGATCATGGAGGAGCAGGTCGCCGAACCGTCCGCAGCCGAGCAGCGCGCCTGGGTAGACAGGTACATGAAGGCCTTCGAGAAGGCTGACGTCGAAGGACTTAAACGACTGCTCACCGACGACGTGCGTATGGAGATGCCCCCGATGGTCAACTGGTTCGTCGGGCGCGAGAACTACGGGATGTTCATGGACTGGGTCTTCGCCAAGAACAGTGACCAGTGGCGCTTCCTGCCGGTCGGCGCCAATTCGCAGCCGGCGTTCGCGGCTTACAACCGGGGCCCGAGCGGCGCGTTCGAGCTGCACACGCTGCAGGTCTTCACGGTCACCAGGAACGGCATCAGCCGCAACTCGGTCTTCCGGGACGCCGAGGTGTTCGCCTCCTTCAAGCTCGCCGCCGAACTCGAAGGCTGACCGGACGTTCCGCCCGTCCTCCTCGTCGGCGGTTACGGCCCACAGCTGTCCGGCGGGTTCCCGGTCAGCAGCCTCGCTCTCTGCAGCGCGCCCAAAATGCTTCACCCGGGCGCGATGAGTTCCGACCCCAGCGCAGGTATGTATTCGCGAGTTCGCCGGAATACCTGGCGGGCCGAGCCTGAGGGAGAATCTGATGTCAGATCGTCATGCAGACGACGAGGCCGCCATCCAAGCCGTGCTGGACAACTCCTACAAGGCGTGGGAGGCCGGCGACGCCGACGGCATGGTCGCCGACTACACCGCGGATGCGACCGCCATCATGACCGGCTCGCTGCGCGACAGCCGTGACGTGATCCGCGAGAACATGGCCTTGGCCTTCGCCGGGCCGCTCAAGGGCAGCTCGACCTACAACAAGCAGCTCAGCCTGCGCTTTGTCGGCGGAGACGCCGCGATCGTCGTCAGTGAATCAGGTATCTTGTTCGCCGGCGAGAACGAAGTTCCGGATACGCGCAAGGTAAACGCGACCTGGGTTTTCGAGAAGCGGAACGGCCAGTGGCTGATCGCCGCCTATCACAACAGCCCGGCGCTGACGCCTGGACAGTAAGCATTTCCTGCAACCGGCAGTGCAATATGTGGTGGCACAGCGATCTGACTTCGCTGACCTCGATATCTGAGCTCCGTTGCCGAGTCGCGTGAAACCCCTGTTCAAAGTAGGTCTTGACTAGAGATCAACTTTGAACAGGGCCTCACGTGCGACCGTTCTGCCGCAGACAACGCGTCCGAATTGCCGCGCCCGTTACCGAGCGTGAGCGGCATGCCCGTTCGGCGATGGGCGGATCCGCCGATCCGGCGGTGGTGCCCAGAACTCGCGAACATCGAGATCGGCGAGATCTCGGTGGTGCATGGTCAGCGGGCCAGGGCGTGTTCCAGCTGCGCCTTGGACATCGACGAGCGCCCGGCGATGTTGCGTTTCTTGGCCTCGTTGTACAGCTGTGCCTTGGTCCGGCCCTGCGCGCCGCTGTGCGAGCGTTTACCGCCGCGGTGCCCGGACGACACGTCCTCGATCGAGGTACGGCTGGCCGTCCTGGATTCGCCGGCGCGCGCACGCTCCTTGTTCACCGTGCGGGCCGCGATCTCCTTGGCCTTCTTCGTGGAGCCGCCGCGTTTCTCGACGCTGTCTTTGATGTGTTCGTATTGCCGTTCGCGTTTCGGGCTCGATCCTGCCGGCATCATCACCTCCGAGGGTTGCCTGCTCGGGTGAGGGATGCCCGCCGTCGTTGCGGCGAAACCAGGCGGCCGGAAACGCGGCGAATCGTGACAATGCTGCCGGGCGACGGGATTTCCACTACATCATCGGATCGCCCCCGGATTGCGGGCATCCCGCGGCAGCGGGCAAAGACCGAGGGCGGCTGCCGTACGTTCATAGATCTCAGCGCCGAGTGTGGCGTCGAGGGCGGTGACGGGTGGCGTCGCGGCGCCGGTCTTGTCGAACCAGCCGCCGGTGGGCTGCGGAGCCGGTGTGGCCGTGGCCAGGCCGGCCGGCACGCGGGCGGCCCTGTCCGGGCTCTGGGCGAACCAGCCGCTGACGGTGGCCACCGATTTGAGCAGGCCACCGGACTTGGCGTTGAAGCCGGTCCGGATGACGCCCGGGTTGGCGCTGTAGGCGTTCATGCCGGCCGGGAGCCGTTCGGCGAGCGCGGCGGTTGCCATCAGGCTCATCAGCTTGGCGGTGCCGTAGACGGCGAGCTGGGAGAACCTGTCGTGCCAGGTCGTGCCGGTGATGTCGGGATCCTGGGGGTCGAGGCGGCCGCGGGTGACCAGGTCGCTGGAGATGGTGATGATGCGGGCGTCGGCGGCGAGGACGCCGTGCTCCAGCAGCAGGTGGGTGAGGTGGAACGGCGCGAGGTGATTGAGGGCGTGGGTGCGTTCCACCCCGTCGGGGGTCTGCCCGTACTCGGGAAAGGCCGCGCCGGCGTTGTTGATCAGCACGTCGACCTGGCCGGTGATGTCGGGCAGCCGGCCGGCGAGCGCACGCAGGTCGTCCCGATCGACCAGGTCGGCATGCAGAGTGTGTACGGTGCCGCCGGTCAGCGTGTGCCGGGTGGTGCGGGCGCTGTCCGCGTCGCGGGTGACGGCGATGACGTCGAAGCCGGCGTCGAGCAGCCGTCGGGCCGTGGCCTGGCCCAGGCCGCCTGCGGCGCCGGTGATGACGGCGGTTCGGGTGTTCACGGGTGTCTCCTTCGGGTCAGCGGCGGATCTGCAAGGTGACGTCGGCCCGGTAGCCGTCCGGCGTCGGCTGGATGGTCGGCCAGCTACCGGGCGAGCCGTCGGCGATCCGGATCTCGATGTCGTGGGCGTTGACGTAGGGGCTGAGGCCGCGGGCGGCGTACGGCGGCAGGGTTTGGATGTGGGCGGCGAAGCCGTCGGGAAAGTAGAGCTCGGTGCCCAGCAGCGGTTCGCCGTCGAGGCTGACGCGGACGTGGATGTGCAGGGTGCGGGGGGTGTACCAGCCGGGCACGATGGTCCGGAACTCGACGTGGCCGTCGCGGTCGGTGCTCTGTTGTCCGCGCAGGAAGGTGGTGTTGTCGGTCGGCCGGAACCGGCGCAGCGTCAGCGAGATCAGAGCCGGGAACCGGTCGGCGCCGTAGCGCTGGTATCCGGAGTAGATTCCCGCGGCGTCGCAGTGCCAGATCTCGACGTTCGCCCCGGCGATCGCCGTCAGTGTGCCGGACTCGACGGTACGGATGTGCAGCAGCAGTGGCACGCCGTCGCGGTCTTCGCGGATGTCGCGGCGGTGCGGTGATCCGGGCACGTGGTACGGGCCGTTGCCCTGGTTGGCTGTCTGCTGGCCGGCGGTCAGGGCTGTCGCGCGGCTGATGCGTTCCCGGTTGTCGATGCGGCCGAGGATCGCTGTCAGGATCCGGCGGCGCAGCCTGTCCCGCCGCGTGTTCAGCCGGCCCGCGGTCGTGCTCATCACATGCTCCGATGCCATCGCAGATGCTTGGACTCTCCAAGCAATCGCCATCCTTGAGGCAATAGCTTGGAGTTGTCAAGCATTTGAGTGTCCAAGTAAAGTGCGGGCATGGACGGAGAATCGCTGACCTACCGACTGCTGCGGCTGGTGCACGCGATGGACATGGCGACCAACGCCGAGGTCGACGACGTGCTCGCCGAGCTGAAGCTCACGCATGCGCTGGCCGACGCGCTGTGGCAGCTGGATCCCACCGCCGACGCGCCGACGATGCGGCAGATGGCGGCGAAGCTGCACTGCGATCCGTCCACCGTCACGTTTCTCGCCGACCGGCTCGAACAACTGGGCTATGCGACGCGTTCCACCGCCCCCGGTGATCGGCGCACCAAGGTGATCGCCCTCACCAGCGACGGCCATGCCGCGCGTCAACGCCTGGTGGACACTGCGATCACCCGTACGCCGCTGGCCCGGCTGACCGAGACCGAGCAACGAGCCCTGCACGACCTCCTGACCACCGCGATGACACCACAACCCCAGGCATCGAGCTGACCGGTCAGGTGTCGGCCTTAGCCTGCCGAATCCTGTGCTGCCGCTCCAGCTCGTACTGCTCGCGGGGTGAGCCCTCCGCCTCCCTGGGCGAGAAAGCCCCCGTCACGCCCAATTCAAGCCGGGCAAGTTCGTGGAAACGGTTCACTGCCTGGTAGTAGTCCCGCTTGGCGACGTGCCAGCCGTCGATGTCCGTGTCGTCGAGCAGCCCTCTGGCGAACCACTCCAGACGCCATACCGCCCGGTTCAACGCCCTGGCCGCCACGACGAGCTCCCGGTCGCCCATGAGGGCCAGCGTCTCGAACGAGTTTCCCCGCGCCATGTTCGCCTCGGCCAGCACATCCAGGCCGACGCTCCGGGCCAGCGGCGGAGCCTGATCGTCGAGGCCGACGTCCGCCGCGATACGCGACGCGACGCTCTTCATCCGTTTCACGTCGGCGAGGAAGGTGCCATAGGTCTGCAGGCGTCGTTCTCGCCACTCACGGCTCAGCGCCCACCGCTCCCGGCGCCGCTCACCCTGCACCGAAAACACATACGACAGCACGGCACCGATGAGCACGCCGCCGAGAGCGATCAGAGGGCCGAGGATGCTCACGAAGCGCCTCCACAGGTCGCAGCCGGAACACTGGGGTCAACGCTGGGCGGCTCGCCGGCCGGTGGCTAGGCCTTCGTCGGAAGGCCGTCGCCACCTGGAGTGCGGCGGCCGCCTGCGGTAATGGCGGATGTGGTGGTCGTGGTGGCCACCCGGGAGTACGACGCCCTCGTCGTCGATCGGCCGGTAAGCACGGCGGTCCAGCGCAGCGACGGGGTCATGCTCCGGCTTGCCGGGCCGATCGGGTTTTGTCGAACTGGGTCCAGCTAGCCCTCATCGTCCGGGTGGGCGCGCAACTGTGCGTAGTGGTCCTCCAGCTCCGTCCTGCTCTTGTTGATCACCAGGGTGGCCTCGGCCAAGGCGGTCCGCAGGTCTTCGGCGGAAAGGTCGTCACCGGGGATGAAGCGGATCGCCGCCAGTGCGCTGGTGCCGTAGGTGAAGTCGGACGGGCACCGCTCGACGGTCCATGGGCCATGGCGCAGTTGCTCTTCGGGGCGCAGGAGCCACCAGTCCTCGGTCTCCTCCATTGCATGCCAGTGGTCGTCGTCGTCCTCGAAGGGCGGGGACCAGTCGGGCTGGCCGACCACCAAATCGATGCGGTCACCGACGCGAGCACAGGCGAACCATGTCTCACGGCCGTCGACGGGCTCGGTGGCCTGGAAACGCAGAACAGTCTGGCTGTTGCCGTACTCGAAAGTCATCCTGCTGGTGAGTTCGTAGCCGATCTCGTCGGCCGCGGTGAGCAACTGTGCTGCCAAGCCGGGCCGGAGCGTCGCCGCGATCGGGATGACCGCGACCGGGCGGTCGTGCAGGAGGGTCCATCGGGCGTCCGGGACCAACTCCTGATACGCCTGCACCACGCCGGTGAAGTCGTCGTCGTACTGGATCCACTCCCCCGCCGGCTCGCAGCCACCGGCCAGGGCCGCGGTGAGGCGGGCCAGGTCGGTCAGCGTCTCCGGATCGACGGCGCCGTCGAGATAGGGCAGGGCGCCGCGCATCGAGTCCCAGGCGTTCATCCAGGCCAGCGGCCGCCACGCGACGCTCCCGCATCCGCAAGGCTGCGGGAGCTCAGCAAAGGGGTCCAGGAGGGCATCGCATGACGGGCAGCGCAACGCGTCGAGGCTGGTCTGGGCCTTGGCGCGGAGGGCGGCCAGTTCGCCGGCGATCTCGGCGGGCCGCCCGTCGAGGAAGCCCGCCCAGCCGAAGTCGGTGTAGACCTTCACCACATAGTCGCGGCCTTCGCGTTGCCAGTCAGCGATCTCCCACCCGTCGGGCCCGAGCGCGGCGGTGAACGCGGCGACGAGTCTCGGATCGATGTCGTCGTCGATGGGGCCGAACGTCGGTGCCGGCGCGGGGCGTCCCTGTGCGGCGGCCAGGATGCTCGCGGCCCGGTGCACGGCCTGGGCCTGCGACCATGTCGATTTCGCCACGGTGTAGCCGGTGAAGTGGCCGGCGACGTCGTGGGTGACCGACAGTTGGTGGCCGTCAGGGATCGGGAGGTCGACCTCGGCTGTGGAATGCCGGGCACAGGCCAGGGCGTCGTAACCGCGCACGAGCGCTGGGCGCACTTCCCGGCTGTCGCCGCACACGCAACAGCTCACGGAGACACGCTCTCGCCGTCGTCGGGTCATCGACGCCCTCCCTTTCGGCTCTGTCGCCTCGTCGCGGGACAAGTATGAAACGGGGGTACGACAGGAACTTCCTGCCACGAAGGTGCCGCCCTCGCCGTGGCATCATGCACCGCGTGACACAGGGTGCATTCGACCGTATGTCCCTGCTGGGGTTTCTCGGTCCTGTCCCGACGAAGGCCGACCTTGCCGTCGAGTGTCTGGAGCGGGTCGATTGCGGCCGTTACGTTCGCGAGAAGATCAGGTACTCGGTCGGCCCGGGCGAGTTCGTCTCGGCGTTCGTCTGCGTGCCCCACGACCTGACCGGTCCGGCGCCGACGGTGTTCTGTCACCATCAGCACGCATCCCGATTCGATCTGGGCAAGAGTGAGGTCGTCGGGTTGGCCGGTGATCCCGACCAGGCCTACGCACATGAGCTCGCCGAACGTGGCTTCGTCACCATCGCGCCGGACGCGATCGGATTCGAGGAACGCAACTGGAGCCCGGACGGGGCGTCCAACGTCACCTGGTTCGAGTCGTCCACCCGGCTGGTTCGCGGACGGACCATGCTCGCGGCCTGCCTGCATGAGATCTCGGCGGCGCTCGACTACCTGACGTCGCGCCCTGAGGTCGACGCCACCCGCATCGGTTTCCTCGGCCATTCCTACGGCGGCCGGATGGCCCTGTGGGCGCCCGCCTACGACTCCCGGATCACCGCCTCGGTTTCGAACTGCGGCTGTATTCCGTTTCGGCACTCGTACTCCCACGACACGGGTATCCACGCCGAGTTCGTGGTCCCCGGGTTTGCCGCGAGCCATGACCTCGAGGATGTCATCGCCTGCTTCGATCGAACGGCGCTGCTCATCTCGGCGGGAACGGCTGACAAATGGAGTCGCGGCGCCGAGGAACTGTTCGCCGCCGTCGAACGCCAGCTCGGCGACCGCGCCGAGCTCGCACTGTACGAGGGCGGCCACGTCTTCACCCCCGCCATGCGCGAACGGGCGTACCAGTTCCTGACCGATCGCTGCTGACGCGACTACGCGGGCCGGATCGTGAGCTGGATGAGGCGCTGGAGCTGGGTGGCGGTGCGGTCGAGCGGCTCGATGCTGTGTTTGGCCCGGCACATCGCGACGGTTCCCTCGACGGCGGCGACGATCAGGGTGGCGACCTCGTCGGCGTTGGTGGGGTCGGCGCCGTGTTCGCGTAGTGAGGTGGCCAGCAGGTTCTCCCAGTCGGTGAAGGCTTGGGCGGCGGCGGCCAGGGCGGGCGGTGTCGGGCCGTCGGGTGGTTCTTCGATGGCGACGGCCAGGACGGGGCAGCCGGCGCGGAAGTCGGTGTCGACGACGATGGCGCGCCAGAGGGCGAGGAAGGCTTCCAGGCCGGCGGCGGGTCCGGCGCGCAGGGCTTTGCGCAGGCTGTGGGCGATGGTGTCGCCGGTGTAGCGGACCGCTTCGGTGGCCAGTTGCTGCTTGCCGTCGGGGAAGTAGTGGTAGGTGGATCCGAGCGGGGCGCCGGAGTGTTTGGCCATTTCGCGGATGCTGGTGGCGGTCAGTCCGCGGCGGCTGATCATGTCGGCGGCGCCGGCCACGATGCGCTGGCGTGCTTCGGGTTTGTTGCTGGTGACCAATGCCGTACCCCTCCTGGCTATAACGACTGTCATAGTCTACCGTTGGCCCGGCTATAACAGTCGTCATAACGCGTGGAGGTCGCCCGATGCCGCTGAACACACTCACTCCCCCGGCAGGTCGACGCGCAGGGCGTACCGATGCGTGAATTGATCTATGCGGCGCGCAAGCGCGTCGAATGGCGGGAGGCCCCGGATCCGGTGTTGCGGTCGGATCGGGAGGCGATCGTCGCGCCGGTGGCCGCGACCAGCTGCGACGTGGACTCCGCGATCCTGGCCGGACACGGTTTCCTGGAACCGCCGTTCGCGATCGGGCACGAGGCGGTCGCCCGGGTCGTCGACATCGGTGACGCGGTCACCGGAGTCGCGCCGGGTGATCTCGTCGTGGTGCCATGGGCGATCAACTGCGGCAGCTGTACGGCGTGCACCGCCGGCCTGACCGCACACTGCGCGTCGGTGCCGCACATGGCGATGTACGGCGCTCCGCTCGGCGGCACCTGGGGCGGGCTGTTCTCCGACCTGGTCCGGGTGCCCTGGGCGGATGCGATGCTGGTGCCCCTGCCTCCCGGCCTCGACCCGGTCGCGATGGCGTCGGCCAGCGACAACTGGTCCCTGGCGTGGCGCCTGGTGGCTCCGCACCTGAAGGCCCGGCCGGGCGCCCGGGTACTGGTCATCGCCCGCGGCAGCATCGGCCTCTACGTCTGCGACATAGCCCGCGCCCTGGGCGCCGGTGACGTCCTCTACGTCGACCCGGACCCGGAGCACCGGAAACTGGCGGCCGGCTTCGGCGCGCGTACCGCCGAGATCCTCGAACCGGTCCGGCACGGCTTCGACCTGGCGATCGAAGCGACCGGTCGCGTCGCCGAACTGGCGGCCGCCTTGCAGAGCCTGGCGCCCGAAGGCTTCTGCGAATCCGCCGGCAACCATTTCCGGCCCGGCGAGCTGCCGCTGCTCGACATGTACCTGACCGGCGTGACGCTGCGGATCGCCCGCGACAACGTCCGCGCCCACATCCCCGACGCGCTCGCCCTGGCCGCCACCGGCGATGTCGATCCCCGGCGAGTGGTCTCACACGTCCTGGACTGGGAGGAGCTGCCGGACGCGCTTGCCGAACGGCGGCTCAAACCCGTCTTCGTCCGCGACCTGCGATCCGCCGATGCGTGAGCTGCATTTTCTTCGGGCCGGGCGGCTCGGCTGGCGGCCGGCCACCCCGCCGGCCGCGCTGCCCGCCGATGCGGCGGTGGTTCGCCCGTTCATCGCCGGCCGCTGTGACGGCGACACCCTGCCCATCCACCGCCCGGTGTCCCGCGCACTGCAAGCCGGCATCGCCGCCGGCCTGGTCGACCCGGTCGTGGCGGGCATCTGCGGCCCCGTGCCGTTTCGCGGGCCGTTCGGTATCGGCCACGAGTGCGTCGCCGAAGTCGTCGCCGTCGGCACCGACGTCCACGACATCACGGTCGGCCAGACCGTCATCGTCCCCTGGGCCGTCTCCTGCGGCACCTGCCCGCCCTGCCTGCGCGGACTCACCTCCAAATGCAACACCACCCGCAGCGGTACGACGTTGGCCGCCTACGGGTTCGGCCCGGCCAGCGGCCCGTACGGTGGCATGATCACCGACGCCCTCGTGGTCCCTCACGCCGACCACATGCTGGTCGTCGTCCCCGCCGGCGTCCCACCACTGCGAGTGGCCGCCGCCAGCGACAACCTCGCCGACGCATGGCGCACCGTCGTGCCCGCGCTCACCGAACGCCCCGGCGGCACGGTGCTCGTGCTGGGCGGCGGCGCCAAGAGCATCGGCCTGTACGCGGCCGGCCTCGCCGTCGCCCATGGGGCCACCGTCGTCGACTACCTCGACGACGATCCGGGCCGGCGCCGTATCGCCGAGAACCTCGGAGCACGCGTCGGCGCGCTCGGCAGACTCCCCCACCGCGGCGGCTACGACATCGCCGTCGAGGCGACCTCGCGCCCTCGATGCCTCCGGCAGGTCCTGACCGCGGTCGCTCCCGGCGGGACCTGCACCGCCGTCGGCTACTACCTGTCGACCGGGACCCGCATACCCCTCATGCGCATGTACGCCACCGACGTCACCCTGCACCTCGGCGTGTCCCATCCCCGCGCCGTCCTGCCGCAGCTGCTGGCGTTCCTCGCCGCCACCGGCTTCCCCGCCGAGTCAGTGAACACGCTTGTCGCGGACTGGGACGACGCCCCGCACGCCTACCGCGCCAGGACCACCAAGGTGATCCTGCAACGAGACTCGTCGCGGACGACGACCTGACCGGTATCCGGTGGCGCCGGTCTGGCACCGTACGGTCATGGTCGACGCCGTAGCACTCCGGGCCGCCTACGACGCGCAGATGCGCCTGCCGACCGGCGCGGTCCCGACCGGCGTGACGCATGAGTACGACGGTCCGGTGCTGCGGATCGTCGGCGGGCATGTGGGCCGGGTACGGGCACCGCGTGACGTCGGTGTCACCGGTGCCGAGCTCGACCGGCTGATCGCGCGCCAGCGGGACTACTTCCGAGCTCGGGGGCAGGGCGTCGAATGGAAGCTCCGGGACCACGACCTGCCCGCGGAACTCTCCGAGCGCCTGGTTGCGGCCGGGTTCGTACCGCAGGAGCCGTCGACGGTCCTGGTCGGCTTCGCCGGGCAGGTGGCGGCCGACCCGGTCCTGCCCGACGGTGTCGTCTTGCGACGGGTCAGTGCGGTCGAGGATCTGCGGCGGTTCGCCGATCTGCAGAGCGAGGTCTTCGGCGTCGACTGCTCGTGGGTCGCCGGCGACCTCGCCGCGCGGGTGTCGGCTGACCCCGGCCAGCTCAGCATCCTGGTCGCGCAGGCCGGTGACCGGGTGGTCTGCGCCGCCTTCGCGGACTTCTGCCCGGGGACCGACTTCGTCGCGCTGCTCGGCGGTGCGACCCTGCCGGATTGGCGGGGACGCGGTCTGTACCGTGCCATGATCGCCGAACGGGCCCGGGAGGCCGTCGCGCGGGTTCCGGCTGCTGCACGTCGATGCGTCGCCGGCCAGCGCGCCCATCCTGCGCCGGTGCGGCTTCCACGCGATCGCGACCTCGACGCACTACCAGTGGATGCCGTAGAAACAGCCGGCGTCGATCATCGTTGCCGGCGAGTAGGGTCCACTGTGTGCACTCGAATCCGGGCGACATCGTCTATGCCTACCGGAAGACGAAGCCGCCCTCGCGGCGCCGCTTCAGCTTGCGTTTCGGTGTCCAGCATCCGGTCCTGCGCCTGGAGCCGTGGTATCACACCGACAGTGACGGCACCGACTGGATCTCGGTGCTGCCCGTGCCGTACGGCGTGCTCGAGACGCGGCTGGACCCGCGCGATGTGGTGGTCATCCCGGCGGTCGACTGTGTCGCCTACAAGGACACCATCCCGGGCGACATGCTCGAGGTGATCCGCGAGGTTCTCCGCGGCGAGCATCCGCAGTACGCCTGGATCTCAACCGACAGCGACGAGGGGCAGGAGCGCCCCGCCGACGTCTTCCCCACCGTCCGTGAAGCGCTCCAGCACCCGGAGTCCACGTGATGCCCATTCGTCGAATGGGCCGGCGGCGAAAGCAATTCATGCGGTCTTGATAATATGTTCACGGCCGGGGCCAGTTGCGGGTCAATGAATTAACTGGACCGAAATCACCACGAACGGCGTCCCCTGTTGACACGTGGTCATCAGGTCGGGGACCACCCGGCCGGTCACCGCCACCCGCGCACCGGCCCTGATCACCGCACGGTCGCCGCCGACCAGCAGATATTCGCCGAGCAGCAGACATTGACTCTCGACACCGGCGGTGACAATTCCCGTCAGAGTGCGCGGATCGGTTTGCATTGCACCATCATCACCCCGCACTAGGATCGGCGCGAGATCTACCACCGGTCGACCATTCTCAATATGCTCCGGGCCAATGTGAGTCCCTCTGCTCGTGCCCGGAGGACACCTGTGCCGTTGAAGAAATCCATCCGCACGGCCTTGGCCGTCGCCATGTCGACCACCCTGGTAGCGACCGGCGCCGACGTGGCCCGCGGTGCGCCGGACATCCCCTCGGAGCTCTACATCGTGCAGCTGGCGGCACCACCCGTCGCCGGCTACACCGGTGGGGTCTCCGGCATTCCCGCGACCCGGCCCGACGCCGGCGAGAAGATCGACCTCGGCAGCAGCGCCGCGACGGCGTACCGCAGTCATTTGAAGTCGGAACGCCAGCGGACCCGCAACCTGGCCGGGGTTTCGGCGGCCGAGACCCTTTATGAGTACGACGTGGCGTTCAGCGGATACGCCGCCCGGATGACCGCGACCGAGGCCGACGTGCTGCGCCGCAGCGCGGGCGTGCTGGCGGTGTCGAAGAACGCCGTCCACAAGGCCGACACCATCTCCACCTCGGAGATGCTCGGGCTGACCGGCCGCGACGGTGTGTGGCAGCGCCAGTTCGGCGGCTCCAAGAAGGCCGGCCTGGGCGTGATCGTCGGCGTGATCGACACCGGCATCTGGCCGGAGAACCCGGCGTTCGCCGCTCTGCCCGGCCCGCGCCCGGACCAGCGGATCATCAACGCCAAGTGGAAGGGCGTCTGCCAGCAGGGTGCGGAGACCGACCCGGCCCGCAACATCACGTGCAACAACAAGCTGATCGGTGCCCGGTACTTCACCGAGGGCGGCGTCAACGACACGAACCCCGGTGAGTTCCAGTCGCCGCGTGACTTCAACGGCCACGGCTCGCACACGGCCGGCACCTCCGTCGGTAACCAGGGTGTGGACGCGGTCATCGACGGCAAGGTCGTCGGGAAGGCGTCGGGCATGGCCCCGGCGGCCCGGCTCGCCGTCTACAAGGCCCTGTGGGATCAGGGCGGCGGCAGTGGCAGCGGTACGACCGTCGACCTGGTCGCGGCGATCAACGCGGCGGTCGCCGACGGCGTCGACGTGATCAACTACTCGATCTCCGGGTCCACGTCGTCGTTCGTCGACCCGGTCGAGCTGGCGTTCCTCAACGCCGCCAACGCCGGGGTGTTCGTCGCGGCGTCGGCCGGTAACAGCGGGCCGGCGGTGAGCACGGTGGCGCACAACTCGCCGTGGATCACCACGGTGGCCGCCAGCACCCACGACCGCGGCTACGACAAGACGCTGACTCTCGGTAACGGCACCACCTACCCGGGCGCCGGTCAGGGCACCGCCGTGCCGTCCGCGCCGCTGGTGGACTCCGAGGTGGCCGGTCTGCCCGAGACCCCGGTCGCGCAGGCGCGGCTGTGCTACTCCGGCGGGCTCGACCCGGCGAAGGTGACCGGCAAGATCGTGCTGTGCCTGCGGGGCGGCAACGCCCGTACCGATAAAAGTCTTGCGGTCCGGCAGGCCGGCGGTGTCGGCATGATCCTCTACAACAACCCGGACAACTCCATCAACGCCGACTACCACTTCGTGCCGTCCGTGCACGTCAACAGCGCCGCCGGTCTGGCGATCAAGGCGTACGCGGCGACGGCGGGCGCCACCGCCACGCTGTCGGCGGGCACCGAGATCAAGGTCCGGGCGCCGGAGATGGCGTCGTTCTCCTCGCGTGGCCCGGCGCTGGCCGGTAACGGTGACCTGCTCAAGCCGGACATCACCGCGCCCGGTGTGGACGTGGTGGCGCCGGTCGCGCCGCCGGGCAACCACAACCGCACGTGGGACGCCTACTCGGGCACGTCGATGTCGAGCCCGCACATCGCCGGCCTGGCCGCCCTGGTGATCAGCGAGAACCCCGGCTGGTCACCGATCTGGGTCAAGTCGGCGCTGATGACGACGGCAGGGCAGACCGACAGCACCGGCCAGCCGATCCAGCGTTCCGGGGCCGCCGCGACGCCGCTGGACTACGGTGCCGGGCATGTGCGTCCCGGGCTGTCGTTCCGGCCGGGCCTGGTCTACGACTCGACCTACCCGGACTGGATCCGGTTCGCCTGCGGCAGTGGAGCCAGTGGGGCCGCCTGCGATCAGTACGGTGCGATCGACCCGACCGACCTCAACTACCCGTCGATCGCGATCGGTGACCTGGCCGGCAAGCAGACGACCACCCGTACCGTGAAGAACGTCAGCAAACTGCCCGGCCTCTACGAGGCGAAGATCCAGGCCCCAGCGGGTACGACCGTGACGGTCACGCCGAAGAAGTTCGTCGTGCTGCCGGGCAAGTCGGTGTCGTACAAGGTGACCGTGACCCGTACCGACGCAGCGATCGCCCAGTGGACGTTCGGGTCGCTGACCTGGGTGAACAAGGCCGATCCGAAGCGTCTCGTCTCCTCCGACGTGCGTAGCCCGATCGCGGTCCGGCCGGTCGCCATCGCCGCCCCGGTCCAGGCCGCCGGGACCGGGGTAAGCGGGTCGGCCGCGCTGAGCGTCATTCCCGGCTTCACCGGCACCCTGAGCGCCGCCCCGGCCGGGCTGGTCCCGTCCACGGTGAACAGCCTGCACCTGGTCGGCTCGGAGACCGATTTCGACACCGCGGCTCCGGCGGTCGGCCCGTCGGTGGGCAAGGTGACGCTGACCGTTCCGGCCGGCACCCGCCTGGCCCGGGCTGCGACCTTCGACGCCGACGTTCCGGAGGGCACCGACCTGGACGTGTTCGCCTACCGGGCCGGCACCAGCACGCTGGTGGCGTCGAGCGCCGGGTCGACGGCTGAGGAACAACTCACCCTCGCCGCCGGCGCTTACGACATCTATGTGGTGCAGTTCGCCACGCCGCCCGGCGTCGAGGAGCTCGACGTGCCGCATCACTCGTGGATCGTCGGCGACACCGCCGCCGGCAACCTCACCGCCACCCCGGCCGGCCAGGCCGTCACCCTCGGCACCGCCGTCACGGTGACGGCGACCTGGACCGGCCTTTCCCCGGCAACCCGCTACCTCGGACTGATCGCCTACAGCGACGGCTCCACCCGGATCGGCCAGACGATCCTGTCCGTAGTGGCCTGACGCCTCGTCGGGACACCGCCGCCCCCAGCGGTGTCCCCACGATTTCACCCCGGAGCCGGCCGAGCCCTTTCGGCCGGGCGTTTCAGGCAGGCGAGTCGAGCGCCGCCCCGACCCGTCCCACGACCGCCGGCACGTCGCCGCGTTCTCCGGCGAGCAGCCATTCACACAGCTGGACGGACGCCTCGACCACGGTCCGGACACGGTACCTTCGGTTGTTGTCTGTTGTCGGGCTGTTCCCTGATTTCCGCTGACGATCGGACCGATGTATCCGCAGGTCAGGATCGGGCGACAACCTGCATCAGAAGGCAAGCCGAGTGCCTGAACGCTTGGCGATCAACGAGAATGGCCGGATGACCACGAGCGCACGACCCGATCCGGGCAACGCAACCGAGTTCATCGAGGTGAGTACGGCCACCGAGACCAGAGACGCCGCTGTCGCGCTCGCTCGGATGGCCGTCGAGTCCCGTCTTGCCGCCGGGGCACAGATCACCGGACCAGCCATCTCGGCGTTCTGGCACCTCGGCGAATTCGGGACCGGTGAAGAATGGCGACTTGTCCTACGGACACGATTCGACCTGTTTGATGACCTGCGAGCCGAGCTGACGAAGAATCATCCGTGGCAGAAACCCGAGATCATCGCAACCCCGATTCTCGCGGGCTCAACGGAGTTCCTTGAATGGATTAGAGTGTCGACACGAGACGCAGACAGCTAGGCGTTAACCTTCTCGAACAACTCTGCGACCTCGGGAACGGTCCGGTATTCACCCAGTCCCCCAAGGACTCGGGAAAGTTGCTGCCGAGGACGAACCGAGGCGACTCCCGCCGTGAGGTCGAGGGCACGACTGACAGTGGCGGCCGATTCCTCGACTTCTCCGGCATTCAGATACGAGTCCGCCAACCAGGACAGATAGAGCGCCTTGTCACGAGCGTATGCGTCGTCAAAATCGGCAAGAACGGTCTTCAGGATCGGTACGGCCCGGAGCGGTCGCCGTAATTCCGTCCAGCAACGTCCTGCCATGATCTGTAGCTCACTCTCGTCGACCCAGGCCGACCAATCAGGATCCGGTTCCTGCCCGCCGACCATGAGCGCCTGCTGAGCGTCATCGAGTGCTCGCGCTGTCTCGTTGGCGTTACCGGCGACAGCGTGTGCCCAGGCACGACGTTCGTGAAGCAGAGCCCCGGCTGAGCCGACTGCGGCGATGCCAGCAACCTCACATGAGGCCGTAGCGAGTTGGACAGCGACAGCCGGATCCGCCTGGATTCGCTGGTAGGCAAGGAACGCGAACGCGTTGCCTGCGAGCAGCGGCTCGCTGGCTTGCTCCGCCGCCGTGCGGCTTGCCGCATAGAGCCGCGCAGCTTCGGCGTGGTCGCCAGCATCGAATGCGGCCCACCCCGCCTGTTGGGCTTGCTCGGCCAGAACCGACAAGAGTTCGCGGCCCGTCACGTTCGAATACACCCCGTCTTTGATGAGAGCCTTTGTAGCCTCGTACTCGCCAGCGTAGATACGGAATGTGTCACCGCCACCGAGCACATTATCGAGGCGCCGGAGGCGCGCCGTACGCTTCCTCAGGACAGCCGGAAAATGCGGGCCAACGCGATGTCTTCCGTTTTCCAGCCGAAGGCCGACCGCGAATCCCGTGCCGACGGTGGCAGCCTTGAGGAAGTCTCTGCGGTGCACGGAACTGTCTCCATTCCATCGATCGTCGGCAAGTGACTGCAGGCTTTCTCCCCGCGGGAAGCACTCCCACACGCGAGGGGCGAGACCCATCATCCAACCCGGGATGAGCAGCGCGTCAGAGATTTGCGCGATCTTCTCATACGAAGTGATGCTGCCAACCCCGCGCGCCAATGCGCCCACACGCTCGGGCTTGATTCCGCACGCTTCGCCGATCTTGGAGTAGCTGATTCCCGCCCACTTCCTTACCAGGGCGAAGAGCTGTCCGAAGTCGTGTCGCGCAAGGGCTTCCCGAACATCGGCCCGATCAAGTACGTGCGCCGGAATTCCGGTGGCCGAGCTGTCCGCCGTCACTCGTACACCCCCTCCCCACCGACTCGGTACCCCCATCATGGGTACCCCCATGATGGGGAAGAGAACAGCCCCTACCAGCGCGCATCGTGGATCCACATCGAATGTCACACGACCGGGGGGATCAATGCTAAGCGCAGCAATCGTGTTCTTGGTGGTCGGCTTCGCGGCCGGACTCTTCCTTTTCAAGGTCAAACAGCGCTGGTGCCCGCACTGCGGCTCGATGACGACCGCGACCGTTCCTGAACAGCCCATTCCGGGAACACCGTCATGTCGACCGAGTTGATCGGTGTGGCGCGGCCGATCCCGGAACAGCCTGGCGACCATGTTCCCGAGCGGCCATCGTGGGACTGCGGCAAGTGCGGACAGACTTGGCCGTGCGCCAACGCGAAGTCTGACCTTTTGTGCGAACACTTCACCACTCCGTCGGGCGCGCTGGTCCGTCTGGCCCTGCACATGTGGGAGGCGTTCGACGACTTTGCCGCGCGCGGCCAGATACCGCCGGATCTACGTGAGCGGTTCATCGGATGGGTCCGCGATTTGCCGTGAGTTATACGGTCCGGCGGTTCTGCCGCCTTTCAGAGCCCAGGAATCCATCCTCAGCGACGAGAGAGAGTCAATCGGCGATGACCACAACGCGGCCGGACCCGCACGAGCCGGTGATCCCCGTACGTGACCCGCGCTCCCGCCGGACGGTGTTGACGGTCGGTCCGCGTCATCTGCCGGCCGACGGGTGGGCGAGCGTGTGGCTCGACACCGGGTCAGGACCGGGCTACGTGCGCCGGGTACGTAGCGATCGGCTCACACTCGCCGACGCCGATGATGGCGACGGCGACAGCGCGATCTACCATCTTCACCCCGCGTCGGAGGACATCCACGGGTCCCTGTGAAGTGTTCCCATGAGGATCGGCAGGAGGATTGCAACAGGTCAGTTGGCGGGCACCGCGATCGCACCGGTCAGCGCTGCCGCGGCGCCACCGGCAGGGCGAACCTCCAGAAACCGTCGAAGTCGGGGTCACGCATCACCCAGAAGGCGCCGACGTCGCTGCTCTGCTGCTCGAACGTGAAGCCGACCACCTCCGGCTCCGGTTCGGTGTCCACGACCGTGCAGGAGAGACGCCCGGGACCGGTCATCGACCAGGTGAACTGCTCGGTGATTACGCCGCCGAGCACGCTGTCGCTGTGGATCTCACCGGTGCCGCCGGGATCGAAGCGGATGTAGTCGGACATCAGCGCCGTGTGCGTGCCGGGCAGGGTCACCCACTCGCCGATCGGGCCCTCGGTCAGCAGGCGGCTACGCACATCAGGCTCACCGAGGTCCATAGGCCGGATTCTATCCGCGCGCTACCCGCTGGAGCCGTCGGAGCCCGTACATCAATCGCTGGTTTGTCTCTTGTATGAAGCGAAATGCGCAGCGGTCAGGACGCATATCTGGCGGTCATGGTGTTGACCGCCTCGGTCACGGCCTGGTCGGTCGCCGATCGCGCCGGCGCCCAGTCGGTGAGCAGCAGCGTGGGCCAGAAGACGAAGTTGGAGATCATGCCGAGGAACTGGGTCGCGGCGAGGTCGGGATCGTCGACCTTCGCGGCGCCGGCGGCATGGGCGGCCGCCAGGTATCGGCTGACCGATTCGAAGTACGGCATTTTGCCCCGGCTGAACTGGGCCTCGCCGAGTTCGGGGAAGCGCGGCAGTTCGGCGATGACGATCCGGAACAGTGCCGTCATCCCGGGCCGGGTGAGCAGGTCGACGTACCGGTGGCCGATCGCGGTGAGGCCGGCGCGCAGGTCCCCGGCGTCGGGCTCCGGGCCGGCCGGGTCCTCCACCTGCCAGGACTCGGTCACGATCGCGTCGAAGAGCGCGGCCTTCGTGGGGAACTGCTTGAAGAGGGTGGCCTTGGAGACCCCGGCCGCGTCCGCGATCTTGGCGAGCGAGGTGCCGTCGTAGCCGGTGGCCAGGAACAGGCCGGTGGCGGCCTCGACGATGGCCGCGCGCTTTTCTTCGGCTACGCGCCGGTGGTACGCGGAGGGTTCGGTGCTCACGGCTCCCAGTATGCCCGAAGGCGAGGTGAGTCACTTGACTCACCTCGGCAGCCGCCCCTAACCTCGATCCTGAGGTGAGCCGCTCGACTCACCACCGGAACTCTGCAGAGGTGCGCACCATGCCACGTTTCACCGGCCAGACCGTCCTGATCACCGGCGGCACCGGCGGGCTCGGCGAAAGCCACGCCCGCGCCTACCACGCCGAGGGCGCGAACGTCGTCATCGGCAGCTCGGCGGGCAGCCCGAGCAAGGCCACCACACTTGCCGCCGAACTGGGCGAACACGCCCTCGCGGTGCAACTCGACGTCACCCGCGAACAAGACTGGACGAACGCCGTCGCCGCGGCCGACCGAGCCTTCGGCCCGGTGACGATCCTGGTGAACAACGCGGGCGTGCAGAACCCCGCCGCCACGATCGAGGCGACCGACGCAGCCGTCTGGGACCGCACCTTCGCGATCAACGTGACCGGCCAATTCCTCGGAATCAAAGCGGTCACTCCGGCGATGCGGCGAGCCGGCGGCGGCGTGATCGTCAACATCGGATCGACCATGGGGTACGGCGGCACCGCGCTCTACGCCCCCTACGTCGCGAGCAAGTGGGCGATCCGGGGGCTGACGCTGAGTGCCGCGCTGGAGCTGGGCCGGGACAACATCCGGGTCAACGCGATCCACCCAGGCGTCATCTCGACCAAACTGATTCACGAGCCGGCCGTGCCGGGCGGGCGGCCGATCTCGGACTTCTACGACCCGGAACCGTTCGCGATCCCCCGGCTCGGCGACCCAGCCGACGTCACCGCCGCGCTGCTCTACCTCACCTCGCCGCAAGCGTCGTTCGCGACCGGAACCGAACTGGTCCTCGACGGTGGCCTGCTGCTCGGCCCGGCCCTGCCCGCCGGAGTCTGACCGTGGCCACCGACGCCGCCGTCCGCACGGCACTGGAACTGACCCTCGCGTCGCCGACCCGCGCGCGGATCATCGACATCACCACGACCGGACGCCGCACCGGCCGCCCCCGGCGGATCGAGATCTTCTTCTACCGCGTTCGCGGCCGGTACTACCTCAACAGCGGGCTGCTGCGCCCACCGAGCTGGTACGCGAACCTCCTCGCCCATCCCGACTTCACGTTCCACCTGAAGAACGGGGTTCGGGCCGACCTGCGGGCGCACGCCCGGCCGGTCACCGACCCGGACGAGCGCCGCGCGGTCTTCACCGAGGTGGTCGCCGACCTTAACCAGCCCAGCAACCCGGGCACCATCAGCCAGCCCACACACCTGGCCGACTGGCTACGCGTGAGCCGCCTCGTCGAGATCACCTTCCCTGACCTCCCGTTGCCCATCAGTGAGCTTTAGTTGGCTCACGATCGGCTGTCGGTCGTTTCCGGCCGACGGTCCCCTGGCAGGTGGACGCTTCACGTCCGTTGCAGCCTTGCGGCTGCGGGTCTCCGGCCACTCCGGTACCCGACTCGCGTTCAACCAGCAGTGCGAGGTTTCGCGCCACGTTCAGATCCCGGTCCAAGGCCAGCCCGCAGGCGTCACACACAAACGTCCGGAAACGTAGGGGCAGCTTGACTTACGCCACCCCGCACCCGGAACAGGTCTTCAACGACGGGAACCAGCGGTCGGCGACATGCAGCCAGGAAGTAACCTCAGCGAGTTCTCTGCGTCAATCGGAGCCCCGATAGGTCCCGGTCGTGTCTACAACATCAGCGAAGTCAGCGAAATCCAGGTTGGCGATCGAAAGGTTCGCCGAGACCTCGGCGTAGCACTGCAAGGGAACGCGGAAGCTGCGGCCCGGCTCGGCATCCAGGTCGACAGCGAGAAGCGGGGACTCGTTGTCAGCCAGAGTCTTCGAGTCGGCGACGAACAGGTAGAACACCCTGTCATCGATGTCAGCGGCGGCATCGGCGTCAACAAGTTGCTGGACCGTAGCGTCGGCGAACACGGTGTCACTAACGAACGTGACCATCCGATGGTTGCCGATGCTACTCATAATTTCCATGAAGGCTTCCCACCGACGATCGTCATCGAAGTCCGTGCGAAGGACCAGCGATGTCAAATCATCGGGTTGAGGCAACGGCCGCATCGGGAGATCATCTCAGGCCGGACCCTGGATTGGTCGTCAAGATAGGGTCGCCGCCATGCCTGATGATCTCGGCTTCGCCTGCTCGTGCTGCGGTCAGCGGCATCCCGATCTCCCGATGGCGTATCACGCCGAGGCCCCGATCTACTGGTCCGGGCGGCTGCCGTTCAGCCGCCGGAATCGCCTGAACTCCGACCAGTGCGTGATCAAGGGCGAGGCGTTCTTCATCCGCGGGCTCATCGAGATCCCGGTGGTGGACGCCGATGACGTCTTCGCATGGGGCGTGTGGGTGTCATTGAGCAGGGAGAACTTCGCTCGGGCCGACGAACTCTGGAAGACGCCGGGCCGGGAGCAGGAACCGCCGTATTTCGGGTGGGTGTCCACGGAACTTTCCCTGTACTCGCCGTCGACCGTCAGCTTGAAGAGTCATGTCCACACCCGCCCGGTGGGCCGGCGTCCGCTGATCGAGCTCGAGGCGAGTGACCACCCGCTCGCCGTGGAACAGCGCACCGGGATCACCCTGGAACGGGTGCGCCAGATCGCCGAGACGATCTTGCATCCGCAACGCTGAACCAGCTGGTCAGCGGCCTAGCGATACGGCTACCGGTCAGTGCCAGGCGGCCGCCATCGCGACGATCGCGGCCGCTACCGCTTCCGGGTCCACCAGCTGGTGGAGATGCCGGCCAGGGACGTGCTCGACCGCCCACCCTCGCGCCGACGCTAGCTTCGCCAAGGGCTCGTACGGCGGGCCGAACAGCAGATAGCCACACGGACGGTCGTTCCAATCGGCCGGAACGGGCACCAGCTCCTCGTAGTAGCTCAGCGGCAGCCGTGGCTGCTCAGCAGACACCGCTGAACGGGTTGTCGCGTCGGGGAACATCGGCGCGACGTCGGACTCGTCCCACCACTCCGTCCACTTCGGCAACCGGCCGTCGGCAACTTTCGGCCGCAGGAAATCCAGCAGCTCAGCCGGGGCGGCGGGGGTGGGCCCGGCCGGGGACGGCAGCGCGGCGTCGACGAAAAGGCATCCGGCGACCCTTCGCGGGCTCGCGTCGACGATGACCGGCATGAACAGGCCGGCGTTGCTGTGCGCGACGAGCACGATCGGTTGATCCTGCGGTATCTGCTCGATCGCGTCCCGGACCGCGCTGACCACCGGCCGCCAGAACGGTGGACTCGCATCGGCGACGCCCACGAGCGACGGCACGATGGCCCGGATGCCTGCGGCGTCCAACCTCTGGGCGATAGGAGCCCAGGTCAACGGGCCGACCGACGGGCTGTGGACCAGAACGAAGGCGACATCCATCCGCCCACCCTGCACGACGATTCCTGTCAGTCGCGACCCCGATAGTCACGCTCGCCGCGAACAGCGTATGAGTCTCCCCCACTGAGCCGGATCACCGGACCGTCGTCAGTACGTACGGCCGAGTCTTTGGTTTAGGACATTGATTCTCGTGACTCAATGGATAACTATTAACAAAGTTTGCTGATTGGCTGAGGAGAAGAGAAAGCATGCGGAAACCGATGCTCACCGTTGCCCTGTCCGTGGCCGGACTGGCCATGTCGGCCCTGATGGCGCCGCCCGCGGCCGCCCATCCACGAGAGTGCGCGAGCCCGTCGATCGACCGCTACCAGCAGTGGCTGGCCAGCGGCGAAGGGACCACGGTGCCGGCCACCGGGAGCATGCTCGTGCCGGTGCACGGCAGAGACCGGTATGCCGCCCGGATCTCCTTCGTCAACCAGGAGTGGCACGTCGCCGTGCTCTGGCTGGGCAACCAATTCGAGGCCCAGGCCGACCTGTCACGCTCGGCCGGATTCCGGCTCACCTACAGCGCGACCGACGACGTCTACCTGCAGCTGCGGCCGGCCTCGAAGTGGAGCGGCGGCGCCCAGTGGGCCACCCTCATCCCGTCAACTCACGGGCGCACGGTGACGCGGTTCTTCACCTTCCGGCCGTACGCGTGGGGGCCGGTGACCGAGCTGGGCACGCCCACACATCCGTTCTCGACGGCGCTCGCCGAGGCGCGTGGCTTCGTGATCGTCGGCAAGACCGCCAACCAGCTGGAGTTCCGCGGGCTGCGGGTGGACGGCTACACCCCGCCCTGCGTCGAGCCGTAGACACGGCGCCGCTGTAACGGTCAGCGCGCCGGGCCCACTCATCTCCGGCAACGCGATGAGACCAGCTCACCGCCCGAAATGAGCTGGATCGTACGGTCGCTGACCGGCCGTGCAATGACAGCAACGCTCCACGACGCCATCCGCGTTGTACCAGTCGTGGCGACCGCAGTCGGTTGTCCCCTTTCGGGCCACGCCCCGATCGATCAAGAACCACGGAAAATGTCGCCTCAACCGTGTCCGCCATCGATACCGACCCCGGCCGTTGTGATCCATCACCGAAAGCTACGGCAGAGTGGTCCGGAGCCGCAGCCGATATCAGCCCGGCCATCGTCTGTGGTCAGCGCAGCACGTCCTGCCCACCGTCGGCAGGCCTGCGACGACCAGTCGTTGCGGCCCCGGCATGTCTGGCGCCCGGATAACAGGAGGTCCGCTCCGGGCCTGATGTTGTGGCTGGCCGCGAATCGCCCGTCAGGTCTTCGTCGACGTCCAGGTGGACCCGTTAACCACGACCAGCGTCAGGAGGATCACCACCACGGCGCAGACCGTCGTCACGGCCGCAATCGGCGCCGACCATGACCGGAACCGCGGAATCCCTCTGACGACCAAGGCGACGACAAGCGCTGACGGCACTATGAACAGCTCAAGCAAGCCGTAGAGCCCCGCATACCCACGGCTGCTCCCCTCCGCGCTGTTGACGCCCATGCACATCAGAACGACGACCAGAACGTGAGGCGCTGCGGCCAGGCCCGCGCCGACCTCTGGCCTGCCCTCCGGCGGAGGCCGCGAATCCGCTGGCATCTCTTCATCCACATGGACTCCCGCAGCAACGCTATGCACAGAAGATCTGTGTCTGCGGGGAAAACCTAGAGTGTGACTCTTTTAAGCACATCACGGAGAAGTCCCTGGCTGGCGGTGCGCCGACACGTCGTCAGCGTGCGGTCGCGCGCGGACGGATCGTCGTGCCGTCGGAGAGCGTCAGCGACACCTGCGGCGATCCGGGTTCGACCGAGTAGGGGCATCGCTCGGCGGGGTCCTCACAGATCGCCGGCAAGCACTCCGGTGGACGGCGATCGAAGTAGCCGCCCGAACGGCCGATCCACCGGCTCGTCGGCTCCGAATCCCTGCATGTCGGGTGGTCGATGCGCAGGAAGACGGTGACGCGTGGAACCGGAGAACGACGACGGCGTCGGGGAACAGGCCCGTGACCTGGTGGTGGCCGACCGGTACCGGCTGATCGCCCTGGCCGGGTCCGGCGGCATGGGCCGGGTGTGGCGCGCTCACGACGACCTGCTGGACCGGGAGGTCGCGGTGAAGGAGGTCCTGGCGCCGGACGCGCTGCCGTACCTCGACCGGACCGAGATCCTGCGCAACACGGTCCGGGAGGCCCGGGCCGCGGCCCGCCTCGATCACCCCAACGTGATCCGGGTCTTCGATGTGGTCCGTGCGGCCGGCCGGTCGTGGATCGTCATGGAGTACGTGCCGTCGCGCTCGCTGCACGACATCGTGACCCGTGACGGCCCGCTGGCGCACCGGCACGCCGCCCGGATCGGGTTGACGCTGCTGGAGGCGCTGGACGCCGCGCATCGCGCCGGTGTGCTGCACCTCGATGTCAAACCGCACAACGTGCTGATCGCCGAAGACGGCCGGGTCGTGCTCACCGACTTCGGGCTGGCGACCTTCGTCGCCGTCCCGGCCGGGCAGGACGAGCCGCTGCTGGGATCACCGCGTTACCTCGCCCCGGAACGGCTGCGCGACGGCGTGTCCAGCCGGGAGGCCGACCTGTGGTCACTGGGCGCCACCCTCTACATGTCGGTGGAGGGCCGGCCGCCGTACGCCCGGCCGAAGGTCGAAGATTCGCTGGAGGCCCTGCTCAGCGGGCCTCCGGATCCGCCGCAACGCCCGGGCCCGTTGCACACCGTCATCGCGGGTCTGCTGCTCACCGACCCGCAGCAGCGGCTGACCGCGGACGCCGCCCGTTCGCAGTTGCGGGATCTGACCCGGCGGGCCGTCGGGGTCCACGCCGTGCCGGCACCGCGCCGCCCGGCCGGCAAGGCCGTGCACTATCGGTCCGCCGCCGCGCCGGTGGTGTCCGCCCCGCCCGCGGAGCCCGTTCCCGTACCGCCCGTGGAGGCCGTACCACCGCGATGGCGTGGCCTGCTCATCGTCGGCGTGGCCACGGCCGTCGTGGCCACCGGAGCCATCGCAGCGGTCCTTGCCAACGACAACCGCGGCGACGATGCTGCCGCAGCGCCGTCACCCGCGCCGGTGGCCGTCGCCAGCCCGATGACAGCCTGCCCCACCGCCGAGTCGCAACCGGTGAGCGACTCCGGATCGGAGGCGCCGATCTCGCTGCCCGAGGGCTGGTTGTGGCATGTCGACACCGCCGGGTTCGCCCTGCCTGTTCCGCGCGGCTGGCATCGCGGCTCCGACGGCGGCGACGTGTGCTTCGGTGATCCCGGCGGCGTCCGGTCGTTCACCGTCCAGGCCGGCGGCCCGCTCGACGGCCGGCCGCTGCGCCGGTGGCAGGACGCCGAACGGGACACGCCGCCCGGCTACCGCAAGGTCAGCATGGGACTGCTGCTGGTCATCGGTGGCGGAGCCGACTGGGAGTACTCGTGGCAGCCGGGAACCGGGCCGCGCCTGCACACGTACCGGATGCTGCTTGCCGCCGGCGATGATCGCTCCTATGCGCTGACCTGGACCACCCGGGACGCCGATTGGAGTCTCGACCTGCCCATCCAGCGCACCCTGGTCACCGGGTTCCGCGACTCGTCCCGGCCAACGGCGACCTGGACGATCCCGGGTCCACGAAAATGACCGAAAAGAAATCCGCCATCCGGACCAATCTGAGCGACGTTCGGCCACGAATCCCTGCTGACGGAAAGCCCCACCCTTCAGCAAGGAGCACCTCGTGAAACTCTCCCGCACCCTTCTGGCAGTGCCCGCCGCGGCAGCGATCCTGCTCGCCGTGCCCACCGCCGCGCATGCCGACGAGAGCGTCCACGTCAAGCTCGACCCGCTCAACCACTCCGGCGCCGCCGGCACCGCCACCCTGACCGCCATGTCCGACGGCGACCTCAAGGTCAGCATCCGGTCCACCGGCCTGGTCCCGAACTCACCGCACGCACAGCACCTGCACGGCTCCACCGACGGCATGGACTTCCACTGCCCCGACATGTCCGCCGACGCCGACGGCAACGGCTACGTCAGCACCGAAGAGGGCATGCCCGACTACGGCAACATCTTCATCTCACTGACCACCAAGGGCGACACCACCCCCAAGAGCGGCCTGGCCATCGACCGGATGCCGACCGCCGACGCCAAGGGCAACCTGTCGTACGACCGCGTCATCCCGGCCGCCGACCTGCCGGCCGGCACGATCAAACACCTCACGGACCTGCACGTCGTGCAGCACGGCATCGACGCCAACAACAACGACATGTACGACCTCGACGGACTCGGCGAATCCACCCTCGCCAAGTCGGCCGGTCTCACCGGCATCCCGCAGGAGGCCACCGACCCGGCCCTGTGCGGCATGGTCACCGGCGCCGCAGCCGGCTCGGTCCCGGTCGGCGGCGTCGACACCGGCGACGGCAGCACCCGGCACGACCCCACCCCGCTGTACGCCCTCGGCGGCATCGCCCTGCTCGGCGCCGCCGGCGCTGTCATCGCCCGCCGCCGCCTGGCCTGACCGACCATGACCGACACCGGCACTGCGCAGCCGGCCGGGACCCGCTGGGGGCGCTACGCGCTCTCAGCGGCCGTCCTGGTCCTCAGCCTCATCGGCGTCGCCGCACTCACGCAAGGCGGCCGGCAACAGTCGAACCAGATCCCGCTCGCCGGCACCGCATCCCCGCCCAGCTCCAGCGGCACCCCCGCCGGCACCGGCGAGCTGACCACCGGACCACTGATGGCGACGTCGAACCCGACCCGCGTCGTCATCCCCGCCCTCGACGTGGACGTACCGCTGATCGGCCTCGACCAGCAGACCGACGGCACCATGCAGGTCCCCACCGACGCCCAGGCCGTCGGCTGGTACACCAGGGCACCCACCCCGGGCGCCCTCGGCCCGGCCGTACTCGCCGGCCACGTCGACTACAAGAAACAGCCTGGCACCTTCCAACGGCTCGCCGACCTCGAACGCGGCGACTCCGTCAACGTCAACCGCGAAGACGGCAGTACGGCCATGTTCACCGTGGTCAAGGTCGAGCGCTACGCCAAAGCACAGTTCCCCACCGACGCCGTCTACGGCCCGATCAACCACGCCGGACTTCGCCTGATCACCTGCGGCGGCGACTTCGACCGCGATGCCGGCCACTACGAGGACAACATCGTCGTCTACGCCGACCTCACCATGGCCCACCCCGCCCCGTGATCCGGCCGTCGAGCGGGACGCCTTTGTCCAAGCCCGTCCAATCCCGGCAACACATAAATCGATGACGTCCCAGCTTCCGCCGACGGCTCTCCGAGGCTGAGTCGTACCGGTTCGGCGGACGCCAGAACACTGGCGCCCGCCGAACCGGCCCTGATCAGCGCAGTGGACGAGCGCATCAGTTGGGGGCCTGGTGCCGAGAGAGTTCGCTATCGCTTGATCAGTTTCTTGGCAAGGGACCAGGGCACGAATCGGCCGATGACGCCTTCGACGCAGCCTTGTGCGCCGGCCTTCACCACCTCACGCCACACATAGCCGTTCCACACGACCTGCCAGGCGCTGCCGGCGAGCCAGCCGAGCCCGCAGGACCACAACGCGGCCTGAGTTGCGGCGACGACAGCAGCCGGGGTGACGACGAGCCAGAGCGGGTCGACGGCGAGCGGGTAGGCCAGACCGGAGCCGTGGTGCGGCACGTTGAGCGCCAGTTCGCCGCCGACGACGCTGTAGTGCACGCCGGTCAGCGCGGTGTTGTCCGCGGCGCTGCCGTACGGTGCGGGTAGCGCCTGGACGGGCTTGCCGGACGCGTCGGTGTAAAGGACGCTGCCGTCCTCGAGGATCGTCGGAACGCCGAGCGTGCTGGGGTAGACGAACTGCTCCGGAGCGTCGGCGTTGGCGATGACCTTGAACATCTGCGGGCCACCGCTGGTCACCCGGACCACGTCGGAGGTGCCGTCGGTGCCGGCGTAGGCGACGGTGCTCGGGCCGATCAACTTGCCCGCCCCGTCGGTGCCGTTCGGCAGGTCGATGGTGACTTTCGTGCCGTTGTCGAGTTTCACGTCGACGCCGTCGTCGGGGTTGCGGGGAACATCGACCGAGACGTTCTGCGCGGCGCTGTCCACGTCGGAGGCCGCCGGTGCCGGGGCCGCCATCGCGACGCCGGTGTCGGCCAGCGCCGCAACAGTCTCGGCTGCGGTGACGGTGTCGTCGGGGTTCGCACCGGCAGCGGATGGGACGGCCAAAGCCGCAGTCATGCAGAGCATGCTCGCAGCGATGGAGGAGGTGAGGAGACGCGGAAAGGCCACGAAATGACCCCTTCTGATGGTTGCTTGGTGGTCGAGATGACAACCCAGGCCGCGCTACGGGGCCAGGCGATCCAGGAGACAGGACCGGTTGCCGTGTCAACCTCAGCTTTAGCAGCGCCGAACAGACCCCTGAAAGCCATCGACAGCGAGATTCGCCCGGCCGACCGGAAGTCCCGTCGACCAGGGTCGCCGCTTCGGTTGCACGGCAGCCCCGTCCAGCGCACTCGTCTGCCACGAACGTCCCGGACCAGGTGAGTCTTAAGGACCACCGAAGCATCCAGCGGTCGTGGCCCATTCGCAGAATGATGCGGTTGATGTGCCCGACAGGGCCGATGGCGGCTTCGATCAACGCGGACGACTCAGCCGGACGCAGGGGTCATGAGCGAAGTGCGGCTAATGAGTAGAGGCGATCTTGGGGCAACTGTGTCATCGGATATGCCTTCTGGGTGGCCGAGCGGGCGATTGCCGCTATCGGCTGTTCGCCTCCACCTTCAAGCCATTCAGGCGGACGTGCGTCGGCGCGAAAGCACTGACGTCCGGTTACGGCATCGGCGCACTAAACGCGCCATAACGGATTAACGAAACCCGCGCTACCATCCCGATCCACCCGCGCCAGGGCGATCAAAGGAACGACATGACTTTCCACAATGCCGGTCCGGCACATCCTGAGCCGGCGAGCCCGGATGAGTCACCGGCCGGTATGAAGCCCGGTGCCGGCCTGACGAAGCGCCGTCGATTCCTGATATCCGCAAGTGTTGTTCTCACGGCTGTCACCGGTGTCGCCGCAGCGCACGCTGCGACGGCCGCGGTCAGCGAGCCGCCCCTCAAGCAGCCTGATAGTGCCGCGACGAGCTTCGACGCGGCGTTCTGGCAGCGCCAGGAACTGCTCGTCGATCTGAGGGGCTGGACCGAAGGCCTGCCCGGTATCAAGACCAGCGGCTACGTCACCAGTATCAACAACGAGCCGGTCGACGGCTCCGTCGTCCTGGTGTGGCACGGGCCGGCAGACCCGGTACAACGGCAGATCATCGACGAGGCCGGGCGCCGGCACATCCCCATCTCCGTCCAGCAGCGCAAATACAGCATGGCTGACCTCGAACGGGCCGCTGACCAGATCTTCGCCATCGAATCCGGCACCGGCGAGTTCCAAAACTTCAAGATCAGCGGAGCCGCCTCCTTCAGCATCGACTTCGACGGCGTCACCGTGATCGGGCAGTATCTTCATCCGCCGGCCGAAGGCATCGCGGCCGCGGACACCGCGCTCACGCGGGCCCTAACCGCTCGAACCGGCGTAGCGGTCACGATCGAACACGGCGAACTCGTGCCCCATTGACCAGCCCGGCCGAAAACTCCCTGTGTCGACGGCGCGGTGGGTCACCGTCGCGGCGAACTCACACACGAGTTGGTGAGCGTGAGTTCGCCGCGTTCGGGACACCGGCCGAGCAGGGCGGCCAGAACTCTGCCGGTCGACGTCGGCCAGCTTGCCCGGCAATGACGCCGTCACGACCCGCGAGCTGGGCGGTGCGAAGGCGCTGACCGGTCAGGGACCGGCCACTCCGCTCGGCTGGGGCCTCTCCGGTTCCTGGCAGGTCCAGGACACGGTGCCGCTGATGGCGGCGCCGGGCAGGCCGCCCTCACCGGTCTTCGCCAGTTTCTTGAACGTCCAGGTGCCGCCACCGTTGCCGTCGGTGGTGGCTTTGCTTGCGGTGCTGTCCGGCCAGGTGCCGTAGACGGTGTTGTCGATCGCGATGCTCGGCCGCGAGCCGGGAGCGACGAGCTGGTCCTTGGGGTAGGTGCCCGGCCCGGCGTAGTCGGCGATCCACATCTCCATCGTGATCTTGTGACCGTCGACCGGTCCGTCGAGCAGTCCCGCCGCCATGTATTGCTTGTCGGCGGTGCCCTTGGCGTACTCGTCGCAGAATTCGAGGAAATGGGCGCCGCCGGACGGTGCGAGCGCGGTGGTCGTACCGCTGAAGGTCTTTGCTCCGGTGATGTCGAAGGTGAGGGTGACCCTGGGGGCGATGGAGAGGGCGACCTCGTCGGAGATCTCGCTGCCGGGAGGCCCGGTGTCGAAGATCGGGCCGGGGCCTTCCTCGGCGCTGCCGCAGGCGGCGAGGGCGGCAACCGAGATGGCGGCCATCAGGGCCGAGGCGGTCCGTCGAGCGCTGAACATGTTGTCTCTCCTTGTCTGACCTGTGCAAACAGCATGGAGAGCACCACCAAAGAAACCCCAAAGACCGAGAGACTGGGTACGGGTGACGGTGGCAACCATTCAGGGGCAGATTCGGACGCGCCATTACGGGCGTTCTTGATCAGGTTCCGTTCTGCTTTCAAGTTGCCGCTGGGTCCGCTCGGTGATCTCGTTGGAAACTCTGCCCATCATCGATCTGGCGCGTCCCAGGGCCTGCACGCCGAAACGGCTGGCGACGCTGACGCCCTCCGATCCGGTCTCCACAACCATGTCCTTCACCTCAGCTCCGGTGCTGAGGACCTTGACACCCACCTCGGACCCGGTTTCGAGAACCTTGTCGCGCACTTCCACGGCTGCGTCGAGCCACCGCCGAGCTCTCCATGATCGCCCGTGGCGGACGATGCCGAGCCGGCTGTTGAAGTCGACAACCTTGGTCGCGAGCAGGTTGGTCGAGTGCACCACGGCGCGTGATGAGGTCGGGTTCAGCAGCACCTTCGCGTTGGCAGTGCCGACGGCTGCGTCCATCCGTGCGACCAGGCGCTGGACGGTGGAGGAGATGAGCTCGACACGCTTCTGCCGGGCGATCCGGATGGCAACGCGGTGCCTTTCCAACTCTTCTACGGACGTCTCCAGTACGCGGTCGAGTTCGAGTACGGCAACCGCGTCCTGGAGTTGAAAGCAGCGGGCCAGAACGGCGAGCCATTCCGGTAGCTTGACCTCGGCTTTCCGGGACGACGTGGCCAGGTCACCGACGCTGGTCGTCTCCAACTCCTCAGCGATGGCGTCGAGTTGCCGCAATGCGTACGCCTGCGTCCGGGCCAGCGGCACCGGGGTGGCCTGCACCTTCGACCAGGTGACTTCAGAAACCCGGCCTACCTGCTCCCGGATGGTCAACGCCTCGTCGACGACCAGTTCCACCCCGATCATGTCCGCCACTACTGCGTCGGTCTGCGCGCGAAGCACAGCGTCGACCTTCGCGTCGATCACTGCGAGATAGTCGGTGATCTCGTCCATGGTCTGCTTCATAGCGAGTTGCGCCATGAGTCCGGCGGCGCCGGTCAGGATCGCCGGGTTGGTCAGCATCGCGCTTGGGGTTTGCACGATTTCGAGCAGGCCGGTGATCTTGCCGTGGTCGGTGAGCACGGCGCGGCTGAGACCATTCTCCGAGCCGCTCATGAGGTTGTACTTCTTCATCGCCGCAGCGGACTCTGCGGACAGTTGAACCCATCGACCGGACTGCTCGGAGATCTCGGCGCCGACTTTGGCGATCTTTGCGCCGGCACCGAAGGCACTGCTGAGCCGCTTCAGTCCAAGGTCTTTCGAGGGCAGCCGCTCCGTAGACAGGAACCGATCGACAGCCGCCGGATTCCCGATGACCGCCAGACCATCGCCGTCACTGATCAGCTGGATCTCGTTCTCCAACGCCCTGCTCCTTGATATGAGGCACAATCGACCCAACGCTATGTTGGCCTCGTCGGCCTCACCATGGCCCGCTCGTCTCGATCATCTCCGAATCAGAGGATGCCGTGCGACCACGCCACCCTCAGCTACGAGCGCTCGCACCGCCCCGTTTGGGCTACTACTCACGGTTACGTTCTCGGAGTCGCGCTGCACGCTGCGCGGCATGTGAGTGCTCAGCCGCCCGGTAGCCAAGCTGAAAGAAGGTTGATCTTCAACTACGCCGTGGCCCCGCCTGAAGCGCGTGCCACTCTCCGACATCGCTGGCCTGTCCGGTGCGAGTGAAGGCGCTGACCAAGTCCCACGCGCGGTGAACGTCCAAGACCACGTCGCCCATGAACCGCGTCAGTTCGTCCATGACCGGGACCTGGACGTACGCCTCGTCGGGAACTGTGCCGTCGCCGGCAAGAAGGAAGGACTGCTCGACCGGAGCAATGACGAGCAGGTGGATGACCGCGTACCCGCCGCGGAACCCGATGGCTAACTGCGGAGACTCGACCGCCGGAACTTCGACCTCGATGTAGCCACGGATGCGACGCCGAAGAAGATGACGGAAATGGCTGTCCAGTTCTGCCGGATCCGACCGCACCGGGGTGGGGCGGAAACGGCGTGATTCCAGCGCCGTCGCGGACCACACCACATCCATCGCGCGATTGTAGGCGTACCTACGGGCGTCGCCGCGCATCAGGTTGCCGAGAGTCTGGTCATCCGCCAAGTCCGACCTGGTAGCTCGGATCACGACAGATGAGCGTGCCGGTCTTGGGTGACGACACCGCACGGGATAATGCGGCTCAGCGGCTGTGGCGGGTGATGGAGAATGCGGCAATGACCTCGCGCGTGGAAAAGTTTCTTGCTCATCTCGACCGGCTCAGCGGCGGTGTGGAGCCTCGTTTTCTCCCGGTCGAGTCGACGCACGAGGGCCTCAAAGACGTCACCGTCATGGCCTACGAGAACCTGCCCGAGGGACTCAACACGGCTGTGACCTACGGCCTTTCCCTGGCCGACCATCCAGACTGGCTGCATGGACGGCCCGAGCTGTGCATCAGCGTCCACTCCGACGACGAACGCTGGGCCCGCGTGATCGGACATCTCGCCGAACGCCTACGCGGTTCCTGCCCGTTCTGCTACGGCAACACCATTCGCTTCGGCCAACCGGTGACTCCGCAATCACCTATGACAGCTTTCGTCGTCTTCGCCCCCATCGCCCTGGAACGCGAAGACTGCCACATCGACGTCAGCCCTCCCGGCCACGATGGCCACGACATCATCCACATCACCGGCATCTACCCGATCCACGAGACTGAACGGCAATACATCACCGACCATGGACTCGAAGCGTTCTGGGCCCTCGACTGGGACCCGTACGACACCACCCGACCATCGGTCACCTGAGCGCCGGTCGCCTGGCACCCATAATTGCTTGACGTGACGCTTCGTGGCGGTCGGATCGCGGTAGTCGAGGTCGACACCCCGCGCTAAAGAACAAAGAGTGTCTCTTGCTGCGGCGGGTCCAGAACGGCACGCAGACCAACGACAGTCAGGCGCCATTTCATGCGGTCGGGACTCGCGTTCCAGGCTTCAGCAAGCCACGTCGGCTTCGCAATAAGGCTGTCCAAGGCCTTGATGGCGAGGTCCCGGAGGTAGGTGGGGAACGGCGGCATAGGTGTGCTCGGGCCGTAGGCCGAGTCTACGGTGACCCCGCCTGGGTATTGGGCCGCAATCAGCGCTGCAGCGGCGACGGCACGCGGGGCGTCGGAGAGCCGGGAGTCGTCGTCGGCTGGGTCAGCGACGCGCTCGAGGACTGAACCGATCATCTCTATGCGGACGTGCGCCGGCGCATCATCAAGAGCGTCGGCAAAGTCTGCGGCGTCATCGTTGTCGAACGGCCCGACGTCCCATGTCCCCATGATCGCTATCCTCCAATCGCTGGAGCGATCGTCGCACAGCGGCCTGCCTGAGACCCGCCCACAGAGCGGCAGATGCGGATGCCGGTGGTCAGGTCGATCGGAGTGATGACGGACCTAGCAGGCGACGCCTCGGCCGAATGTAGGGGTTGTCAGACGAGCGGAGGCCGGTTCGGGTCGAATGCCTCGGTGATGTGGCCCCGGCTGAGCGCCTCGATGAGAGCGTTCGTTCCGCGTTCGCGCTTGAGCACGATCTCGGCCGGATGCAGCGGCAGCAGGGCGAACAGTTCGATGCGAGTGCCGTCGCCGACGTCAATGGTCTGAGCTTGTTCCGGCACGGTCAGCATCGGCACGACGACCACCCCGGCGAACGGCGTGGCCGGCGCATACGGCCCGGCGGGGTCACCGTTGGGCACCGAATGCCATGGACCGAGCCACGTGCCGTACTCATGGGGAAGGCGGGCAACCTGCTTGAGCAGACGCAGCGGCCAGTAGACGTTCTCGTCGCGGAACGACTCCTGATCGAGTGGCCAGTCGGCAGGAAGGCAGATCGCGAGCTCCGCGTAAGGGCTGGTGCCGTGCCCCTGCGGCACGGTCATCGGCAGTTCGCTCATCCCCGATGTGATCAGCGTGCGGAACGGTCGCCGATCGGTCGGCTCGACGACATAGATGTGCACGGCAACGTGGTGCGACACGATCTCGTGGAGAACGCCTTCAACCGGCCCGAAATGCTCGGTGATATGGCGGCTGATGGCATCGGCGACCTCCTGGCGCTGCCCGTGCGACGGCACCAACCCGTCATGCCGCGCCTTGTGCCGCAGGATGCGCGCTCCCTCACTTTCCGCCATGATCCACAGCGTACCGGGCGTCCTGGCCGGCTACCGGACCGACCGCAAAGCGTCGGACCCAGGCGCCGACACACCATCGGTGAGCAGACGCGACCATGGCGCCGAAACGAGTGGGCCTGCACACCATCGGCAGCATGTGAGTCTGCCGCGGATCAGTTGTTGTCTCGCGTTCGATCGTTCGCTGGATCGAAGTGGTCTGGAAGGCGATTAATTGCCCATGCGATCGCTTCCGTCGCGGTGGCGACCCGAGCCAGCGTCGGGCCGTTCCACCATTCCTTGAGAGAATACTCGCCTTCATGGGAGGCCAGGAGAGTGGCAAAGCTGGGCGTGAACGGGTACGAGGTTGCGGAGAAGCTCAGCGCCCAGTGACTGGTGTAGGGGTATAGCGCTCGCATTCTTGGCTCCCCGTAGGCTACTTCGATCAATGCTTGGTACTCGGGCCAGCAAGATTGCCGGGCATCTTTGAGCAGCCATTGCCACTCCGCGGCAATGATGTCGGCGGGGTCGCCGCACGGTATCTCAAAACGTCCGGTCAGGAGGTCGAAGGGCGCGGCACGGCCGATATCGTTCAGACTGGCTCCCTCCGCCCAGCCGACGACGACCGCCGGAAGCTGAAGCAGGTCAGTAGTGGTTCCGCTCAACACAACACCGTTGCGTGACGTGCCTTGAATCCACCATTTGTGTTCAAATTTCCACGCAGAAACGAATAGCGACTCCCGATGCGGGAGAATGCTACTGATCGTCGCATGCCGAAGGGGATCCGACCAGGGCCGTTGCGTTCTCGCTCGGCGAGCCGGTGAGCTGGGATGATGCCGGGTGATTGGCCTATATGGAGGCGTTTGGAGCGGGTGAAGCCCTCAAGGTGATCATGGAGTTTCTCTAGGACTTCACGCACCGAGGACTCCACCCGCAGATGGCATCATCCCTGATCTCCGCACTGACCGTGACAACCCCCGACGGCGACACTCCACCAACACCGATCACCGATGGTGAACATCCGGGACTTCTCGAAGCCGTCAGCGTGATCCCGGACCCTCGCGACCCTCACGGAGTGCGGTATCCCCTGGCGGCCCTGCTGACCGTCGCGGTCTGCGCGGTCCTGGCCGGGGCGACCTCGTTCACCGCGATCGCCGATTGGCTGTACGACCTGGACGAAACCGACCGGCGACGGCTGGGATTCACCAGGGGCATACCGGCAGGCACCACGGTGTGGCGGCTGCTGATCCGCCTCGACGCGACCCTGATCAGCAGCGTTCTGGCCGGCTGGTTACGTTCCCGGACACCGTCGGTGACCAGCAGTCCGCGCCGCTACCGGACCGTGATCGCCGTGGACGGTAAGACACTCAGGGGCTCCCGCCTGCCCGACGGCCGGCAGACGCACCTGTTGTCCGCCCTGGACACCAGCACCGGTATCGTCCTGGCCCAGGTCACCGTCGACACGAAGAGCAACGAGATCCCAGCCTTCACCCCGCTGCTGGACGCCGTCCAGACCGTACTCGGCAGCTTGACCGGCATCCTGTTCGTCGCCGACGCCATGCACACCCAGACCGGCCACGCCGAGCAGACCACCGCCCGAGGAGCACACCTGCTCCTGCACGCCAAGGGCAACCAGCCGACCCTGTCCGCGCAGCTCAAGAAGCTACCGTGGGCGCAGATCCCGGTCGGGGACCGCACGCGCGACCGCGGGCACGGCCGCAAGGAGACCCGCACCGTCAAAGCCGTCACCCTGCACACCCCGGGCGGGATCGCGTTCCCGCACGCCCAGCAGGCCGTCCGGATCATCCGCACCCGCACCATCGACGGCACGACCAGCCGCGAGACGCCTACCTGGTCACATCCCTGCCCGCCGCCGACGCTCAACCCGCTGACCTGCAGAAATGGGCGAGAGCGGAATGGCTGATCGAGAACCAGGTCCACAACGTCAGAGACGTCACTTTCCGTGAAGACCTACATCAAGCCAGGACCGGCACCGGACCCGCCGTCATGGCCACCCTGCGTAACACCGCAATCGGCTGGCACCGCATCAACGGCGCCACCAACATCGCCCGCGCCACCCGACGCGCCGACCGCCGATCACACGACCTCATCACCACCGTGACCAGCAGCTGGCCGATCAATTGAAATCCGCGATCATGGGCAACCAAAGCGGCCGGGAGATTTACACCGAACTCGCCACCGCTCCGAGGCCTTCAGTGGAAATCCACCCGAATGGGGATGTCTTTGGTGGATGCCGATCAGCGGGCTCCGGTGCTGTGATGGTCTCGGCTGTGTGCTGAGGTGGATCGTATCGATGATCGGGGCGGCGACGATGTCGGCCGCGATGACGGCCGGCTCGGCTGCGGCTCAGCCGCAGGTCACCCCGGCCGTCCCGGTCGTGCAGGTGACCGCCGGCCAGGCCCACACGTGTGGCCTGGGCGGGAACGGCCGGGCCTACTGCTGGGGCTCCGGCTACTACGGTCAGCTGGGCAACGGTGGCACCACCGACCGGCTGACTCCGGTGATGGTGAGCGCCCCGGCCGCCGGGGTGACCTTCACCCAGCTCATCGCCGGCACCGACCATACGTGCGGGCTGGGCAGCGACAGTAAGACCTACTGCTGGGGTTCCGGCGGCTCCGGTCAGCTGGGCGACGGCAGCACCAGCAGCCGGTCGACTCCGGTGGCGGTGAGCGCCCCGGCCGCCGGGGTGACCTTCACCCAGCTCGCTGCCGGCTACGGCCACACCTGCGGGCTGGGCAGCGACAGCAAGGCGTACTGCTGGGGCCGGGGCGGCGCCGGTCAGTTGGGCGACGGCGGTGCCACGAACCGGTTGACTCCGGTCGCGGTGAACGCCCCGGCCGCCGGGGTGACCTTCACCCAGCTCACCGCACGCAGCGACCAGACATGCGGGCTCGGCAGCGACAACAAGGCCTACTGCTGGGGTTCCGGCGGCTCCGGTCAGCTGGGCGACGGCAACACCATCGACCGGTCGAGCCCGGTGGCGGTGGACACCCCCGCCGCCGGGGTGACGTTCACCCAGCTCACCGGCGGCCGGTTTCACACCTGCGGGCTGGGCAGCGACAGTAGGGCCTACTGCTGGGGCTCGGCCGGCGGCGCGGACGGTCCGAGCCCGGTGGCGGTGAACGCCCCAGCCGCCGGAGTGACCTTCACCCGGCTCACCGCGGGCGACCTGCACACGTGCGGGCTGGGCAGCGACAGCAAGGCCTACTGCTGGGGCTCCGGCGGCTCCGGTCAGCTGGGCGACGGCAACACCATCGACCGGTCGAGTCCGGTGGCGGTGGACGCCCCGGCGGCCGGGGTGACCTTCATCCAGCTCACCGCGGGCACCGACCACACCTGTGGGGTGGGCAGCGACAACAAGGCCTACTGCTGGGGCCTTCTCAACACCGGCCAACTGGGCACCGGCGGCAGCACGGACCGGTCGAGTCCGGTGGCGGTGAGCGCCCCGGCCGCCGGGGTGACCTTCACCCAGCTCACCGCCGGCCGGTTCTTCACGTGTGGGCTGGGCAGCAACGGCAAGGCCTACTGCTGGGGCCGGGGCGGCGGTGTGAACGGGTCGACTCCGGTGGTGGTGGACGCCCCGACCCCCGGGGTCACCTACACTCGACTCGCTGCCGGCGGATATCACGTGTGCGGTCTGGGCAGTGACAGTAAGGCCTACTGCTGGGGCGGCGGCAATCACGGTCAGTTGGGTGACGGCGGCACCGCAGGCTGGTCGGATCCGGTGGCGGTGGACGCCCCGGCCGCTGGGGTGACCTTCACCCAGCTCACCGCCGGTGAGGAACACTCGTGCGGACTGGGCAGCGACAGTAAGGCCTACTGCTGGGGCTCCGGCGGCTCCGGCCAGTTGGGTGACGGCGGCACCACGGACCGGTCGAGTCCGGTGGCGGTCGACGCCCCGGCCGCCGGGGTCACCTTCACCCAGCTCGCCGCCGCCGGTGAGCGCCACACGTGCGGTCTGGGCAGCGACGGCAAGGCCTACTGCTGGGGCTCCGGCAGGTACGGCCAGCTGGGCGACGGCAGCGTCACCGACCGGCTGAGCCCGGTGGCGGTCAACGCCCCGGCCACCGGAGTGACCTTCACCGAGCTGGCTGCCGCCGGCTACCACCACACGTGCGGGCAGGGCAGCGACGGCAAGGCTTACTGCTGGGGCTCCGCCAGTTCCGGCCGGCTGGGCGACGGCGGCACCACGGACCGGCTGAGCCCGGTGGCGGTCAACGCCCCGGCCACCGGAGTGACCTTCACCGAGGTCATCGCGGGCAGTGACCATACCTGCGGGCTGGGCAGCGACACCGTGGCCTACTGCTGGGGCAAAGGTGCCTCCGGTCAGCTGGGCGACGGCGTTGACCTGTACCTGCCGGCTCCGGTGGCCGTGTCGCCGTTCCCCTCGATGCCGGCCGGCCCGCAGCCCCCGACCGGGGTGACCGCCGCGGCCGGTGACCAGCAGGTCGTGGTGTCCTGGACCGCCCCGGCAAATCTGGGTGACGGCACCTTGACCGGTTTTACCGCGGCCGCGTCGCCGGGTGGGCAGACCTGCACGGGTATCGCGACGACCTGCACGATCACCGGGCTGGCCAACGGCACCGCCTACACGGTCACCGTCACCACCGGCACCACCGCGGGGACCTCGGCGGCCAGCGACCCCTCGGCGCCGGTCACGCCACAGGGCGTGCCGCAACCGCCCACCGGCGTGCCCGCGGCACCCGGCGAGCGGTTGATCACCGTGATCTGGACCCCACCGCTCCAAATCGACGAATCGCTGGTGCGATGACCGCGACCGTCTTCCTTCACCTTCAATGTCCGCCCTGCCGAACACGGAAAGAAGTTCATCGCCAAGAATCGCGCCTACGACCGGACCGGCAACCTCCGCTCCAGCGGCAAACGCACTTACCACAGTCAGGCGTGATCGTCGACGGCCACGTCGAAGAGCAGGCGGCGCCGCCAGACCACGGCCGGGTCGTTCTCGCGGCGGGGATGCCAGTGTGCGGCCTCGGTGATGTGCACCGTGGGCAGCCCATCCCGCAGGGCCGTTGCGTTCTCGCGAGCGGACGCTCTGACCTGGGATGATGTCGAGTGATCGGCCCATATGGAGGCGGATCGAGCGGGTGAAGCCCTCAATGGCTCGGAGAGCGAACGGTGGCCCCACCTTCGGAAGAACGATGGCCCCACCGTGTCCGAGCCAGAATCGCTGCGGACGAGTTTTGGCCCCACCCGAGAGCGGGCCAGCACACGGTACGCGACCAGGGCCGCCGCCCGTGGCTGGCCGAGAAGGTGGGGCCACTGAGCGTTAGTGATCAAGCATCGCAAGGTCGGGAAGTGGGGCCAGCAGTGACTTGTAGGTGGGCCAGAGCTCGTGCGTGAAGCCACCTCAAGGTGATCATGGAGTTCTTCACACTGCACGACCACCGAGGACTCCACTCACCGATGGCATCATCTCTGATCTCCGTACTGACCGTGACAACCCCTCGCATTGACACGCCACCACCGCCGGTCACCGCCGGTAAACGCGGCGGGCTCCTGGCCCGCCGCGAGCCTGGTCCCGGACCCGCGTAACCCGCGCGGGGTGCGATATCCGCTGGCATCGTTACTGGCCGTCGCGGTCTGCGCGGTCCTGGCCGGCGCTACTTCCTTTCACGGCGATCGCCGACTGGCTGTACGACCTCGACGAGTCCGACCGGCAGCGACTCGGGTTCGACCGGGGCGTGCCGGCCGGCACTACAGTGTTGCGGCTGCTGACCCGACTCGACGACGCACTGGTCAGCCACGTGCTGGCCGGCTGGCTCCGGGTCCGAAGACCGCCACTTGACGTGGCGCGGCCGCGCCGCTACCGGACCGTGATCGCCGTCGACGGTAAAACGCTGCGGGGTGCCCGGCTGGCCGACGGCCGTCAGGTGCACCTGCTGTCCGCGCTGGACACCAGCACCGGCATCGTCCTCGCCCAGGTCACGGTGGACACCAAGAGCAACGAGATCCCGTCGTTCACCCCATTGCTCGACGCCCTGGAGAACCTGCTGGGCAGCCTTGCCGGGGTGCTGTTCGTCGCCGACGCCCTGCGCACCCAGACCGGCCGCGCCGAGCAGATCACCCGCCGCGGAGCGCACCTGTTACTCCAGGCCAAAGGCAACCAGCCCACCCTCCACGCCCAGCTCAAAGCCGTTCCCTGGGCGCAGATCCCGGTCGGCGACCGCACCCGCGAGCGTGGTCACGGCCGCAAGGAGACCCGTACGGTCAAGGCCGTCACCCTGCAGGCGGGATCGCGTTCCCGCACGCCCGGCAAGCCGTCCGGATCACCCGGACCCGCACCGTCGAGGGCAAAACCAGCCGGGAGACCGCCTATCTGGTCACGTCCCTGCCCGCTGTCGACGCTCAGCCTGCTGACCTGCAGAAGTGGGCCAGATCGGAGTGGCTGATCGAGAATCAGGTCCATAACGTCAGAGACGCTCACGTTCCGTGAGGATCTTCATCAGGCCCGGACCGGCACCGGACCCGCCGTCATGGCGACACTGCCTAACACCGCGATCGGCTGGCACCGCATCAACGGCGAAACCAACATCGCCCGCGCCAACCGACGCGCCGACCGCCGTCCATCCGACCTCATCACGGCCGTGACCAGCAGCTACCCGAACACGCAATAGCCCTGGTCGGCGGGCCAGGGGCGTGCCCGGTCCGGAAGGTCACCGTGGCCACGTTGGTTGTCACCGGCCCGATTAGAATTCGATCATGACCGACGCATCCGTGCACCTCGTCGCCCAGCCTCGTCTCGACACGCTCGTGACGGAGTTCCGCTCCGATGCCCAGCGGCTGCGCACCGACTTCGCAGGGACGGCCTGGATCGGTGACATCCCCGACCCGGCATCCGGGATGATGGGACCGAACTACCAGCGGCGTGCTGTCGACTCGCAGTTGTTTCTGCCTGACACCCACTGGTACACCGTCAGCGAGCTCGACGACGCCGAGATCCAGATCGTCGTCGGACTGCTTCAGGTGCCGGGCACCACGCAGGGCTCACAAGGGCTGGTCGGCGCCATCGCGGACCCAAGTGCGGATTTCTTCGAGCACCCGGAACACGAAGACCGGGTCGGCATCTGCCTCACGCTGCGGGGCCGGATCTGGTCCAACGTCGGTCTGTCGTATCGAATCACCGTGCTGTGCCGGCCGGAGGCCTTCATCAGCAGCGCACCCGAGTGATGCGAGGGCCGCACTGAACCCGGCACCAGCGTGGGTGCCGGCCACCACGAACGCTCGGAGCAGATGAGGGCGTCGGCGTGTCGTCCACTCAAGGGATGCGGCGTAGATTCCGCGGGTGGACTTCGACCGCCTCCTTTGCCTGCTCGACTCGGAGGACGAATTGCTGGCCGCGTGTCGGCAGGCGATTCTGTACGGCAGGCGATGGCGTGTTTACTCGACGCTGGTACCGGCATCCGAGCTTGCGTGGATCTATCAGATCCGGGAAGCGCAGGTCCGAGAAGCCGGCATCGAGACGATCGGCCTTTCGGCGGCCGTCGAGGCACTACGATCGCTCGGCGATAAGCCTTTACGTCTGGGGTACGCGGTGAGCGCGGACAACCCGCCCTACGAGTTCCAGCTCTTCCTCAACGCGCACCTGACGGCTGTCGTGGCATGCCTGGCGGTCAGGCTTGTGAGATATTGAGCACCGTCGCCCTGCGGACAACCCGTCCCCGGCTGGTTTATTCGCGAGTTGGGCTCCACCCCGAACGAGACCCGCTCAGACGTCGCCGGTCCGCCCCATCGTTTACGCACGGTGACGGTGGCTGAGGCGAGCACACCTTGTCTGCGGCAGGAGAGGGCGTCGGAATCAGTGTCCTGGATTATCGGCGGATGGGCATTCAGATTGAGCTGCATGCCGCCAATCAGCGGAACCGCGGAACCGCGGAATAAGCGGGGTGCACTACCTTTGGCGACCATGCAATCACAGTCTGCTTGCTCAGAATGTTCGGCTGGTCAACCAAGTGGACTGCTCAGAAGGATTGAAGGGGTTGTACACCGAACCGGACAGCCGCCGGTCGAAGGTCAGCGAGCCTACGTACCGGCCACGGCCGCCGTTGCCCCAATGGACGCTGAAGGCAATATTCGAGTCGGTGACGGCACCGTCGTTAACGGTCGACATGTCATTGTCCCACCGCGCAGTTCCGTAGAGTTTCCCGTTGGAGTCCTGTGTGAGGTTGAGCCTCACAACAGGGCCATTCGCCTGATACAAACTCCAGTTCCCAGTCGCGTTGAAGTTTGGAGCTGTCACCACGCTGGCCTCTTGCGCGGCGGCGTAAGAGGTGCTGGCCTGGGCGGGGGCTGCGGCTCCAGCAGCCATGGCAGCAGCAGCCAGGCTTGACGCCACAAGCGTGGTGGACATTCGTGCCTTCTCTCAGATTGAAATAGTCGGATTACAGTGGATACGAATGTCGAGATGCCGACAATGGCCAGTTCGACCCCGCAAGGGGCACCTTGCGCCGTCAGGCACAATCCAGCGTGCAAGGACCGCGAAGGCTGCCCCTCCTGTAGTCGCCCAATGCTATGACGTAATGTATGGGCGGGGATGCCTAACGGCCGAACCGGATCGGCGGAGGCCAGCGTTCATGAAAAGGGCCGCTGGGCGGACAGCTAACCGTAAACCACGCGAGAACCGAGCGGTGCCCCGGCGGCTCGACGCGACCAGATGCCGCAGCGGGAACCGGCCGTAACACGCCGCGGGACGGGCGCTATCTGCGGCAAGAGAGTGAGCGCCGTCGTGCCGCACTGCGGGTCGTACTTTCCTGACTTCCGCGGGTGATCGTAGGCTCGCGGTGTGCAGGGTCCCTCTCATGCCGGTGTTGCACTTCGGGCTCTCGTGCCAGAACATGCTCGGACCATCGCGGCGTGGACGCTGGTCCCCGGATTCGTTCGGGAGGCGGATTGGACTCCGCGTTCGTCTCTTGATGAGTACGAGAGCCACCATCGGCAACTCATCCAGGCTCCCCCGGTGGGCCACCTTCGTCTTGGTGTCTTCGAGTCGGAGGAACTGGTCGGGTATGTCGACTTTCATGGCCAAAGCCCAGTACATCGCGAGCTGGGGTTCCTCATCGGCGTCCGTGATCGCTGGGGTACCGGGCTTGGCCTGGGTGCAGCTGCAGCAAGCGTGCGCTATGGCTTTGTCGAACTCCAGCTCAGGGAGATCAGAGCCCGAGCTTTCGAGGCTAATGTGCGATCAGTCCGGATCCTTCGGCGCCTGGGTTTTCGGATGATCGATTCAGAGGAAGGCGCTGAGTTTGGAGGCGCGCCGACCAGTCTTCTGCACTTCACGCTCTCATCAGAGCGGGCCGCGGCAGGCTCAGTAGTTTGCGACCGAGGCGCTCTCTCGTCGGAAGGACAAGACGCCGGTTCCGGAGCTGGCAACCACCGGCCGTGACGGCGGCGCCGGCCGAGCCCGGATCGCGTCAGATCCGGATGCAGTGATCGCTAAGAGCCTGCTGATCGCATCCGTGCCATCCGAATGGAGGGCCTCATGTTTGCCCCAGTGACCGCGAAAGCTGGGTGAACACTACTGGATCCTGCTTCTTGGCGCGGAAGTGCTGTTGATGGCGACGGCCCCACCATGAAAAGCGTCAGCCCGGCGGGTGTCTGCTTCAAATAGACGCTTGAGCCGCGGGCGGAGTTTCTCAGCTAGCTCTTCTAATTCGGAGTAGGCAAGAGAATGCCCGGTTGCTTTGCGAATCCGGTAGATGAATTCTTTGTATGCGTCGAACACTCGAACAATGATTGTTCCGGACGTTCTCGCGACTACGTCAATATCGAATACGTCGCAGTTGATGCCGCTAGCTAGGTTTTCATAGTAATTGAGGTAGTTGCGCAGCAAGCGTCCGTTCGGACTGTTCGAGTCTGCATCTTTACAGAAGTCACGGACAGCAACCGGGTCAGTGTCGGGAGGAACTTCCTTGGCCACATCCTGGCGATGGCTCATGGTCGTGGCGAGGTGCTCAAGCGTTGACTGACGCTTGATCCGAATCTGTTCCAGGGCAAAAGTTTCACTTGTATTAGTGATCTGTGATTGCAGCAGGCGTAGTTGCTTGATCACGAACACCAAGAAGATCACATTGACACCAAGCGCCGCTACGGCTGTCAACGCAGAGATCAAATCGGGCTTCACGATGTCCTCGCAGGATCGTAGCAAGTGTCGATTCGCTCACTGCCCACAACACTATCCAAGCCAATCAAGTGGGTCCTGGAGGAACTTCTTGACTGGGGCGGATGAAGCGAGCAGCAAACGGCGCAAGACCTGCATTCCCGACTTTTTTCTGTGCGGTGCAACGCAAATTGCGCCGTCTGGTGGTACTCGCGGTCACCTGATCGGATTATCAGCTGTTTCCGGCGGGTCGCCGAGTGTCCCTGTTACTTGCCGTCGTATACTGTCGACACCCCATGATCGAACGCACTCACATCGGCACGACAGCACGTCGGCTCGTCGTGGTCGTCCACCAGCCGTGACGGCGGCCCGGTCCGGGCGTGGATCGCGGCTGGAAGCGGAGGTGCGAAGGGCGTGCCGCGGCCTGAGCCCGGGACGCCCTACCGACTCATCCGGTGATCTTCTGACGTGCGGCGATGGTGGCGGCGAGCAGCGTTTCGTCCGCGCGCATCTCGGCGTCTTCGCTGCCGAGGCTCGGCCCGGCCCGATGCCGGGAGGCTATGAATCGATCAAGCCGGTCGAGTACCGGCCCCGCGTGTGACCCCATCGCGGTGAAGACCTGCAGCGCCTTGGGCCCGTACAGGTCGTCGGACAGGTACCCGGGGAGAACCTCCAGTAGTTCAGCGGCTACCGCGGGACCTTCATGCAGCCATATTGCGCCGGCTGAGTTCAACTGCCCGGAGCCGGGAACTCGAAACAGGCTCCGCAGTTGCTTGTGCTGGCGGGTGGTGAGCCCGCCGTGCTGGGTCAGCCAGGTCAGCAGCGCCGACGCGATGCCGTCCCGGCCAAGTTGTTCCGGTCGGCCGGCAAGGTACCGTTCGGCCACCGCCCGGTCCGACGTGACTTTGAGAAGGGCGAGCGTCGCGCCTTGCGTCGGGTACTGCCGTAGCAGCGCGGCCGCGGCTGCTGCGGCTGGCCCGATCCGTCCCAGAACGTAGATCGTGGAGTCCGGAGTGTCGTTCTCGGCCCCTTCGAGCCTGGCAACAAGTTCCGGCACTGCGGCAGCAGCACCCGGACCGAAGGCGGCCAGTACCCGCATCGGCAGTCCCGGTGCGCACGAATCCGGCAGTGCGGCCAGGATCTGCCGGGCGGCGGCCACCGGTGCCTGAGGATCGGCGCCCTTTCGGGCGACCGCCCTGAACGCCTCAGCAAGGCGCGGCTCGGCGCTGCCGGAAAGCATCAGCCGTACCAGATGCGGCACCGCCCGGTGGTCGCCGCCGCTACCCAGCGCGGTCGCGGTTACCGCGCCGAGCTCAGGGTCATCCAGCATCGACGCCAACTCGTCGGCGGCCAGACGGGATGCGGTCAATGAGGCCGCCACCGCGTGCAACGCGGCCGATCGCACCTCGAAAATGTCGTCCTGCAGTAGGCCGGTCAGTATCGGCGTCACGCGGTCGGGCGCGGCACGCCACTCACGCATCGCCGCGAGCGCCATCCGTACGCCTTCGAGTTTGACCTGTGGGCGCTCGACCCGGTTCGCCAGCCGTTGTGTCCAGGCGTAGCAGTCCTGCTCCCGATCGAGGCTGGTCAGCGCCCGCGCCCAGCGCTCGCCTGCGGTCCGGGACAGGCGGGACCCTGGCGCGTTCAGGACTCCGGCGCAAGGTTCGAGGTCGGCGCGGATCGCGGCGTCCAGTGCAGGCCAGGCCGCCGGGTCGTCTCTGGTGAACACTGCGACGTTGGCGAGTAGCCGGACGGCCGCAACGGGATCCGACCGTAGGGTTTCCAGGATGGCTTGATGCCGCGTGACTTGGTTCCAAGGCATGGCATCCACGAAGGCGATCCGAACGACTGGATCGGTCGAGGCGTTCAACGCCGACATGGCCCGCTCAGCGTCGGCGGTGCCCACCAGTAGCGTCGCCGCGGTCCGCCGTACCTGCGGATCCACGTCGTTCAGGGCTGATTCGGCGGTGTCTGCCACCAGGAGCCAGCCGGGGTTCTGGAAGCTCAGCTGGTCCAGCAATTCGAAGATCGTCCGGCGTGCCGACACACGGCGATCGGTCGTGAAGGTCAGCAGGCGGCGGGTCATCAGCCCGTCCCGGTCAGCTCGCACCCAGTAGAAGATGTGTGACCGTACGTCACTGCCGGGGACCAGAACATCACCCGAGACGATGCCGGCTTCCAGCCATCCCCAGTCGCCCAGCGGCGACACCAGGTCGGGACCCTTCACTTTGCCAGGCGCGAGGCGCCCTTCAGATACGTCATAAACATGATCCTCGTTCACCAGCATTCCGCGCGCAACGCGTATCCGCTTCCCCCGGCCGACCGCGTGTTGATGCTGGCTACGTTCCGGAGGCCATGAAGGCGGCGAGGATGTAGTTGGGGTATCGGTCGAGGTTCTTGCGGGCGCGGTCGTAGCGGATGGTGGTGCCGGGGGTCGGCGTGGCGGGCGGCGATCTGGACGTCGCGGAGGCTGACCCCGGCGTCGAGCATCGTGGTGACGAACGTGTGGCGCAGCATGTGGGGGTACATTCTTGGGATTCGGAGCTCGGCGGCGACGACCGGTGCCCGCGTGCCGGTCCATCCGGGCGTCACGGGTGTTGCGCAGGATCGGCCCGTCGTCTCGGTCGTCAACGGCGCGGTCGATCGCGCGGGCCACCGCCAGCGGTAGCGGCACGAGGACGACTTTGCCGCCTTGCCGCGGACCTTGAGTACGCGGTGGCCGTGTTCCTCGCCGAGGTCGGCGATGTTGGCGCCGCAGGCCTCGAAGATCCGCAGCCCGAGCAGTCCGAGCATCGCGACCAGTGCGAAGTCGTTGGTGTTGGCCGGCAGCCGGGCGGCGGTGATCATCGCCTCGAACTGCAGATGACTGAGGCCGAGCGTGGGCGAGTCCGGCGGGACCAACGGCCGGCGGACGTAGTCGGCGGGCGAGTGCGTCAGGATCTGGTCGATGACGCAGACGCGATAGAAGCCGATCACCACGGACAAGTGCCGGGACACCGTTGACGGCTGGTAACAGCGAACGTCTTGCAGCCAGCGTACTTAGCGTTCAATGTCCGTCCGCGCCGCTTGCAGAGGGTCCAGTGCCTCCCCGATTGACCAGTGCAGAAAGACTTTGAGGTCGGAGTCGGTGTGCATCCGCGATTGACCGCGCTCGACTTTCGTGCTTTCTGGGGTTCTATGCGGCTTCCTGGGCCCAGGTGAGTCTGAGGGTGTGGAGTTCTTCGTCGGTGGGTTGAGCTGGGGATGTGCCAAGAATTCGGGCGGCGATCAGGGTGCGGCGGAGCTTGATGATCATGTCTTGGTAGGACGGTTCGGTTTTGGTGGTGTACCAGGGTGCGCTGGTGCGGCGGTTGGTGACGGTGTGGCTGGTGTGGCCGTGCAGGGTGTACCAGATGGTGACGATGGTCTGGGTGTAGAAACCGAAGGGGACGGTGCGTTCGACGGCTTGCCGGGTGCGGTTGCGTGCCTGGCCGACGCCGGTGTTCTGTTTGGCGTCTTCGAAGGTGACTTCGATGCTCCAGCGGGTGGCGTAGCGGTTGATCAGGTCGGCGGCGGGGGTGTGCAGGTCGGTGGTGATCAGGGCGAGGTGGTAGCCGGATCGGGTGGGCCGGCCGGGTTCGCGGAGCAGGATCGCCCGGACGGCGCGGCTGCGGTAGACGCCGTACCAGAGCAGGGTGGCCTCGGTGAGGTCGACGGTGCTGGTGGTGCCGTAGCGGTGGACGGTGGTGCTGGTCCAGGTGGCGGTGGCGGCGAGGTGTTTCGGGGTGCCGAGACGTTC
>NZ_JBEZXU010000075.1:0-56839 GCF_040638175.1 Actinoplanes sp. NPDC026670
TCAACGCCTTCGACCTCGCTTTCGAAGGACGCCTCACCGCAGGCCGCAACTGACCTTCACCAACATCGAGTTACACCGTTTTCTTGACAGTCCCCCCGCTGGGGTCGGGAAAAGGGGCTGCAAGATCGGCGCGAGGGTGAGGATTCGTGCAAGATCCCGAAATCCGCCGAGGGAAACAGGGGACCTCACGGCGGCATGATTACCATCGGGATTCGACGGCGCTCGTGACGGAGGTGTGCTCATTCCAGGACTGGTCCGGGTCGTTCCGACCGAGCGGTGGCGGCTCGCCCTGGAGTTCACGTCCGGGGAGGTGAGGCTCTTCGACTGTTCGGTGGCCCGGTTGCACCGGGAGCAGCCGGCGCTCGACTGGTCGGCGCTGGCGTCGCCGGAGCGGTTCAAGCATCTCCGGTTCGATGCGGGGCGGGTGTGGTGGCCCGGCGGCCACGTTCTGGAGGCCGACTACCTGTTCACCGCGTCGACTCCGCTGACCGGTCAGGAGCTGGAGAATCAACTGTTGCGGGTGGCGTTCCGGAATCAGGCGCCCACCCCGGAGCATCCGACCCATCACGTGTACTACGTGTGTGTGGTGCCGTTCGGGGCCCGGCCGTTCCTGATCGGCGAGTCGATCAACGGCGGGCACGGTGAGATGGGTGGGTCGGTGTCGCTGGGGCTGACCGGGCTGAAGGAGTGGCAGGGCTGGCAGGAGCATTTCGAGTTGTCCGGGTGCGGGTGGGCCGTACCGATGATCGGCTCTGATGAGCGGTCCGCCGTCGACGCCGTGGTGCGTGAGGTGTGCCGGCGCGCCGACACCGACGAGTCCGACACGGTGGGTTACGACTGGAAGAAGCAACAGCGATGAACCGGTCCGTGGCGCCGGCTGTCAGCTGGCCGCGCGGGACGGGTCGACCAGGATCTTCGCGTGGTGGTCGGCTTTGGCGAGCCGGTCGAAGGCTTCGGCCACCCCGTCCAGGCCGACGACGCCGGTGAGCAGTGGGCGCGGGTCGATGCGGCGGCGGGCGACCAGGTGCAGGGCCTCCCGGAACTCGGCCGGGTCGTAGCAGAACGAGAACCGCAGGTCGACCTCCTTGTTGCTGGCCATCGTGGGCCGGAACGTGTCGGGCTGCATGCAGACGCCGACGACCACGACCCGGGAACGGAACGGGGCGTGGGTGACGATGTCCTCGATGACGCCGGGCAGGCCGACGCATTCGAACACGGCGGCGCCACGCGGGCCGGCGCCGAGCCGCTGCGCGGTCCGCATCACCGTCCACCACGGCACGCCGCGGACTTTACGCAGGTCACGCAGCGCGGTGAGGCCAGCGCCGTAGAGGTCGGTGGCGGACGTGACCAGCCCGGTGTCGCCGTCGATCACCGACCACGGCGTCTGGACTGCGGGGTCGACGACGACGTCGGCGCCACATTTCCGGGCGAGGTCGCGACGGGCCTCGGTGAAGTCGCTGGCGACGACCCGTCGTACCCCCGCCGCTTTGAGCATCAGGATGACGGCGAGGCCGATCGGACCGCATCCGATGACCACCGCGGTGTCGTTTCGGGCGACGTCGCCGCGCCGGACCGCGTGGTGGGCCACCGCGAGGGGTTCGGTGAGGGCGGCGAGGCCGGGCTCGACGCCGGCGGGGACCGGCATGGTCGCGTCTTCGGAGACGAGGACATATTCGGCGTACGCGCCGGGCGCACGCTCGGACATGCCTGTCATGTGCACCTCGTCGCCGTGTTTGATCAGCGGCAACGAGACGACGAGTTGTCCGGGCCGCCAGCGGCGGAGGCAGCCGGGCCCGTACTCGTCGACGGTCCCGGCGAACTCGTGCCCCATCACGACATGGTGCGAACGGCGCATGAAATCGGGATAGCCGACTTCGGCGGCGACGTCGGCGCTGGCCTCGGCGTCGTGGCGCACGTGCAGGTCGGAGCCGCAGATCCCGGCACGGGACACCCGCAGCCGGATCTGCCCGGCGCCCGGCTGCGGCAACGGGACGTCGGTGACCTCGAGTTGTCCGTCGTGGACGACGACTGCTTTCACGCGTGGGCCTCCTTGCGGATACGGGTCCAGTGGAGTCCGTCGTCGAGGCCGGTGCGGTTGGTGGCCCAGACGTCGAGAAACACGTTCTGCCGGAACGCCCACGGATACTTCCGGCCGGCCCGGGGCATGATGTCGGCGGCGCGGGCCAGATAGCCGGACTGCATGTCCATGAACGGGCCGGTCGGGCCGATCCCGGCGGGCACCACCGGCACCACCGTGTCGGAGCCGGTGTCGAGGAGTTTGCGCAGCACCCGGGCGATCAGCCGGGCCGAGACGTCGGCCCGGACCGTCCACGACAGGTTGATGTAGCCGATGCACACCGCGAAGTTGGGCAGCCCACTGAGCAGCGCGCCGTGGTAGGTGCAGGATTTCGACACGTCGACCGGTTCGCCGTCGATGCTGAGAGTGACGCCGCCGAGCAGTTTGATCCGCAGGCCGGTCGCGGTCACGACGATGTCGGCCTCGACGACCTCACCGTCGGTGAGCCGGATGCCGCCCGGCACGAACCTGTCGATGTGCCCGGTCGCCACCGAGGCGTCCCCCGCGCGGATCGCCTGGTATAGGTCGCCGTCGGGGGCGATGCACATCCGCTGCTCCCACGGGTTGTAGGGCGGCCGGAAATGCTTGTCGACCAGGCCGGCGTCGCCGACCTCGGCGACGGCGCCTTTGCGCAGCAACGCGCGCATCCCGTTCGGGAATCTGCGGCACGCCTGGAAGAGCGCCCATTGGATGGCGGTGTTCTTGCCGCGGGCGATCCGGTGGGCGACACCCAACGGCAAAACCTTCTTGAGCGTACGGGCGATCGCGTCGACCCTCGGCTGCGCCAGCACGTAGCTCGGTGTGCGCTGAAGCATCGTCACGTGGGCGGCGTCGGCGGCCATCGCCGGAACCACGGTGACGGCGGTAGCCCCGGACCCGACGACCACCACCCGTTTACCGCGGTAGTCGAGGTCGGCAGGCCAGAACTGTGGGTGCACGATCGTTCCGGTGAAGTCGCCGATGCCTTCGAATCCCGGGTCGTGCGGATTGTCGTAGTCGTAGTAGCCGGTGCAGCCGATCAGGAAGCGGGCCACATAGGTGACCGGCACACCGTCGTGTTCAGCGGTCACGTGCCAGCGCGCGGTGGCGGTGTCCCAGTCCGCGCCGAGGACACGTGTCCCGTACACGATCTGCTTGTCGATGCCGGACTGCCGTGCCGTCTCCTCGACGTAGGCCAGCAGCTCGTCGCCGTCGACGATGGACCGCTCCCCCGTCCACGGCCGGAACGGGAAGGAGAGGGTGTAGATGTCGGAATCGGACCGAACACCCGGATAGCGGAACAGGTCCCACGTGCCACCGAGCCGCTCACGGGCCTCAACGATGGTGACGCTGAGTTCCGGGCAGCGCTCCCGGACGCGATAGGCGACATCGATGCCGGAGATCCCGGCGCCGACGATGAGCACGTCAACGTGCGTATCCGACATGGCGACCCCTCATGTTACGAGCGCGTTTCCCGAAATCCTGCACGCGAGGCCCCCCAGAAAACTTGACCCAGCCCGACAATCAGCCCGACTCACCACCCCCAGCCCGACAATCAGCCCCGGGTTACTGCCCCGATGATCAGCCCCGGATTACCGCCCCCAGGTCCGAACCGGCAACTCGCTCGCAGCCCGGAACCCGTCGATGCCTCACACGAAGGCCCGAGACCGCCAACCCCGACGAACTCCAGTCACTCTGCGCGATCGAAAGGTCAGCCGACGCCACCCGTTGATAAATTCAACTCCCCCCAATGAATCCGCGCACCAAATGCTGAATTATCCATCAGAGACGGTCCGAGAAAAACTCCAACTCTCGCCGAAGACTCACTTTAAGAACTTAGAATCCGACCTTACCTGAGCCACAGAAGAGCACCCAGAACGAACCTCAAACAACTCGGAATCGCCGACTGGAACCTTTACCACCATCCTACCTCTACCACCCATATTCATAAAAATCCCACCGCACGCCGACCAGGCGCAGAAAGTATCGGGTAGGGCGCGGGCACGGAAGATCTTGCCGATCGAAATACCACCTGTACCGACAACACAGTCCAAGCCGAGTTGTCGGCCGACGCAGAATGGCGGAGGCTGCCGGTCCCTGGCCCTGCCACCCCGAGCGGAAGCCGCCGACAGTGGGCCAGTAGATCCCTCTGGCCGACACAGCGATGCTGCGGTCAGACCTGCCGGTGGGGCCCGCGCCACAATCCCCAATCGGAACCACTCGGGCGACCCGAACCACAACGTCGCTCGTCGAACCCGGCGGTCCGGTGGCCCGGCGGTCCGGGTGTCCGGTGGCCCGGCGGTCCGGGTGCCCGGCGGTCCGGGTGTCCGGGTGTCCGGGTGTCCGGCGGTCCGGGTGTCCGGCGGTCCGGCGGTCCGGCGGTCGAGGCCACAGATCCGAAGGCCAGCGCTCCAACTGGCGATGTCCCGCGCTCGGGCGGCCTCGCGCGGCTCCGTGCGTCGTGGTTGCGGCCGGCGGCGGTGGTTGCTCGCCGCGGTCGGGTCGGGGCGGTGGTGGCGGGACATCCCCCTCCAACCCCCCTGGCCGAAGCCACAAGCCCCGCAGTCCACGGCCCAACACCCCTGACCGAGACCGCGCTACCGCCGGAAAGCGTCGCAACGCCCCTGAACCAGGCCAGGACTTCGATGGTCGACGACGGCGTTCCAGCGGCCGGCACCGCAACGCGGCTGGTTGGGATGAGCGAGCCGGGACCGGTGGTGCGGCAGGAGGCCACGCGGGAATTGGTGGCAGGACAGTCGAAAGCGAGGCCGCAGACGGGCCCGAGGCACACCCGCCACTGGGACCAGCAGGTATCGGGCCGGCTCCCGCCGCCGGACCAGGCCAGCTCCGGCTGTTGTCGGCAACAGGCTGAGGAACTCCGGCTTCAGACCTGCTGACTGGAGGAAGAGGTAGACGACCCTCGTCGGCCGCAGGGAGAGGCGAGACCGCGTTCACCGCAGGAGGAGCGCTACAGTTCCCGACCTCCGGCTCAGGAGAAGACCAGCAGGCCCCGGCACCCAAATCGCGTGAAAGGTCGCTGCTCCCGGCACTCGAATCGCGAGCAAGACCGCTACGCCCGACACCCGAATCGCGAGCAAGACTGACGCTCCCGGCATCGAGCACGAGCGAAGGACGGCCGCTCCTGGCATCTGGCGCGAGTGAAGTTTCGCGGCGCTCGATGGTGGGTGGCCGAGGTGCTTGGCTCTCGATGGCAGACGGCGAAGGTACCTGGCAACTCTCGACCGAAGACGGCGGAGGTACCTGGCGCCCCTCGACCGAAGACAGCGAAGGTGCCTGGCGCCCCTCGACCGAAGACAGCGCAGGTACCTGACGACCCTCGACCGAAGACAGCGCAGGTACCTGGCAACCCTCGACCGAAGACAGCGCAGGCGCCTGGCAACCCCCGAGCGAAGACAGCGCAGGCGCCTGGCAACCCTCGACGGCAGGTGCTGGAGGTGCCTGGCGGTTCTCGGTGGTGACCGGTGAAGGGCTCGACGGGCGTAAGCGACGTAGCTTTTCTGCGTGACGGCGTTGTAAACCCCACGCGCGGCGTCGTTCGTGTTCGCGACGGAAGTCTTCGCGTTCTGGAGAATAGTTTCGAGACCGGGTTCGATCGCGCATCGACGCTATTTCCGACCTGCTGAACAACGACCCCTGCCTCATGCATGAATTCTCCCCCACCCCGCAAGACCAATGTCAGTATTCGATCATGCCAACCTGCACTTCGAGCACCGCCGCATCAGTTCTTAACAGGAATTCGCTGCGGCTCGATAACAATTGCTAATCTGAATTGAGATCAGCCTCACAATGCGGCGCCTAACTCCAATGAGAGTCACCGTGAGTAGTATTGAGGGGTTAGGAAAATGCCTGTTGTCCCTGGCGGGTGGCTCGGACCCGGCGAGGGGGGACGCCCCACCAGCGGTGGCAGGCTCGGCTGAAGGTTGCCTGTTCGGCGAAACCCAGGCGGGAGGATACGTCGCCGAACGGCATCGTCGTCTCGGTCAGGTACTGGCGGGCCCGGTCTCGGCGGATGTTGTCGACGATGTGCGCGAAGGTGGTGCCCTGGGCGGCGAGACGTCGCTGAAGGGTGCGCGGGTGCAGGGACAGCGCCCGGGCCACGGCCTCCATCGGCACCGCCCCGAACACCAGCATTCCGTCGATCACCGTGCGGATCTGGCCGGTCATGTCGTCGACGTCCGGCAGGAGGGTCCGGAGGTAGGCCTCGGCGCGGATCCGGAGATCCTCGTGAGCGCCGGAGATCGGCCGGGCCAGAAGCGCCTCCGGCACCCGTAGCAGCGATTCGGGCTCGCCGAAACGGACCGGAGCACGATAGAAACGCTCGTAACAACCGGCGCCGGCAACCGACGAGGGGTCCGGATCGTGGACCGGAGTCCGGTCCGAAGCGCGGCCCGAGGAGCAGACCGGGGAGCCTTCCGAAGAGCGGACTGGAGATCGGTCCGAGGAGCGATCCGGAGAACGATCCGAAGATCGGCCCGAGAAGCGATCCGAGAAGCGATCCGAAGAACGATCTGGAGACGGATATTCGGCCGGATAGTAGGACAGCCGTACGTCGAGTAACCCATAGCCGTAAGAACCGGCACCAGCGGCGTCGTCGGCACGAAGAGCCGCGTCAGGGGCATCGGGAGCGGCGAAGAGCAGGCACAACGCCCGGTGCAGGAAGCCGATCCCGGCGTCCGTCGCCTGTACCGGCGGCGGCCCCGGCGGATGGCCCCGGTAGCGGAGAGCGATCGCGCCCGGCACGCCGTCCGGGTCGGGGATCTGGTCGACGTGCAGGGCGTCGCTGTGGACGGTCAGGTAGCGCTGGGTCGTGGCGAGGGCGTCGGCGCCGGTCCGGCAGTTGGCCAGCATCACCGCCAGCGGGCCCAGCGTGTCCAGGCCGTGCCGGGCGGCCATCCGCAGGCCCAGATCAGGGCAGTTCAGCCCGGCCGCGGCCGATTGCAGGAGGGTCGACAGGCGGGACTGTTCGATCGGCAGGTCGTCGTGGTCGAGGACGGCCGGGTCCAGGCCGGCCGCGCGCACGAACGGGAGCGGGTCCGCGCCGAGTTCGCGGACCACCTCGGCGAAACCGCGGATGCCGGCCGCTCGTACCGTCGCCATCGTCGCAGTCTCGGCAGCCGGACGCGGGCCGTCAACACCGGGGGCCGAAATGTACGGTGCAACCGCCCACCGAGCCCCTTACGATCAGGGCATGACGGTGACTTTGCAGGATGTCCGGGACGCAGCCGATCGTATCGAGGGAGTCGCGCACCGTACCCCGGTGATCCGCTCCCGGACCCTCGACGGCCTGGTCGGGGCAAGGGTTTTCCTGAAGGCGGAGAACCTGCAACGTGGTGGCGCGTTCAAGTTCCGGGGCGCCTACAACGCGGTCTCCCGTCTCTCCCCGGAGCAGCTGGCCCGTGGGATCGTGGCGTTCTCGTCGGGCAACCACGCGCAGGCCGCCGCGCTCGCCGCCCGGGAACTGGGCAGTTCCGCGGTGATCGTGATGCCCACCGACAGTCCGGCTGCGAAACTCGACGCGGTCGCCGGGCACGGCGCGGAGATCGTCACCTACGACCGTTACACCGAGGACCGGGAGGCCATCGCCGGCAAGCTCGGCGAGGAGCGTGGGCTGGCGTTGATTCCGCCGTACGATCACGCGGACATCGTGGCCGGCCAGGGCACCGCCACGCTGGAGCTGCTGGCCGAGACCGGTGAGCTGGACGCGATCGTCGTGCCGATCAGTGGCGGCGGGCTGATCGCCGGAAGTGCGATCGCCGCGAAGGGCCTGTTCCCGGGCATCCGGGTGATCGGGGTGGAGCCCGACGCGGCCGACGACACCAGGCAGTCGCTGGCCGCCGGGCATCCGGTGCGCATCGATCAGCCGCGTACGATCGCCGACGGTCTCGCCAATCCGAGGCCCGGTGATCTCACGTTCGCGATCAACCGGGACCTGGTCGACGGGATCGTGGTCGTCAGCGACGACGAGATGCGTGACGCGATGCGGTTCGCCGTCGACCGGCTCAAGCTGGTGCTGGAGCCGAGCGGCGCGGTGGGGCTGGCCGCGCTGCTCACCGGCCGGATCAGCCCGGTCCCGGCCCGGGTCGGCGTGATCCTGTCCGGCGGCAACGTGGGCGCGGCCCGCCTGGCGGAGCTGCTGGCCTGATCAGGACAGCACCGACCTATTGGCCTGATCGAAAAAACGCCGGGTGACCGGGCCGATCAGGCAAGCTGGCATCATGAACGACGTCCGGGCACCGCAGGCCAAGCCTGCGGACGTCACGCAACTGGTCCATGTCGCGCGGCAGCCGATCTTCGATGCTCGCGGCGCCGTGGTGGGGTACGAACTGCTGTTCCGGGGCAGTCTGGACGAGGTCGAGGCCTCCCAGCGGGACATCTCGGCGACCAGTCAGGTGATCGTTGCCGCGTTCACCGAGTTCGGCCTGCCCGAGGTGGTCCGCGACCGGCTCTGCTTCATCAACATGACCCGGGAGTTCCTGGTCGGCGACCTGACCCTGCCGATCGGCCCGGATCAGGTGGTGCTGGAGGTGCTGGAGTCGATCACCATCGACGACGAGGTGCTGGCCGGGGTGACCGCACTGGCCGAAGCCGGCTACCGGATCGCGCTCGACGACTTCGTGTGGGGGCTGGGACACGACCGGCTGTTCAGCATCGCCTCGTTCGTGAAGCTGGACCTGCTGGACGGCGACCTGAGCCGGCTGGAGGAGACGATCGAGGTGTGCCGCCGGTACCCGCAGATCCAGCTCGTCGCCGAACGCCTGGAGACCGACGCGCACGTGGCGATGGCCGACCGATACGGATGCGAACTGCGGCAGGGGTACGCGCTGAGCCGCCCCCATGTGCTGACCACGCACACGCTGTCGGCGTCGAAACTGCGCCGCCTGGAGCTGCTGGCCCTGCTGCACGCCGCCGACACCGACATGGACAAGGTCAGCCAGCTGATCTGCACCGACCCGGCCTTGGCGATGCGGGTGCTACGGGCCAGCAACAGCGCCGCGGCCGGGCTTCCGCAGCGGCTGAACTCGGTGCCGCAGGCGGTGGTGCTGCTGGGCATCGCGAAGATCCGGCAGTGGGCGGCGCTGATGATCGCCAGCGAGGTGACCGGCGCGTCCGAGGAGCAGCTGACCGAGGCCCTGGTGCGGGCCCGGTTCTGCCACCGTCTGGCGCCGGAGTTCAAGGTGCTGCCGGACACCGCCTTCCTGCTCGGGCTGCTGACCGGGGTCGCCGACCTGACCGGCATGCCGCGGGAGGACCTGGCCACCCAGATGCCGCTGGCCGACGACCTGGCCGGGGCGCTGCGCGGCGACGGCAGCCCGCTGCAACGGGTGCTGGAGGCGGTCGAGGCGTACGAGAACGGCGACATCCCGCAGGTCAACTCGGTCGCTCTCGGCTCGGCCTACCTGGACATGCTGCGCTGGTCCAACAAGCTGGTCGCGGACGTCGCCGACTGAGGTTCAGAAGTCGTCGTCGGGCAGATCCTGGAACAGCGGCGGCTCCTCCTCGTCGGTGCGGAGGATGGTCACCGGCGGCGGCTCCCAGACGGTCACCGCCAGGACGAGATCGCCGTTCCCGGTCCGGGTCACGGTGATCCCGGCGTTGCGGCCATCGCTGGTACGGCCACACGCCTCCACCCCGGCCGAGGCGAGTTCGGGGGTGATGGTGAAGCCGTATTCGCTGGCCGCCAGGCACGAGTAGTAGCCGGCCGACTTGTCGGCGAGCTCCCCGCCGCCGGTCTCCTCGATCGAGCCCTGGCCGGTGACGACGAGATCGCAGCGTTCGGCGCAGGTGGCGGCGCCCCAGTCGGCGGCGCGGGAGTCGAGGTCGATCCGGGCGCCGGGCGCGAGCTGCAGCTGTTCGGGTCCGCGGCGGACGGCGGGCGCGGCCTGGAATCCGGTCAGGGTGATGGCGGGCGCGACGACGGCCTGGACGACGGCCGTGGTGCCGGCGATCCCGGCGAGGGTGACGTTCCAGTGGCCGCGGACCGGACTGAACATCCCGGCGACAACCGCGACCACACCGACAACAGCTCCGAAAAGGGCACGGAAGTTGAAAAGTGGGAACATCCCCTCACTTTCGAGCCTGGTACAACGACCCGCAAAACAAAAAGTGGCGCAATTCCCCTGAGGCGTGAGGCTCACCGACAATCGGGGCATGCGTGCGGCCCGGCTGATCAACATGGTTCTGCTTCTCCAGTCACGGGGCCTGCTCACCGCGGCCGAACTGGCGGCCGAGTTGGAGGTGTCCGAGCGGACCGTCTACCGGGACGCGCTGGCGTTGTCCGAGGCCGGGGTGCCGGTCTACGCCGAGCAGGGCCGGGCCGGCGGGTACCGGCTGGTCGGCGGCTACCGGACCCGGCTGACCGGGTTGAGCCGCAGTGAGGCGGAGGCGCTGTTCCTGGCCGGGCTGCCCGGTCCGGCCCGGGACATGGGCCTGGACGAGCCGGTCCAGTCGGTACGCCGTAAGGTGCTGGCCGCCCTGCCGGAGGGGCTGCGGGAGGCGTCGCAGCGGGCCGGGCAGCGGTTCCACCTGGACGCGCCGGGCTGGTTCGACGCGGCCGACCCGCCGGAGCATCTGGCCGGGCTGGCGCGGGCGGTGTGGCAGGACCGGGTGCTGATGATCGGCTACCGGCGGCGTGACGAGGAGGTGTCGCGTCAGGTCGAGCCGTACGGTCTGGTGCTCAAGAACGGGGTCTGGTATCTGGCCGGGCGGGTGGGTGACGATCTGCGCACCTACCGGGTGGACCGGATCACGCACGTCGAGCCGACGGGCGCGGAGTTCACCCGGGACCCGGAGTTCGACCTGCCGGAGTTCTGGGCGGGGCGGGCGGCCGAGTTCTTGCGGCAGATGCTGCGCGAGACGATCACCGTCCGGCTGAGCCCGGACGGGCTGCGGATGCTGCGGTTCGTCGCCGAGCCGCCGGCGGTGCACGAGGCCCACGAGGCAGCCGGCGAGCCTGGTCCGGACGGGTGGGTGCGGACCAGGCTTCCGGTCGAGTCGATCGAGGTCGGTTACTCGTACATGCTGAGGCTCGGCCCGGAGGTCGAAGTGCTGGAGCCGCCCGGCCTGCGGCGACGGCTCGCCGAGGCCGCGCGGCGTTTGGGTGATCTCTACCGGTAACCGGTCACGTCGGCGGGTTTCCCGGCGTCCTGGACCTCGACGACATATCGCCAGGCGTCCGGCCGGGTGCCGTCGGTGTCGGTGACGTCGTAGGCCTCGGCCAGGTCGAAGCTGGTCACCGACCGGCCGTTCCAGCGGGCCCGGTCCGGGTCGGCGGCCAGGGCGGCGATGCCCCGGCCGATCAGCACCGGCGACTCGGAGATCACGAAGTGCGGCTCCTTGGCGCACGCATCACGCCAGTCGGCCTCGGTGACGCCGTAGACGTCCAGCATCATCTCCGAGCGGATCCAGCCGGGCGTGACGTTGACACTGGTGGCGTCGTGGTCGGCGAGTTCGTGCGCCCAGACGAACCCGAGCCGGTTGACAGTCGATTTGGCCAGGTCGTAGAAGACCGACAGGCGGTAGTTGGCGGTGTTGTAGCCGGTGGTGCCGTCGCCGACCTCGATGACCAGGCCACCCGGGTTACGGATCAGCAGCGGCAGCGCGTAGTGGCTGGTGATGATGTGGGTGTCGATGGCCAGGCGCAGCAGGCGCAGGCCGGGTTCGAGGGGCTGCTCCCAGACCGGCTTGTTCCAGGTGGTCAGCGGGTCGCCGCCGAAGATGTCGTTGACCAGCACGTCGAGGCGGCCCTGCTCGTCGTCGATCTTGCGGACCAGGGCGGCGACCTGCTCGTGGTCGAGGTGGTCGACGGCGACCGCGATGCCGACGCCGCCGGCTTCGGTGATCAGGTCGGCGGTGTCCTCGATGGTCTCCGGCCGGCCGTATTCGGAGCGGGCTGCGCGGGTGCTGCGGCCGGTCGCGTAAACGGTGGCGCCGGCTGCGCCGAGCTGGACCGCGATCTGCCGTCCGGCGCCGCGGGTCGCTCCGGCCACGAGCGCGATCTTCCCGGTGAGAGGTTTGGTCTTCATAGCGACGACGCTTTCGCGAAAACCTGACAGGGGACGTCTGGTTTCCGAAGCGGTTTCCCCTGGAGCAGCCCGAGGGCCGGGTAGCGTGACGTCCGATGACATCGACGAATCTCCCGGTCCGGCGGATCGGGTTCGGCGCCATGCACCTGCCCGCCACGCCGGGCGACGCCCGCGACAACGCGAAGGCGGTGGCCCGGCGGGCGGTCGAGCTCGGCGCTCCCCTGATCGACACCGCGCATCTGTACGGCGCCGGCGCCAACGAGGAACTGCTGGCCGAGACGTTGTACCCGTACCCGGACGGGCTGCTGATCACCACCAAGATCGGGGTGGCCCGGACCGGCCCCGGCGGCGAATGGCGTCTCGACGGGCGGCCCGCGATCCTGCGCGACCAGGTCGACCAGGCGCTGCGCCGGCTCCGGCTGGACCGGATCGAGCTGCTCCAGCTGCACCGGATCGACCCGGAGACCCCGCTCGCCGACCAGCTCGGCACGCTGCGCGACCTGCGGGACCAGGGCAAGGTCAACCTGATCGGGCTGTCCGAGGTGACCGTGGACCAGCTCGATCAGGCCCGCGACATCGTCGAGATCGCCAGCGTGCAGAACCGGTACAACGCGCTCGACCGGGAACACGAGCCGGTGCTGGACGCCTGCGAGCGGGCCGGCATCGCGTTCCTGCCGTGGCGGCCGGTCGCGGCCGGCGCCACCGGGACCCACCCGGAGTTCGCCCGGGTGGCCGCCGAGACCGGCGCGACCGCCACCCAGGTCGCGCTGGCCTGGCTGCTGCGCCGGTCGCCGGTGATGCTGCCGATCCCGGGCACCGCCCACCTCGGGCACCTGGCGGAGAACCTGGCCGCCGAGCGGATCCGGCTCAGCGACGCCCAGTTCAATGCGCTCGACGGTGATATCGGGGCGCGCCCGGATCCTGCATAGCGCCCCGGTAGACGCCGCGGCGCACCTCGGAGATGTAGCCGTCGAGCTCGGGCATGCCCATCCGGGTCGCGGCGGCGATCTCCGCCTCGGCGTCGTAGGGCACCCGGACGAACTGCACCGAGAACGGCCCCGGGGCTTCGGAGCCGAGCCGCCCTTCGAGGATCACGTAGACCGGGCTGGGGTCGTTCATCGAGTTGCCGACACTGCCGGTGTTGAACAGGGTCAGCCCGTCGCCGGCCACCTCGTAGAACGGGTCGTGGGTGTCGCCGTACCCGACGACCGTCGGCGCCGGGCCGTCACCGGTGGCCGGGGTGTTGGCGAACATCCCGTGGAACTCCTCCTCGTCGTGGTCGAACCGGACCCGCCGGTGCACGCTGGTCGCCGAGGCGTGGAACAGCCGCACCCGGCGGCCGCTGAGCAGGAAGTCGTGGCTGAACGGCAGCGCCCGCAGCCAGTCGCCCTGCCCCGGGCCGAGCTGGGCCAGCCACCACGCCAGGCCCTCGCTGTCGAAGGTGCGGGCCGGATCGGGCAGGAAGTCGTCCCAGTTGCCGAGGATGTTGACCGCGCACCGCTCCCGGCAGATGTCGATCACCTCGCGGCCGCGCGGGCCTTTGCCGACGTAGTCGCCGAGGTTGTAGATCAGCTCGATGCCGCGGGAGCCGATGTCGGCCAGGACCGCTTCCAGGGCGGTGAGGTTGCCGTGTACGTCGGAGATCAGCGCGATGCGGTCCGGAGTGTTCGCCACGGCTCAACTCTGCCGGATCAATGCCGATGGGAAGACGGGCCATCTGTGCGGGGAGGGGCGATGGCGGACCGCGGACGGCTGGCAGGGGCCGGCCTGCCCGTGCTGACGTGCGCGGTGTTCGTGTTCGCCGTCCTGGTCCTGGCCTGGCCCAGCGACGTTCCGGTGAACTCCCGGATGGGCGTGTCGCACAACGCCGTGCTGCTGGCCGCGCTGGTCGCCGTGGTCCGGGCCGCCCGTCACCGCAAGCTGGACCCGTCGCAACGGCGCCCGTGGTGGATGCTGTTCACCTCCCTGCTGACCCTCGCCGTGTCCGGGGCCGCGCTGGGCATGATGGGACCGGAGGGGCTCACCCGGTTCTCCCCGGCGGTCATCGCGGGCATGGGGCTCCACCTCGCGACGCTGATGCTGCTGCTCGCCGGGCTGCTCTCGTTCCGGGCGCAGCCGCTCGATCACCGCGAGCGCCTGAAACTCGGCCTGGACGTGATGACGGCGGCCGGTGGGGCGTTCATGGCGCTCTGGTACCTGATCATCAGCCCGGTCCTGGCCGGCACCTCGCAGCGGACGACATCCCAGGTGCTGATCCTGACCACGGTCACGGTCGCCGACATGGTCGTCATCGTCGGTGCGGGCACGGTCTTCTACCGCGGCGTACGGCAGGTGTCGCGCCGGCCGATGCGGCTGGTCCTGGCCGCCGTGATCTGGTACCTGGCTCTCGACATCGTGCTGTCGTTCACCCCGGCCGCCGGGACCGGGCCGCTGCCCTGGTGGATCGCCGCCGCGATGATCACCCCGGTGTTCCTGATCGCGATGGGCGCCGAGGAGCAGTGCCGCAGCGCCCAGGACGGCGACACCGAGCAGCGCCCGCAGCGGCTGGCCGGCCCGGTCGCGCCGCTGCCGTACCTCGGCCTGGCCGCCGGTTTCGGGATCTTCGCGCTGGCCGCGGCCGAGGCTGGCCCGTATCCGTGGGCCGGGCTGGTGGCCTGCTCTGTCGTGATGACGGGTGGCGTGGTGGCCCGCCAGATGGTGGCGATGCGGGAGAACCACCGGCTGATGCTGACCGACGGGCTCACCGGGCTGGCCAACCGGACCCGGCTCACCGGGGCGGTGCGGGCCGCCGTCGAACGCGGCCACCGTACCGGCCGGCCGGTCGGTCTGCTGCTCATCGACCTGGACGGGTTCAAGCAGGTGAACGACACGCTCGGGCACGACGCCGGTGACGTGCTGCTGGTCGCGTTCGGCGGTCTGCTGCGCGCCGTCACCCCGCCGCGCGGCACGGCCGGCCGGTTGGGCGGTGACGAGTTCGCCATGGTGTTGCCGGACGCCGGTGAGGCGACCGAGGTGGCGCAGGCGATCCTGGCCCGGGCCGCCGAGTCGCCGATCGACTACCGGGGCACACCGATGCGGCTACGCGTCAGCGTCGGCGTGGCCGTGGCCGAAGCCGGGACGGTCGACGACCAAGACCTCCTGCAGCATGCCGACCAGGCGATGTACATCGCGAAACGCCGCGGGACACACGGCTGGCACCTGTACGGCTCGGACCCGGCCGGGCCCGCCGACGAACTCGCCACGGCTGTCGAGGACGGCCTCCTGCGTCTGGACTTCCGGCCGGTCCATTCGCTGACCACGGGTGAACTGGTCGCCGTACAGCCAAGAGCCTGCTGGCCGCATCCGCGGCTCGGTCTGCTCGACGAGACGGCGTTGCGGCCGCTGGCCGAGCGCGCCGGCCTGGGCCCGACCCTGCTCAGCTGGACCGTGGAGACCGCCGGACGGCAGCTGGGCGCATGGCAGGCCCGGCTGCCGGCCGACCGTTCACTGTGCCTGATCATCCCGCTCTCGGCTGCCGACCTCGCAGCCCCGGGGTTCGCCGGTGACCTGCTCGCCCGGCTGGCCCGAGCCGGAACGACGCCGGCCGACCTGGTGCTGGAGGTGGCCGACGCGGCCGTCACCGGCGGCCCGGCCCTCACCGAACTGCGGCGGCACGGGGCACGGGTCGCCCTCGACGCGTTCACCACCGGCTACCCGGCGCTCCCGGAAGCCGTCGACCTGCTCAAGGTCGGGCACTGTCTGGTCGACGGCACGCCGGGAGCCACCGTCGACTGCGTGGTCCGGCTCGGTCGCATCCTGCACGGCAACGGTCCGGCTGGGCCGCTGTCCGCAGACGACGTCACGACGCTGCTGCACAGCCGGCCATCGGCCGAACCGTCGATGGCACCGGCCACCTGACCGGTACCCGCACGCAGCGCGATCATGCGATAACTTAGGGCGTGAACAGCCCCGCACCGCTTCCGGCCAAGCCCACCGCCGCGTTCATCGGCGCCTCCTGGGCGGCCCTGCTTCTCGGCGTCGTCTCGTTCCTGGTCGGCCTCTGGAATGCCGAGATGGCGCCCAGCGAGAAGGGCTTCTACGCGGCGGTGCTGGTCCTCGGCCTGTTCGCCGCCATCTCCCTGCAGAAGTCGGTGCGCGACCGGGCCGAGGGCATTCCGGTGACCTCGCTGTACCTGGGACTGTCCTGGGCGGTCGTCGGGATCTCGATCGTGATGCTGGTGGTCGGCCTGGTGAACAGCACGCTGGTGCTGAGCGAGAAGGGCTTCTACGGCCTGGCGTTCGCGATGACCCTGTTCGCGGCGGTCGCCGTGCAGAAGAACGTCCGCGACATGCTCCAGCACCAGGCACCTCCGCCGCCGCCCGGCGGATTCCAGTGACAGGTCAGCCCAGCGCGCAGTAGGCGGCACGGACCGCGTCGGCGACCGCCGGCACGGTCGCCCCCGCGACGACGTCCTCCAGAGCGCCGACGGTGGCCGGCTCGAAGTCGTAGCCGAGCTCGGCGTAAGCGGGGATCAACACCTCGCGCAGCCGGGCCGCCCCGGTCACCTGGATGACCGTGCTGAACAGCCAGCCGTCCCGGGTCACCCGCTGGGCCGAGCCGACGATCTTGGCGCCGCCGGCGTTGATGCTGTAGTCGCCGGGGCAGTACTCACCCGGCACCGGGCCGATCCGGGCGTCGGCGCCGAGCGCGACGAGCAGGGCGGCGTGCATCGCGGCGAACCGCTGAAAACGCTCGACCGGTTCGAGGGGCTCCCCGACGGCGCGGTGCACGTGGTCGACGACGACGCTGCCAGGGTGGTAGGCGGCGAGGCTGCCGCCTTGCGGGCGCACGACCGGAAGAAAACCTTTCAGCTGTACGGCGTCCGCCGCCCGCTGATAACCGGGACGCAGGGTGTCGCGTCGGCTGAACGCGGCGGTCGGCTGCGGCGAGTAGATCCGCAGGATGTCCTGGGCGTCACCGAGGCCCTCACGCAGCAGCCGGGGTCCGAGCGCCATGTCGTGCTCCGGGTCACCCGGCCGGTCCACCTCGACGAAGATCACCCGGCCGATCCTACGGACGCCCGGTAGCGGTCGTTCGCAGCGAGCACGTCCACCAGCGTCCCGGCCCGGTCCCAGGCCACCGGATCGCGCGGCACCGACGCCAGGGTGGCCCGGTCCAGCGGCTGCCGGGCCTGGTGGGCGAGTGCCGCCGCCGGGGCCAGGACCAGCCGGATCTCGCCGTCCAGGCCGACCGCGTGGGTCCCGGTGCCGCGCGGGGCCGACCACAGGGCCCGGATGCCGGCGAGGCCGTACAGATCGCCGGGCCGTTGCTGGGGTTTGAGGGTTTCCGCGTCGAGATATCGCAGGCCGTGGCAGCTGTCGGTGACGGCCACCGCGTTACGGTACGGCACCCAGACCAGGTGGCCGCACCCGTTCCGGTGGGAGTGGACGGCCGTCTGCTTCAACCGTCCGTCGTCCACCGCCCAGCGGATCACCCCCTCGAGCTCGCTGGTGAACACCAGTTCCGGGCCGGCCAGGCAGACGCCCCGCAGGTCACGCGGAGTCCGGTAGGGCGACTGGATCGGCCAGAACGTCCGGTTGCCCGGGCGCAGGCCGACGATGGAGATCCGGTCGCCGGCGAACACGGCCCGCATGTCGACCGGATCGGTGTCCAGCACGACGCACTGCCGGTGCTCCCCCGCGCCGTCCGGCCGCCGGATCGCGGGCGGCCCGTGCCGGCGGATCAGCGACATCTCCGGCCACGGATCGGCCGGGGCCCGGCGGGCCGACGCGACGTGCAGCGAACCGTCCAGGGTGCCGGGGCGCATGTCGTACACCCATCCGTTGACCGCCCGGCCGGTGCGCCGCCGCGGCCCGAACCGCCAGATCGTGGACCGGGCCACCGGTTCGCCCGGCCAGCGCTGGGCGACGATCGGCACGTCGCCCTCGAACGACACCGGGCCGGGCTCGGCCTCGTCCAGCTCGTAGGCCGCCACCTGCTCGCCGGTCCCCACGTCGAACACCCGCAGCCCTTCGGGCACGGTCACCGCGACCAGCCGTTCGTCGGCGCTGAACGCGCCGCGCACCACCGGCCGGTCCACCGCCAGGACCCGGGGCGTGTCCAGTGCCTCGATGCGTTCCCACAGGTGCTGCGGGTCGGCCGCGCGCAGCAGGGCGTACAGTTCGGCGCCGTCGTGTTCCCGTGGCCGCCAGCCCGGGTCGGCGTCGCGCAGCGCCTCGGCGGCGACGGCCGGCGGCAGGTCCCGGGCGAATCGCCAGAGGCCGTCCCAGTCCCGGTCGCGCACCATCTCCCGGGTGAGATGGCTGATCACCGAGGGTGCCCCGGGTGCGACGTCCAGGACGGCGAGCAGCAGCCAGCGCCAGTCCCGTAAGCGCTCCCGGGCGATCCCGGCGATCGGGTGGCCGGTCATGGTGAGGGCTTCGGCGAGCCCGTCCGGTGACCAGCCGTCCACCGGGTTGTCGAGGGCGACCCGGCTCAGCCCGTACGCCTGCTCGGCGGTGAACAGGCCGGTGTCGAGCACCGAGCGGGGGTCGGCGGGCCGCATCCCGTGGCGAACGGCGGTCCACCACCGTTCGCCGGGGTCGCGGAACCAGCACTGCCAGGCGGCGTCGATCGCGATCTGCTCACCGCGGCCGACCGCCCGGAGCAGGCGCCTCTCCCGGTACGCCGCCCGCCATCCGCGGTCGTGATCGGTGGCCCGGAGCACCACGTCCCGGGCGAGTCGGAGCAAAGAGGAGTGTCTCAAGTCCCCAATGGTGCAGCGCGCGGTCAATTTCGCCCTGGTCTTCGGGTTCACCCGTAGGGGACCGACCAGGGGCTGGAGAGATTGACCCCCATCACTGAAGCTGACAGCGTCGGCAGGGTTGATGTCACTTGGGGGGAGACTCACCATGCCTAGTCGCCGATCAGTTCTGGCCGGTTCCGCCGCGGTCGCGATCGCCGCCGGAGCCGGGGCCGGATCACCGGCCGCGGCGTCGTCCGGCGGACTGGACCGGGCCGCCCTGCAGGACGCGCTGGACCGGATCGTCGCCACCGGGGCCACCGCCGCGCTGGCCCGGGTGGACAGCCCAGCCGGCAGCTGGCGCGGCGCCGGCGGGGTGATCGAGCTGGGGCGCCCGGCCCGTCCGTCGGCCGGCGGGCGGTTCCGGGTCGGCAGCGTCACCAAGACCTTCGTGGCCACGGTGGTGCTCCAGCTGGCCGCCGAGCGCCGGCTGCGTCTCGACGACACGCTGGAGCGCTGGCTGCCGGGCGCGATCCCGAACGGCGCCCACATCACGATCCGCCAGCTGCTCCAGCACACCAGCGGGATCTTCAACTACACGGACGCCCTCTTCGCGTCGATCGACGAGGTGCTGGCCGCCCGGTACCGGACGTTCCGGCCGGAGGAACTGGTCGCGCTCGCGGCCGCCCAGCCGCCGGACTTCGAACCCGGGACGTCGTGGTCCTACTCCAACACCAACTACGTTCTGCTCGGCCTCATCATCCGGAAGGTCACCGGGCGGGCGTACGGCGAAGAGGTCGACAAACGCATCCTGCGACCGCTCCGCCTGCACGGCACCGAGGTGCCCGGCACCGATGTCACGATCGACGGCCCGCACGCGCACGGCTACGAGCCGGTCGAGCAGAACGGCCGGCCCGTCCCGCTGGACTTCACCGACCTGAACCCGTCGATGGCGTACTCGGCGGGCGAGATCGTCTCCACGACGGCCGACCTCAACCGCTTCTACCGGGCCCTGCTCGGCGGACGTCTGCTGCGTCGGCGGGAGCTGACCGAGATGCTGACCCCGGTCGGTGAGCTGGGCTACGGTCTCGGCATCTACCAGGAGAGCCTGCCCGGCGGCCCGACCCTGTGGGGGCACACCGGCGGCATCTTCGGCTACCTCACCTACTCGTTCTCCACACCCGACGCCGCCACCCAGCTGAGCGTGTCGATCAACCCGTGGATCGGCGATTTCAGCGCGGCGCTGCTCGACCTGGCGCTGCTCACCTTCGGCGGGACCGCCCCGGCCGCGGCCCGGCGAGCCGCCCCCACCTTCCCCCTACCGGGGATCCGCATGCCCACCCGCTGACCACCCCCACGTCTCGATCTTGTGGACTTCGACAGCGTGACCGAAGTCCACAAGATCCACGTGGTGTTCAACGGCAGCTGGCGGTCGCCCCGGCCCGCTCGCCCACTGCGAACCGCTAACCGGCCGCGCCGGCCGCCGACGCCTCGATCGACTTGCGCAGCGCCGGGCCGACCGGACCACTGAGGTCGGTGAGCTCCTGGATGCGGCGTTTGGCCTCGCGCCGGGCCCGGCGGTCGAGGACCAGGGCGAGGTCACCGGCGGTGACGATGGCGACCAGGGCGGCGTCGGCCGGCTCGACCCGGCCGACCGGGTCCTTGAGAGCGGCCCGGACCCGGCGCAACAGTTCCTTGCGGACCCGCGGGTCGCGCGGCGTCACCCGCGTCGCGGGAAAGATCCCGAGGATGCGGTACGGCTCCACGCGCGCCCAACCGCCCGCGCCGAGCTGCTCACGAACCGCGATGACGGTCGCGCGCTGCCGCCGGTCCACCCACGACTGCCACTTGCGCGGACGGGAGCCCTCGATCTCGTCGAGCAGCGTCGTGAGAACCGGGTCGGCGATCGGCCGCCGCGGCGCGAGCGCGGCCCGGCCCCGTTCGTCGGTGAGGTGGCCCTTGAGGTAGAGATCGGTCAGGGCCGCCGCCCGGACCATGGCGCCGAGATTGGTGCCGACCCGGACCCGTCCCTTGTCGGGGTCGTGGGCCAGCAGGAAGATCCGCTGGGCGAGGCTGCCGGGCACGCTCATCTCACTGCTCCTCGTGTTCTTCATCCGGGTCGTCCCGACCCGGACCGTCCCGACCCGGACTGTCCTGGCCCGGGTCCGCCTGCCCCGAGTCGCCCTGGCCCGGGTCCTCCTGACCCGGGTCGCCCTGACCCGGACCGTCCTGGCCCGGGTCGCCTTGGTCCGGGCCGTCGTCATGCCCCGGCCCGGGAGTGCTGGGCGGGCGGCCGGGGCCCCGCATCCGGCCGACTCCACCGGGAAGCCGGCCGGCGTCGCCCAACGCCTTGCGGAGCAGATACTCGATCTGGGCGTTGGTGCTGCGCAGCTCGTCCCCGGCCCACCGTGCAAGGGCGTCGTGCACGGCGGGATCTAGGCGGAGCAGGAGCTTCTTGCGCTCGGTGGCCATGGGGATCTCAGGAGTAGAGGGTGCCCGTGTTGACGACGGGCTGGGCGTCCCGATCGCCGCAGAGGACGACCAGCAGGTTGCTGACCATGGCGGCCTTGCGCTCCTCGTCGAGGTCGACGACGTCGTGCTCGGTCAGCCGGGCCAGGGCCAGCTCGACCATGCCGACGGCCCCCTCGACGATCCGGGTGCGGGCGGCGACGATCGCGTTGGCCTGCTGGCGGCGCAGCATGGCGTGGGCGATCTCCGGCGAATAGGCCAGACGGGTCAGCCGCGACTCGACGATCTTCACTCCGGCCGCGGCGACCCGGACCCCGATCTCCTCCGACAGCCGGGCGGTGATCTCGTCGGCGTTGTCCCGCAGCGACATCAGCTCGGTGTCGTGCGAGTCGTAGGAGTAGCTGTTCGCGATGTGCCGCACGGCCGTCTCGGTCTGGATGGCGACGAACTCGATGAAGTCGTCGACCTCGAAGACCGCCCGCGCCGTGTCCTGCACCTGCCAGACGACCACGGCGGCAATCTCGATCGGGTTGCCGTCGGCGTCGTTGACCTTGAGAACGTCGCTCTCGTGGTTACGGATCCGGGTGGAGACCCGGCGCCGGTTGGTCAGCGGGTTGACCCAGCGCAGCCCGTCGGTGCGGACGGTGCCGGTGTATCGGCCGAGCAACTGGAGGACGCGGGCCTCGCCGGGCGCGACCGGGGTGAGGCCGGCCAGCACGATCAGGGTGCCGAGCAGGAGCACGAGGCTGACCCCGATCAGGCTGAGCACGGCGGCGACACTGTCCTGCTGAACCGCGACAACGAAGACCGCGGCGGAGATCAGCAGCACCAGTCCCCCACCGGCGAGCACCGGCCAGCCGGAGGCGTCCCGGGCGGTGCGCTCACGCACCTGCGGGGCAGGAAGGTCGAGGTGTTCGGTCATGTGGGCCTCCCCCTGAAGCAGTGATAACCCGAGACTATCAATGTGATATCACTTTTTCAAACGCCCAGGTCAGACCGTCAGCCGTCGCCCACAACGGTTTCGAGGGGCCGATAACCGTCGTGAGCGACGGCCGGCGGCCCGAGCCGTCGCTCACGACGGTCTCGGCGGGCCGATGACCGCGCTGAGCGACGGCCGGCGGGCTGGGGGTGGGTTGTTCGCCGACAGTGAACGCCGGAAGAAGACCGGGAGCCCCACGGTTGAGCCTGCCGTACTCAACTTCCCGGAGGTAACCGTGAGCAAGCGACTCCCCGTGCTCTTCCTCGACGACATCGTCCTGCTTCCGGGCATGGTCGTTCCGGTGCAGCTCGACGAGGCGGCCCAGACCGTCGTCGACGCGGCGCGCACCTCGGCCGGCTCCGAGCTGCTGATCGCCCCGCGGCTGGAGGACAGGTACGCGTCCTACGGCGTGGTGGCGACCGTCGAGCAGGTCGGCCGGATCCGTGGCGGCGAACCGGCCGCCGTGCTGCGCACCGGCCCGCGCGCGAAGATCGGCAGCGGCGTGACCGGGCCCGGCGCGGCCCTGTGGGTGGAGGCCGAGCCGGTCGACACCGAGAAGCCGTCCGAGCAGGTCCGTGAGCTGGCCGCCGAGTACAAGAAGCTGGTCGTCTCGGTGCTCCAGCGCCGCGAGGCGTGGCAGGTCATCGACTCGGTCAGCGCCATCGACGACCCCAGCGACCTGGCCGACACGGCCGGCTGGGCGCCGTACCTGTCCAGTGACCGCAAGCGCGAGCTGCTGGAGACCCCGGACGTCGAGGCCCGGCTGAAGCTGCTGATCGAGTGGACCCGCGACTTCCTGGCCGAGTCCGAGGTCAACGAGACGATCGAGAAGGACGTCCGCGAGAACGTCGAGAAGCGCAACCGCGAATACCTGCTCCGCGAGCAGCTCAAGGCGATCCGGAAGGAACTCGGCGAGGGCGAGGCCGACGGCAAGGACGATTACCGGGCCCGGATCGAGGCCGCCGACCTGCCCGAGGCGGTACGCGAGTCCGCGCTCCGTGAGATCGACAAGCTGGAGCGGGCCGGCGACCAGAATCCGGAGGCCGGCTGGATCCGCACCTGGCTGGACACCGTGCTGGACCTGCCGTGGAACGTCCGTACCACCGACAACACCGACCTGGAAGCGGCCCGCGCGGTCCTCGACGCCGACCACCACGGCCTGGACGAGGTCAAGGAGCGGATTGTCGAGTACCTGGGCGTGCGGGCCCGGCGTGAATCACGTGGCCGGGAGACGGTCGGCGGCCGTGGTTCGGGTGCGGTGATCCTGCTGGCCGGCCCGCCCGGGGTGGGCAAGACATCGCTCGGCGAGTCGGTCGCCCGGACGCTGGGCCGGAAGTTCGTGCGGGTGGCGCTCGGCGGTGTGCGGGACGAGGCGGAGATCCGCGGGCACCGGCGCACCTACGTCGGCGCGCTGCCCGGCCGGATCGTGCGGGCCATCCGCGAGTCCGGGTCGATGAACCCGGTGGTGCTGCTCGACGAGGTGGACAAGGTGGGCAGCGACTACCGGGGCGACCCGGCGGCCGCGCTGCTCGAGGTGCTGGACCCGGCGCAGAACCACACGTTCCGCGACCATTACCTGGACCTCGACCTGGATCTGTCGGACGTGCTGTTCATCGCGACCGCGAACGTGCTGGAGACGATCCCGCAGGCGCTGTTCGACCGGATGGAGCTGATCGGGATCGACGGCTACACCGAGAACGACAAGGTCGCCATCGCCCGCGACTTCCTCATCCCCCGGCAGCTGGAGCGCGCCGCGCTCGACCCCGGCGAGGTGACGGTCACCGAGGACGCTCTGCGCGAGATCGCCGCCAATTACACCCGGGAGGCGGGGGTACGGTCGTTCGAGCGCCTGCTGGCCAAGGCGTTCCGCAAGGTGTCGCTGCGGGAGCTGCCGGCCACGGTCGACGCCGGTGACCTGAAGGATCTGATCGGCCGGCCCCGGTTCACGCCGGAGTCGGGTGAGCGGACCGCGGTTCCCGGGGTCGCGACCGGCCTGGCGGTCACCGGGATGGGCGGTGACGTGCTCTACATCGAGGCGTCGCTGCTGCCCGGCACCACGCCCGGCCTGTCGGTCACCGGCCAGCTCGGCGACGTGATGAAGGAGTCCGCCCAGATCGCCCTGTCCTACGTCCGGGCGCACGCCGGTGAGCTGGGCATCTCCCCCGAGCAGCTGGACCACCCGATCCACCTGCACGTGCCGGCCGGCGCGGTGCCCAAGGACGGGCCGTCGGCGGGTGTCACGATGACGACCGCGCTGGTGTCGCTTCTGCTGGGGCGCAACGTGCGCGCCGAGATCGGGATGACCGGCGAGGTGTCGCTGACCGGGCGGGTGCTGCCGATCGGCGGGGTGAAGCAGAAGCTGCTCGCCGCGCAGCGCTCCGGCCTGACCGAGGTGTACATCCCGAAGCGCAACGAGCCGGATCTCGACGAGGTGCCGGCCGACGTGCTGGAGGCGCTGACCGTACACCTCGTGTCTGACGTGCGGGAGATCCTCGGGAGTGCCCTGGAGGCGGTGACCACCGACGCGGTCGCGTCGGTCTAGCGCCTGCTTCGCAAGGAGGCGGGCGCTAGTCGTCGAACGACGCGTGGTAATCGCTGAAGCGGTGGCGCTGCGCGTCGAGATCCGGTGAGCCGGTCGGGTAGACGTGGTCGAACAGCTCGACCGGCTGCGGGTCGGGCATGGCCAGCACGCGTTCGCGCAGGTCGAGGGCGGCTTTCTTGGCGTCGTCCTCGACCTGGGCGAAGAAGTCGTCGCCGGCGATCCGCTGTCGGGTGAGGAAGGCCTTCAGGCGGCTGATCGGGTCTTTGGCCTTCCACGCCTCGACCTCGCTGGCGATCCGGTAGCGGGTGGGGTCGTCGGAGCTGGTGTGCGCGCCCATCCGGTACGTATACGCCTCGATCAGTTTCGGCCCCTGGCCGCTGCGGGCGTGGTCGAGGGCGGCCCGGGTGACGGCGTAGCTGGCCAGCACGTCGTTGCCGTCGACGCGGATGCCGGGGAAACCGTAGCCACCGGCGCGCCGGTAGAGCGGCACCCGGGTCTGCCGCTCGGCCGCCGCGGAGATCGCATACTGGTTGTTCTGGCAGAAGAACACGATCGGCGCGTTGAACACCCCCGACCAGACGAACGACTCGTTGACCTCGCCCTGGCTGGAGGCGCCGTCACCGAAGTAGGCGATCACCGCCTCGCCGTCGGGGGTGCCGGTCCTGCCCTCCATGTTCACGCCCATGGCGTAGCCGGTGGCGTGCAGGGTCTGTGCGCCGATGACGATCGTGTACTGGTTGAACTTGAACTCGTTGGGATCCCAGCCGCCCTGGTCGACCCCGCGGAACAGGCCGAACGGCATGATCGGGTCGATCCCCCGGCAGTAGAGGACGCCGTGCTCCCGGTAGGTGGGGAACGCCATGTCCTGCGGCCGCAGCGCCCGCCCGGAACCGACCTGGGCCGCCTCCTGGCCGAGCAGGCTGGCCCACAGGCCGAGCTCACCCTGCCGCTGGAGCGCGACCCCTTCGGCGTCGAGCCGGCGGACGGTCACCATGTCCTGATAGAGGCCACGGAACTCGTCGTCGGTGAAGTCGACCGAATACGTCACCCCGTCGGGGCCGGTGACGCTGTCGACGTGGTCACCCTCGGGGTTCAGCAGCTGTACGAAACCGTCGGCACCACCGTGTTGGTCCACTCCTGGACCGTATGCCCAGCCCCAGGGACCGGGTCAAGACCGGTCCCATTTCGCCGGGTGGAAACGTGGTCAGCGGCGGCCGGTGGCCAGGGCGATCAGGAACTGCCCGCCGCCGGCGTCGACGGTCGCGGTCACCGGCAGCCCCGGAACCAGACGGGAGAAACGGTCCACCAGCCAATCCGCCGCCTCCTGCGCGTCCCGCTTGCTGGGACAGCGGGCGACCAGTTCCCGGCCGCCCTTACGCTCCAGCCGCTCGGCGACGGTGATCAGCGGCGCGGGCTCCACCACGTTGAGCCGGTCCGGCCAGGCGATCACCACCTTCACGGCGCCCTTGCGGGTGTTGCAGGCCCGGTGGGCGAGCCGTTCGGCGATCTTGGCCTTGCGGTCGGCGGTGCGGCTGTCCACGCTGGGACCACGCGGATCGTTGACCGACATGTCCGGATCGACCGGCTCGTCGCACACCCAGCAGCGCCAGCCGTCGCGCTTGCCCACGTCCTCGAGGAGACTCACCCGGACAAGTTAGCCCATCGGCGCTTGACTATCCGGTGTATGGTTGCTGCCTCGTGAGGGGAGACGTCGATGCGGACGCGAGACTCGATCGCTCTGGTGGTCGCCGGCCTCTCCGTCGCGGCGTCGTTCGCGATCGTGCGCCATCCGCTGCCGGTGACGGCGCCGTCCGACCGTGATCAGGTGAGCCGGGTCGTCGTCGTGACCGAGGCCGGCCCCAGCTGGGACTGCCCGGACGAGGCTGTCGACGGCTGACTCCGGCGGGCCGCACGGCGCCGTTGCTTCGCGGTGTACATGGCGGCGTCAGCGGTGCTCAGCAGGACCGACGCGTCGTATCCGTAATCCGCGGCCAGGCCCAGCCCGATGCTGCAGCCGGCGGTGACCTCGACCTCCCCGGCCGGCAGCCGCAGCCGGTAGGGCGCGTCCACGGCCTCCTGGATGCGCTCGGACAGCTGCTCGGCCTCCGCCGCGGTGGTGTCGGTGCAGGCGATCACGAACTCGTCGCCACCGAGGCGGGCGGCGATGCCGTGCAGGCCGGCCGTGTCCGACAGCCGCTGGGACGCGATGATCAGCAGCTGGTCGCCGGCGTCGTGGCCGTACGTGTCGTTGACCGCCTTGAAGCCGTCCATGTCGATGAACAGGACCGCGACGTCGCTGCCGTCCTGCCGGCACCGGCTCAGTGAGGCGGCCAGGGTCTCCATGAAGTAGGCGCGGTTCGGCATCCCGGTGAGCACGTCGGTCTCGGCCTGCATCCGGATCCGCTGGAACAGCAGCGCCTTCTCCAGGACCAGGCCGCCGACGTCGACCAGATGGTCGAGGAACGATCGCGCGTCGGTGCCGTCGGCGGGAACTCCGGTGAGCAGCAGCCGGCCGGCGCTCGGCTCCTGGGTGCCCAGGCGCACCGACAGCACGCCGGGCGGGATCTCGCCGAGGATCCGTGGCCATTCGGCGCCGCCGCCCGCCGCCAGTTCCTCGCCGTAGGCGTCGGTGAGGTAGACCGCCGCCCCGGCCACCGGGACGTGCTCGATCATCGTGTCGACGATGTTGCGGGCCGCGGTGATCACGTCGACCATGCCGGCCAGTCCCGCGGTCACCGTGTTCAGGCGCTGGAGCCGGTGCAGCTGATCCTGGGTGCGCCGGTACAGCCGCCCGTTGTCGATGGCCAGCGAGATCCGGCTGACGATCGCGATCAGCTCCTGGATGTCCGCGTCGTCGAAGGGCCGTTCCTCGGTACGGGCCAGCAGCAGGTATCCGAGGTGCTCGCCACGGACGGTGAGCAGCCCGTACGCGAGATGGCTCAGCCCACCGGCGGCCAGCCAGCCGGGTGCCGGGGAGTCGCCGACGGCCGCGGCGGTCACCGGCCGGGTCGCGCTGAGCGTGCCCACGGCGGCCGGCGGCTCGACCGTCCCGGGTGGCAGGTGCCGGGCCGCGATGCCCCACTGGGCGGCCAGCCGCAGGCCCCGGTCGGATGGGGTGAGCACGGCCGCGATGTCGGCGTCGAACATCTCCGCGACGTCACAGACCGCACATTCCAGCACGTCGTCGACCTCGGTGACCTTGCCGAGCGCGGTGACGAGCTGCGCCAGCCGGGTGGCCCGGGCCAGGGCACGGGCCGAGATGGCCCGCGACTGGGCCAGCTCGGCGCGCAACCGGCGGATCTCGTCGTCCTCCTCCCCCATGATCAGAGGGCGAGAACGACGACGGTGGCGTTGTGGAAGCCGGTGGAGCCGCTGACCCGGGCGAACTCGCCGTAGGTGAAGAACCCGGCGAACGGGGCCGCGCCCAGCCGGTCGCGGATCGCGGCGGACTCCCCGGCCACGTCGCTGCCGAGCGGCGTGACCCGGCCGGCACAGCTGAACACGAGCGCCCCACGGGGTGTGCCGCCGAGCCGCTGAACGGCGGTGGCGGCGGCTGTCCCGGCTGCGTCCAACAACTCACGCTGGTTGCCGGCCAGCACCTGCACCACCGATTGCTCGCTGACGTGGCCGAACATGATCAGCGAACCCTCGGCGGTCCGGCCGAGAATGTGCCGCCCGTCGAAGGTGCCCGCCGCGTTGGCGAGTCCGAGCGGGTGGTCGAAGGTGAGCCGGGCGAAGGTGGGGCCCTCGCCGTCTCCCGGCTCGCCGGCCGGAAGTTCGTCGCCGCGCTGGCCGAGATAGGCGGCGACGGCCGGCAGTCCGTCCAGCTCGTGGATGACGTTGCCCTCGGCACGGGTCACCGTCATCGGGTCGCCGATCGGATGCCACCCGTGTGCGACACCGATGCCGAGCGGATGCGGCGAGTTGATCCAGATCGCGATCAGGCTGTTGGACATCAGTTTGCCGTCGGCGAACTGATGCGTGGCACCCATCGAGAGATTCTCGGACGCAGCGCCGCCGACCAGCGGGACGGTCGCCCCGGTGACCGCGTAGCTGCCGCGGACCACCTCCCGCAGGTCGCCGGCCAGGCCGTCGGTCAGCATCATCAGCACCGAGTGCTCGCCGTCCCCGCCGGCGCGGTCGCGGGCCGCCTCGGTGACACGGCGGGCGGCACCGCGCAGATCCCCGCTGACCGAGTCGGCGGCGGCGACCCCGAAGGTGAGTTCGGCGGCGGGCAGGTACAGGCTGACAGCGCCGCTGGACACGGTCGTGGACCCGGTGAATCCGGCGTAGGCGGTGCAGCCGACGACCTGGGCCGGCGCGGCCGCCTCGGCCACCGCCTCGAAGAACACCAGCGGGTCGTAGTCGACTGTCGCGTGCACGATGAAAAGGTCGGCCGGCTCGGGTGTACGGCCACCGAGCGCCGCCGTCACACATTCGCGGGCCGCGGTCTCCGGCTCGGCGTGGGTGCTGCTGCCCTGGCCGGCCCGGCGCCGGTCGCTGTCGTCCACCATGATCGCCCCCGGTCCGCAGAACGGCCGTCCGACCGCTGCTCCTCGACTCCTATCGGCCGGGCGGGCACGATGTTGACGGTTTTCGTCAGTCGTGAATCCGGGTGCAGCCGTTCGCCGGGTTCTCGGACAGCGCGATCACCGCGTCGAGCTGGTCGCGGGCCCGGATCAGGCCGGTGATCTGCTCGTCGATGCGGGCCCGCTCGGCAGCCAGCCGGGCCCGTGACTCCGGGGTGCTGACCTGGGCGTCGACGCAGGGCAGCAGGTCGGCGATGGTCTTGCTGGACAGCCCGGCGCTGTAGAGCATCTGGATGAGCTGCACCCGGTCGACGGCCGGCTCCGGATAGTGCCGCTGCCCGCTGCCGCTGCGCCCGGCGGCCAGCAGGCCCTGCTCCTCGTAGTAGCGCAACGCCCGGACGCTCACGCCCGCCCTGGTCGCCAGTTCCCCGATCCGCAAGGTGACCCCCACCATAGAACTTGCCTCTGACGTCAACGTCAGGTTCTAGCGTAGCCGGTATGCAGATCAACGGAGCAAACGTCCTGGTCACCGGCGCGAACCGGGGCCTCGGCCGGCAGTTCGCCAGCTCGCTCGTGGAGCGCGGCGCCGCCAAGGTGTACGCCACCGCCCGCCGCCCGGAGCTGATCGACGTGCCAGGGGTGATCCCGGTGCGGCTCGACGTCACCGACGCCGGCTCGGTGGCCGCGGCGGCCGTCGCCGCCCCGGACGTGGACATCCTCATCAACAACGCCGGCATCTCGACCGGCGCCAACCTGATCACCGGTGACCTGGCCGCCGTTCGCAGCGAGCTGGACACCCACTTCTACGGCACGCTCAACGTGATCCGGGCGTTCGCGCCGCAGCTGGCCGGCGGGGCGATCCTCAACGTGCTGTCGGCGATCTCCTGGCTCGCCGTCGACGGGGCCGGGGCGTACCACGCGGCGAAGGCGGCCGAGTGGGCGCTGACCAACAGCGCCCGGCTGGAGCTGGCCGCCCAGGGCACCCTGGTGACCGGGCTGCACCTGGGTGCCGCCGACACCGACATGATGGCCTGGTACGACGGTGACAAGGCGGCGCCCGCGGTGATCGTGGCGGCCGCCCTCGACGGCATCGAGGCGGGGCACGCCGAGGTGCTGGCCGACACGTGGAGCGCCCAGGTGAAGGCGTGGCTGTCGCAGGACCCGGCGGTGGTCTACCGGGAAGCCGCGCTCGCCCTGTCGGCACTCGCTGGGTAATCCCTCGCATAGTTCGCCGAAACGCGTCCTGTGCTCGGGTTTTATTGGTGACGCTGGTCTGGTGACGGTGTCTTCGACCAGGCCGGCGCGCCGTTTCCGGCTGTGGCGCGCAGCGACGGTGTGTGCCCTGCTGATCGGCGTGCTGGGGCTGGCCGAGAAGGCGCTGACCCTGGAGCTGGGCCGGCTGGTGCCCGGCGAGCGCCTGATGGTGTGGGAGAGCGCCGCGATGGCGTGCGCGATGGCCGCCGGTCTGCTGATCGCCGGGCCGGTACGCGCCGAGGGCCGGCGGCTGTGGGCGGTCCGCCTGATCGCGCTGTCGGTGGCCGGCTTCGCGATCGTGCGGCTGGTGGACGGCCTCGGCAAACTCGACACCGACCAGCCGCCGCCGCTGCGGTCGCCCGTCGCGTTCCTGCTGCTCGGCCTGGCCCTGCTGGTACTGGAGACCGACCGCGGCCGGGGGCATCTCCCGGCCCAGATCCTGGCCGCCGCCGCAGCGCTGGTGATGGCGGTCGCCGCGCTCGCCGCCCTGCTCGGGCTCGCCGCGCTGTACTGGGACTCGACCGCCACCGACACCCCGGTCGGCACCCAGGCGGCGTTGCTGGCGCTGGCCCTGGCGGTGACGGTCAGCCGGCCGGGCGGGCTGGCGGTACGGATCTTCGGCAGCGCCCGCCTCGGCAGCCGGACGGTCCGGCGGCTCACCCCGACGGTGGCCGCGGTCGTGGTCCTGCTCGGCCTCGCGCTCGCGATCATGAATCGCCTCCGGGTCGACCTGGAAGGGGTGGTCGCGAACGTCGTGGTCAGCGTGCTGCTGCTGACCCTCTACCTGGTGCTGTTGCGGGCCGGGCACATGCTCAACGACGCCGACGCGGGCCGGCTCGGGCTGATCGCCGAGTTGCGCGAGCAGCACGACTTCAGCAACACCGTGCTGACCGCGCTGATCGAGGGCGTCATGGCGGTCACCCCGGACGGGACGGTGCTGCGGGTCAACGCGCGCTGGACGCAGATCACCGGCTTCCCGGCCGACGAGGTGGTCGGGACGCGGCCGCCGTACCTGTGGTGGCCCCCCGGCGGTTCGGAGAGCTGCGCCCGGCAGGTCAAGAACGTGCTCGACGGGGGCACCTGCTCCGAGTTCGACGCGATGCTCAGGCACCGGGACGGCTCCGAGCTGCCGGTGCTGGCGAGCATCCACCCGATCAGCACCGACGGGCACGTCACGATGCTGATCGTCACGTACCGCGACCTCACCGAACGGGACCGCGAGCAGGCGCAGCGCCGGCAGATGGCCGAGGAGCTGGACCACTTCTTCACCCTGTCCCGGGACCTGATGTGCATGGCCTCCCGCAACGGCTACTTCACCCGGGTCAACCCGACCTGGACCGAGGTGTTCGGCTGGACCGTCGAGGAGCTGACCAGCCGGCCGTACCTGTCGTTCGTGCACCCCGAGGACGTGGACCGCACGGTGGCGCAGAGCATCACCCTGGTCGACGGGATGATGCCGACGATCTCGTTCGAGAACAGGTACCGGACCCGCGACGGCGAGTACCGCTGGCTGGACTGGAACGCCACCCCGGCGGAGGACGGCGAGGGCATCTATGCGGTGGCCCGCGACGTCACCGAGGCCAAACGGGCCGAGCAGCGCTTCCGTCAGCTGATCTTCAGCGCTCCGGACGCCATGGTGATCGTCGGCGCCGACGGTGTCGTCCGGCTGGTCAACGAGCAGACCGAGCGGTTGTTCGGCTGGTCCGCGGCGGACCTGGTGGGCCGGTCGGTACAGATGCTGATCCCGCCCCGGCTGCGCGACCACCACGACGCGGACATGCGCGAATACCTGCGGGACCCGTCGCCGCGCCGGATGGGGATCGGCCGGGACCTGAGCGCCCTGCGCCGCGACGGCAGCGAGTTCCCGGTCGAGATCACCATCGCGCCGCTCGACACCGAGGAGGGCATGCTGGTGTCGGCGGCGATCCGGGACGTCTCCGAACGGCAGCGCACCGAACGGGCACTGGCCTCCGCACGGGACGAGGCGCTCGCCGCGGCCGCCACGAAGTCGCAGTTCGTGGCCATGGTGAGCCACGAGATCCGTACCCCCATGAACGGGGTCATCGGGTTGACGAAGTTGCTGCTGGACACGCCGTTGCAGCCGGTGCAGCGGCGCTACGGCGAGTCGATCCGGGCGTCCGCGCAGGCGCTGCTGGCGATCATCAACGACATCCTCGACTTCTCCAAGATCGAGGCGGGCAAGGCGACCCTGGCCGAACAGGATTTCGACCTCGGTGACCTGCTCGAACAGGTCGCCCACGCGGGCGCTGCGGCGGCCCGGGACAAGAACATCGACATCGTCGGCTACTACCCGCCGGAGCTGCCGGCGGTCGTGCACGGCGACGAGGGCCGGCTGCGGCAGGTGCTGCTCAACCTGGTCGGCAACGCGGTCAAGTTCACCCACCGCGGTGAGATCGTGATCCGGGTCGATCCGCTCGGGCCGGCCGGCGACAGCCGCTGCCGGTACGAGTTCAGCGTGTCCGACACCGGCATCGGCATCGACGCGGACCAAATCTCCCGGATGTTCGAGCCGTTCACCCAGGCCGACGCCACCAACAGCCGGGAGTTCGGCGGCACCGGACTGGGCCTGACGATCAGCCGGCAGCTGGTCGAGCTGATGGGCGGCACGCTTCAGGCCGACAGCGAACCCGGCCGCGGCAGCAGGTTCCACTTCGCCGTGGCGCTCGGCACGATCGAGTCGGCGCAGGAGTCCCACGAGCGGCACCGGGGGCTGGCCGGCCGCCGGCTGCTGATCGCCGACTCCAACCCGACGAGCCGCAGCTTCCTGACCGAGCACGTCGAGGCGTGGGGCATGCGGGTCACCTCCGCAGCCAGCGCCAACGCCGCCCTCGACCAGCTGGGGCTGGCGTGCCGCCGCGGCGAGCCGCACGACATCGCGGTCATCGACCATCACCTGACCAGGCTGGACGGGGTCGAGCTGATCAGCGTGATGAGCGCCCAGCCGGAGATCGAGCCGCGCCCGTTCTGTGTGCTGCTCAGCCGCGACCCGTCGGCCGAGCACCGGCTCACCGACCACTCCGGCGTCGACGTGCTGGCCAAGCCGATCGGCCCGTCGGTGCTGTTCAACTATCTGATGTCCCGGTTCGGGCCGGTCGTGCCGGCCCGCGACGAGGGCGTCCGGGCGGCGCCCGCCACCGCCGGGGCGCGGGGCCGGATCCTGCTCGCCGAGGACAACGAGATCAACCAGCTGGTCGCCGTCGACACACTGGCCGGGCTCGGCTACGACACCGACATCGCGGCCAACGGTGCCGAAGCGGTCGAACTGGCCGCCACCGGCGACTACGTGGCGATCCTGATGGACTGCCAGATGCCCCGCCTCGACGGCTATCAGGCCACCGAGCAGTTGCGGGCGCACGAGAAATCCGACCGGCACACCCCGATCATCGCGATGACCGCCGGGGTGCTGGCCGAGGACCGGCAGCGGGCGCTCCAGGCCGGGATGGACGACTTCCTGGCCAAGCCGATCGATCCGGAGAAACTCCGGGCCACCCTGGACCACTGGACGAGCGTGTAAGTGGGTCTAGGGTGGCGGGATGTCCGGTCGGTGGATCCCGCAGCTGCGTCTGCTCTGGGATCTGATTCTCGCCACGGTGGTCGCCACGCTCGCCGTGCAGTACCGCGACTACTCGTGGCGGGACGTGCTGATCGGCGTCGCCATGGCGGCCGCCCTGGTCGCCCGGCGCTTCGCGCCGATCCGGGTGTTCGCGGTGGTCACCGTCCTCGCGCTGGTCCAGGTGGCGGTCGCTGCGGCGGTTCCGGCGGCGTACGACGTAGCGCTGCTCGTGGCCATGACGACGGTGGTGGTCCACTCCCCCTCCCGCGCGGCGGTCTTCGGGTCCGGGGCGGTGGTGGCCGCCGGCGCGGTGATCGCCGCCCTGCTGAGCGTCGACCCTGAGTGGTCCGGGTCGCTGCTCGACTACCCGTACCTGGCCGAGCAGAGCATGATGCTCGCCGCCTGCGGCGCGTTGTGGCTGTTCGGCTACGTGTTCCGGACCAACCGGGAACGGGCCGCCACCGCCGAGCGCGAGAGCGACCACCTGGCCCGGCTGGCCGCCGCCGACGAGCGGGCGTTCATCGCCCGTGAGCTGCACGACGTGGTCGCACACAGCCTGGCCGTGATGATCGCCCAGGCCGACGGGGCGACCTACGTCGTCGACACCGATGCCGGCCTGGCCAGGGAGGCGATGCGCACGGTCGCCGCCACCGGCCGGGAGGCACTGGACGACATGCACCGGCTGGTCGCGGTGCTGCGCGACGCCGGCGACGACGACCCGGACGAGCGGCGCAGTCGCGGCCTCGATCGGCTCGGCGCCCTGGCCGAGCGGGCCCGGACGGCGGGTCTGGGCGTGGAGGTGCGCATCGACGGTGACACCGGGCGGCTGTCGGCGGCCGACGAGCTGACCCTGTTCCGGATCGTGCAGGAGTCGCTGACCAACGCGCTGCGGCACGCCGGGACGGGCACGAAGGTCGAGGTCACGCTGGCCGTCGAGGCCCGGCGGGCGGTGCTGGCGGTCGCCGACGACGGCGCCGGAGCAGCCGCGCCGGTGCCGGCCGGGGGCGGGAACGGCCTGCTCGGCATGCGTGAACGGGTCGCGGTGCACGGGGGTGAGTTCACCGCCGGGCCGGGTCCGGACGGCGGCTGGCGGGTGCGGGCTGTGATCCCGCTCAAGGAGGCGGTGTGAGCATCCGGGTTCTGCTGGTCGACGATCAGGCGCTGGTCCGGGCCGGGTTCGTGATGGTGCTGTCGGCCCAGCCCGACATGGAGGTCGTCGGCGAGGCGGGCGACGGGGCCGAGGCGATCGCGCTGCTGGCCCGTACCCCCGCTGATGTGGTGGTGATGGACATCCGGATGCCGGTGCTGGACGGGGTCGCCGCCACCCGCCGGATCTGCGCCGGCCCGGACGGCCCGCGGGTGCTGGTGCTGACCACGTTCGACACCGACGCCGACGCGTTCGCCGCGCTCCAGGCCGGGGCCAGCGGTTTCCTGCTCAAGAACGCCCCGCCGGAGCAGCTGCTCGCCGCGATCCGGGTGGTGGCCGCCGGCGAGTCGGTGGTCGCGCCACGGGTCACCCGGGCGCTGCTGGACCGGTTCGCCGGTCAGCTGACCCTGCCCGGCCGGGCCGACGAGCGGCTGGCCGCGCTGACCGAACGCGAACGGGAGGTCCTGGAACTGGTCGCGGCCGGGCTGTCGAACACCGAGATCGCCGCCCGGCTGGTCGTCGCCGAGGGCACGGTCAAGACTCATTTCGGGCGGATCCTGGCTAAACTGGAACTCCGCGATCGGGTGCAGGCGGTGGTGTTCGCGTATGAGATCGGCCTGGTCAAACCGGGTGTGTAAGACCTGAGTCATACACGGCGGCCGTTCAGGATCTGCCCTGGCGGCAATGCGCCGGACCCGTCCCACGCCGAAGAATCAGTGTCGTGAACAGCAAGCACATCAACATCACCTTCGTGATCCTGGCCGCGGTCGTCATGGCCGGTGTGGCGTACGGCGTGAACTACCTGTGGGACAAGCGCTTCGGGCCGACCGCCGCGTCGGCCGCCGACTGCACGCTGGCCCAGGAGCTGATCGACAAGGCGCAGACCCCACCGACCGACGCCGCGAAGGCCGAGGAGTGGGAGCAGCAGATCCGGCAGATCCGGTACACGCAGCTGGAGAACGACGGGATCAGCACCGAGGTCGGCCGGTACGTGCACTGGTCCATGGTCAAGGCGACCGGCGACCCGATCCGCCCGCCCGCCGGCACCCTCGACGAGATCTACGAGCTGGCCGCCGGGCACTGCGAGGACAGCGGGGTCGACCTGCGCATCCCGAAGATCGTCTTCTGATGTCCGGGATCGTGCTGCGCACCCAGCTCAGCGGGGTGTGGCGGCGGCCCGGGCGGCTGCTGATGACCGGGCTGTCGGTGCTGGTGGCGGCGTTCGTGGTGTTCGGGACGGTGCTGGCGTACGCGATCGTCACCCGGACCACCCTGGACACGTTCAGTGAGACGCCCGCGTCGGTCGACGTCGTCGTGTATGCCGTCGGCGGGGAACCGCTCAGCCCGGAGCAGGTGGGCGAGATCCGTACCGTCGCCGGGGTTGCGGAAGTCGCCGGGCGGGTGACCGCGACGTTCACCGTGGGTGACGCATCGTCCGGAAGTGACCTGGAGCTGATCGCCGATCCCGGCACCGGGCCGCTGTCGCGGATCATGCTGGTGTCCGGTGTGTATCCGCGGGCGGCGCGGGAGATCGCGGTGGACCGGCGGGCCGCCGGACGGCTCGGGGTGCGCGCCGGCGGCACGCTGCGGCTCAACACCGGTGACCGCAGCGTCGCGCCGGTGACCGTCACGGTGACCGGGGTGGTCGACGGGCCGCGCGACGCGGCCGAGCGGGCCTGGGCGCCGGATCGGGTGGTCGCCGGGATCAGCGGCAGTCCCGGTCTCCCCCGGGTCGACATTCTGGCGGCGCCGGGCGCCGACATCCCCGCGATGATGAGCGGTCTGTCCGACTCGCTGCTGCGCGATCCGATGGCCTATCTCAGCGTCACCACCGGCGAGACCATGCGGGTACGGGAGGCGCGCGCCGCGGTACGCCAGTTCGATCAGCTGTTCGCCCTGGTGGCGATGTTCGTGGGGATCGCCGTGGTGGCGGCCGCGCTGGTCGCCACGTCGACGTTCCGGATCGTGTTCGCGCAGCGGCTGCGGCAGTTGGCGCTGCTGCGCGCGATCGGGGCGCAGCCCGGTCAGCTGGTGACGGCGCTGGCCGTCGAGGGCGCGGTGGTCGGTCTGGTCACCGGGGCGGCCGGGGTGCTGCTCGCCCAGGGCGCCGGGCTCGCCGCGCCGGCGGTGGCCGGGCTGTTCGGGCGTACCGTCTCCGGGCCCGGGGTGCCGGTCGGTGCCGCCGTGGCCGTGGTGCTCGGGGCCGGGCTGCTCACCGCCGGGGCCGTGCTCGCTCCCGCGTTCTCGGCGGCCGGGGTCTCGCCGTTGCAGGCGTTGCGCAGCGCGAGCACGCTCGCCGCCGAACGCGGCATCGCCGGGACCCGCCTGGCCGGCGGCCTGCTGCTGGTCGCGGCGACGGCTGCGATCGCGTGGCTGACGGTGCGCAGCATGGGCTCGTCCGAGGCGCTGCTGTACCTGGTCGGGGTGGGCGCGTTCGGGTTCGGCGCGCTGATCCTGCTCGGCCCGGTGCTGATCCGCCCGATCCTCGCCGTCGCCGGGTGGCCACTACGGACCGCCGGGCCGGCCGGGCGGCTCGCGGTCAGCGGCATCGGGGGCACACCCCGGCGGGCGGCGGCGGTGTCGGTGGTGGTCGCGCTCGGGGTGACCATGCTGGCCGGGACGGTCGTGGGGATCTCCAGCCTGCAACTGTGGACGGACCGGACGATGGCGTCGCGTACCCCGGCTGATCTCGCTCTCTTCGCCTCCTCCGCCGGAGCCGCCGACGGTCTCGACGGCGTGCTGGCCCGGTTGCGGGCCGATTCGCGGTTCCGGGACGTCACCCCGTTCCGGATGGCCGACTTCAGCACCACCGACGGTGGGTTCTCGCACGGGGCGATCGCCGTCGACATGGGCGCGATGCCGGAACTGCGGACCCTCTCGGCGTCGTCGGGGCAGGTCGCGGCGCTCGGGCCGGGCAAGGTGGTGCTGTCGGCGACGGCGGCCGCCGACTTCGGTGCGACAGTCGGTGACGTGGTGTCGTTGCGTTCCGAGCGGACGGTTCGCGCCGAGGTCGTCGCGGTGCTCACCGGGGACGGGCCGTTGCGGATGGGCGCGGTGCTGGCGCCCGCCGACCTGGAGGCGCTCGGTGGCGCGTCGGCCGGGATCCTCGCCGACATCGCCGGCGGTGGCCGGGACGAAGCACTGGCCGCGTTCCGCAGCGCCGGGAGCCCGGCCGGGGCCGAGGTGGCGGTGCTCGCCGACGAACGCGAGAAGGCCGACGGCGAGGTGTCGTCGCTGTTCGCGGCGGCGGTCGGGCTGCTCGGGCTGACCGTGCTGATCGCGGCGGTCGGGGTCGGCACCACCACCGGGCTGTCCGTTCTCGAGCGCACCCAGGAGTTCGGGCTGGCCCGTGCCCTCGGGCTGTCCCGGGGGCGGTTGCGGCTGATGATCGGGATGGAGGCCGGGTTGTACGGGCTGATCGGCGCGGTGCTCGGCATCGTGCTCGGGGTGCCGATGGCGTGGCTGGCCCTGGAGTCGCTGCGCCTGGACCTGCCGTTGACCCTCCCGGGTGGGCGGTTGCTGGCGATCGTGCTGGTCACCGCGTTGATCACGGTCTTGGCCGGTCTTCTGCCGGCCCGGCGGGCGGCCCGGGTCAGCCCGGTGGCCGCGCTGGCCGCCGACTGACCCGTCCCAAGGCGGGCTTCCACTGACCGCGCCGGCCGGCGGGCTTTCACTGACCGCGCTGGCCACCGGCCGGCACCGACGGCGTCCCCGGTCGGCGAGTTTCCGCCGGCCGGGGACGTGACGGGTTCCGGCCCGAAGGAGGAGAAGGTCCGGACCCGGGTCGGCGACCCGCGGCCGGGCCGGTCAGGCGCCGAAATACGACGACGCCGGTTTGACCAGGTCGCGGTCGTTGAAGTCGAACGTCAGCCGCGAGTCGACCGAGACGACGCCGGCGACCTGGCGGACCAGGCGTTCGACCAGGACGGTGGTGGACCAGCGTTCGGAACGGCCGGTCAGCGTGACCGCGCCCCGGTCGGCGGCCGCGACGACGTGGCCGGTGTTCTCGGTCCAGGTGATCTCGTGGATCGCCGCGCGCACGTCGGTGAGGATCTCGGCGTCCGTACGCAGGTGCTCCTTCAGCAGGTCGCCGCGGCTCACGATGCCGGCCAGCCGCCCGCCGAAGTCGACCACCGGCAACTGCTTGACGTGCGCCTGTTCCATCCGGCGGGCGGCCGTGCGGATCCCGGTGGTCGTGCGGACCACCTCGGCCGGCGCGGTCATCAGCTCCCCGGCGGTCATCGCGTCCGCCTTGCGGCGCAGTGCCCGTCCCCGGAACTCGAACCAGCGCGGCTCCCCGGCACCCGCGAACTCGATCTTGAGCAGCAGGTCCGATTCGGACACCACCCCGAGCACGCGCCGATCCTCGTCCACGACCGGAAGCGCGTTGATCCGGTGCTGTGCCAGCAGGACGATCAGCTCCCGGTACGGCACCTCCGGCCCGACCGCCACCACGTCCGCGGTCATCACCTCGTTGACCAGCCAGATCTTCATGTCGATCCCTCCACCACCCACGTTAGGACTCCGGCGTCGGCCGCGGCAGGACACATGGACTCCGGCCATCGGGCCGACCGTCCCGATCACGGACACGACGACCGGTCCGGCTGTCCCATCATCGGAACAACGGGCGGGCCGAAGATCCTGATCTTGGGAACGGCGCCCGATCGGGCGGCGGGATCAGCCCGGTCACCCGCTGCCGGGCCGGCCGGAAGCCAAAGACCGCCAGCCGTCGCTGACGCGCCTTTCGGCACCCCGATTCCCGCGCTCAGCGACGGCTGGCGGTCCGGGCCGGTGTCGGCGGCTGCCGCCGACACCGGCTTCGCGGGCAGCCGGCGCTCAGAAGGCGGCGGTGTAGAGCAGGCGGTTCGGTGAGCCGGAACCCGGGCTGGTCACCACCCCGGTGGTCGCGCTGGCGATGATCGCGGCCTGCACCTGCGCCGGCGTGTCACCCGGGTGGGTCGCCAGGTAGAGGGCCGCCGCCCCGGCCACGTGCGGCGTGGCCATCGACGTGCCGCTGATCGTGTTGGTGGCGGTGTCGCTGGTGTTCCACGTCGACGGGATGCTGATGCCGGGCGCGAACACGTCCACGCACGTGCCCCGGTTGGCCCAGGACGGTTTCGCGTCGCTGCTGTTGGTGGCGGACACGGTGATCGCGGCCGGGACCCGGGCCGGTGACTGGGTGCAGGCGTCCAGGGCGAACAGTCCGAGGAACCCGTTGCCGGCCGCGATCGAGTAGCTGACCCCGGACGTGATGGACGCGCTGACCGCGTTGTCGAGGACCGTGTCGGCTCCGCCACCGAGGCTCATGTTGGCGACGGCGGGCTTGACGGCGTTCGCGGTGACCCACTCGATCCCGGCCACGACCTGGGCGGTGGTGCCGCTGCCCTCGCAGTTCAGCACCCGCACGCCGACGAGCTGCACGCCCTTGGCGACCCCGTAGGCGGTGCCGCCCACGGTTCCGGCGACGTGCGTTCCGTGGCCGTTGCAGTCGTCGGCCGTACCGCCGTCGATGGCGTCGAATCCGCTGGTCGCGCGGCCGCCGAAGTCCTGGTGGGAGGTGCGGATGCCGGTGTCGATGATGTAGGCGCGCACGTTGGAGGCGGTGGTGTTGTAGGTGTACGCGGCGTTGACCGGCCGGTTGCGCTGGTCGATGCGGTCCAGGCCGTAGGACGGCGGGTTGGTCTGCGTGTCGGAGATCCGGTGGATCACGTTGGGCTGCACGAACGCGACGTCCGGGTGGGCGGCGACCTGCCGCGCCGTGCGCGCCGTCATGGTCGCCGAGAAACCATTGAAGACTTTGGAGTACGTACGGAGCAGCGTCGCCTGGTGTTCGGCGGCCACGGTGCGGGCGATCTTCCCGGACTTGAGGACGACGATGTAGCTGTCCTTCACGACTTCGGCGCCCGGCACCGCGAGGACGTCGGCTTCGGGTGGGGCGGCCTGGGCGCCGGTGGACAGCCCGAGGGTGGCGAGGATGGCGGCGGCCGCGACGGCGGCGCTTCGGCGGACGGTTGTGCGCAAGGGAACCTCCCGACTCTGGGTGGTCACGCAACCACGTCCCGTGAAGCTAACAGTCTGATCGAAGTATGTGAATGCCTTAGCCCCGGTGGGCGTGGGCTCCGCCGAAGGTGCGCCACCAGCGGCGGCGGGGCACGGGCTGGGCCGGGGTGTCCTCGGAGACCACACCGAGCGTGAGGCTCACCCGGGCGCCGCCCCACTCGTTGCGGCCGACGGTGAACGAACCGCCGGTGTCGGCGGCCAGGCGCTGGGCGATGTCCAGGCCCAGGCCGGTGGAGTCGGCGCCACTCGCGCCCCGGGCCAGGGCCGCCTCCGGGTCGGCGAAACCGGGCCCGGCGTCGTCGACGGTCACCGTGGCCGAGTCGGCGGCCCGCGTGACGGTGACCCGGCAGGCGGCGTCCTCACCGGTGTGGTGGAAGACGTTGCCGAGCAGCACGTCGAGGGCTTCGGTGACCCGCGACCACGCGGCCGGCACGGTGATCCCCTCCGGCGGCGGGTCGGCCTGCCAGGTGCGCCCCTGGTCCTCGGCGAGCGCGCCCCAGAACCCGGTCCGGTCGGCGACCACCGCGCCCAGGTCGCAGTGCAGCCGGGGCCGGGCCGCCAGCGGACGGCCGGCCTCGCTGATCACGGCGCTGATCTCGTGTTCGAGCCGGTCCACGACACGCAGCTGACGGTCCCGGTCGTCGCCGGAGGGCAGGGCCTCGGCGTTGAGGCGCAGCGCGGTCAGCGGCACCCGCAGGCGGTGCGACAGGTTCCCGGCGAGCGCCCGCTCCTTGGCCAGCAGCTCCAGGAACCGGTCGGCCAGCAGGTTCAGGGCCGACCCGACCTCCTCGATCTCACGGGGGCCGCTCGGGCGTACCCGCGCATGAAGTTGACCTGCCCCTAAGCTCGTGGCGGTGCGTGCGAGATCGCGGGTGGCGCGGACGACCCGGGCCGCGAGGCGGTCGGCGAGGAACATGCAGAGGCCGACCAGCACGATCGCCTCGACCAGCAGCACCAGCACGGCGGTGCCGACGCCGGCGCGCAGTGACGTGCCGGGGACGAAGACCTCGATGACGGCGATCAGCCCCTGTGGGAGGGCGACCGGGCGCAGGTAGACGCGTCCGCCGTCGATGCCGATCGTGCCGGCGGTCTCCCGGTCACGGACCTGGGCGACCGCGCCGTCGCCGGCCCGGCTGACCCCGACGGTGCCGAGGGTGGGCAGGTGGGCGGCGAGTTCGCCGTGCTGGCCCGCCCGGGTGCTCATGATCGAGTTGAGGACCAGTTCGCGGTCGGTGGCGACCACGACCACCGCGGACAGTCCGAGGGCCTGGCGTTCGGCCTCGCGCATGGCACGGTCCTGCACGGCGCTGTGCACGAGCAGCGCCAGCGGGATGACGAACGCCAGCGCCACCAGGGTGGTGACGGCCAGCGCGACCAGTACGTAGCTTCGTCTCATCGGACCGCCGACCATAACGTGACCGGGCGCGCCCCACCATAGGCAGGGCACGCCCGATCGACCCTGATCAGAACGTCAGGGCCCAGGAGTCCAGCGTTCCGGTATCGCCGGAGTACAGGTCGCGGACTCGCAGCTTCCAGGTGCCGGAGGCCTGTTCGGCCGAGACGTCGACGGTCTGGTCGAGCTTGACGTCGTCGGCGCTGTCGAACCGGCTGGACTTCTTCAGCTGGTACGCGGTGCCGTCCGGGGCGATCAGGTGGATCTCCAGGTCGCCGCGGAACCCGTGCCGGATGCTCGCCTCCACCTTGAGGGCGGCCGGCGCGTTGCCGGTGCGCTGCACGGTGATCGGCGACTCGATCGCGGAACGGTCCTTGACGGCGAAGTCGGCCGGGTTCTCCACCCGGGTCGAGGTGGTCTCGGCGGGCGCCTTGACGCCGGTCAGGGTCCAGGCGGCGTACGCGGCCACGTCGGTGTGCGCGTCCAGGGCGTCGAAGTCGACGTTGCCGGCCCCGTCACAGCCGGAGTGGTAGCAGGGGTCGTACGCCTTGCCTGCTTCGCCGTCCCAGAGATCGGCCTCGGCCTGGGTCATCGCCGGGGCCAGGCTCAAGGTCGCGGTGCCGCCGGTCGGGATGCCTGCGGCCTTGAACGAGGCGTGGTCGGAGCGGCCCTTGATGTCAGTGGACAGCGAGGTGATGCCCTCCGCCGTGAACCCGGCCTTCAGGGCGGCGGCGATGGCCGTCCCCTTGGCGTCGTCGCCGTAGACGAAGTAGCCGGGGTTCGGCGAGCCGATCATGTCGAAGTTCAGGTACCCGGTGATCCTCGCCCGCTCGCCGGCAGACAGCGAGGACACGTACGCCTTGGATCCGACCAGGCCCAGCTCCTCGGCGCCCCACCAGCCGAACCGGATGCCCTTGTCACCGTTCGCACCGGAGGCGGCATAGGCCAGGGCGACCTCGAGGATGCCGGCCGAGCCGGAGGCGTTGTCGTTGATGCCAGCACCCTGGGTGACGCTGTCGAGGTGCGCCCCGAGCATGACGACCCGGTTGGGGTCGCCACGCCCGGGCAGATCGGCGATCAGGTTGTAACCCGTCTTGCCGGCGTGGGTGAACTGCTGGACGCGGGTGGTGTAACCGGCCACGTCCAGGCGCTGCTTGAGGTAGTCGAGCGAGGCTTTGTAGCCGGCCGACCCGTGTGCCCGGTTGCCGTTGTTCGCCTGCGCGATCCGGGCGAACTCGGTGATGTCGGCACGGAGCGCGGAGGCGTCGATGTCGACCGTCTTCGCCGGGGTAGCGGTCGGGCCGGGGGTGGGGCTGACCGACGGCGACGCCGAAACGGGAGGCGTCGCCGTCGTGCTGGTGGAGGGAGCCGGCTGCGGGGCGGCCACCGCGCACGTCGGGTCGCCCTGGGCGGGCACGCTGACGGCGTCCCAGGCGGCCTTGATCGCGGTGAACTCGGTGCAGCTGTTCGGGTGCAGGGCGAGGGTGGCGTCCAGGGTGGCCTTGCGGGCCTTGCTGTAGGTCCAGCCGGACGTCTTGCGCAGCAGCGCGTGGTAGAAGATCTCACCGGCCGGCCACAGGCCGATACCTGTCACCTTGGACCCGTTGCAGGTGGTGCTGGCGGGTTTGCCGGCCGGGGCGGACCCCTCGGAGGCCAGGTAGAACCAGTGGTTGAGCGGCCCGGCGGCGGAGTGCACCTCGGTGGTCGGGATCTTCGTCGACCAGCAGTTCGGGTCACCGGCGGCGGACGGGTTGAACATGTTACGGATCGGGCCGTTGCCGGAGAGGTTCACCTTCTCGCCGACCAGGAAGTCGGGCGGGTCGTTCGGGTTCGCGGCGAAGTGCTCGGCCATGGTGCCGAAGATGTCGCCGGTCGCCTCGTTCAGGCCGCCCGTCTCGTTGGTGGTGCCGCGGCTGCCGCCCGGGGTGTGGCAGAAAACGCCGTGGCCGAGCTCGTGCGCCACCACGTCGATCGAGTTGACCTGGCGGGCGCCGTCGCTGGTCCGGCCGTACTTCGTCTGGTCCCGGCTGGCGTCGCCCGTACCGGCGCAGCTGTAGAAGGCGTTGACGTCGGTGAGGCCGACGAACATCGTCGCGGCGCCGCCGTTGCCGTCGATGCCGTTGCGGTTGAACTTGGCCTTCAGCATGTCCCAGAGGACGCCGCCGGCGTACTGGGTGTCGACGCCACCGGTGGTGATGTCGCTGCCGGCGCCGTTGCCCCACTTGTCGTCGGCGTCGGTGAGGATCTGGCCGGTGCGGTCGTTGAGCGTCCGCATGCCGCCGCGCGCCGGATCACGCATCTCGAACCCGCCGGACCCGGTGGTGGTGCCGATGGTGACCTGACCGCCGTAGTGACCCTGCCCGGTGCCACCGGTGATCTCGTCCCATGAGCCCGCGTACTTACCGGTCCGCGCGTCGACGTAGGCGTGGGCCCGGCTGTCGTCGCCCTCGATGACGACCTCCCAGACCAGGCGGTCCTTGCCCTCACCCGCGACGATGCCGAGTTTCGGCTCGCCGCTGACCGTGCCCGGGTGGATCAGCAGCGACACCTTCTCGGCCTTGGCCGCGGTCACCTTGGGGGTGGTGGCGACCTCGACCGCGCCGGTCGTGGTGCCGCCCTTGACGGCGCCCTTGGCGTCGGTCACGACGACCACGTCGCCGCCGACGAAAACCGGAAGATCCTTGTAGGTACGGGAGTAGCTCACGTAGTTCAGGCCACGCGCCGTGGTGGTCACCGACTGGCGGGTGTACGTGGCGTCCGGGTCCTTGGTGAACCCGGTGGACCTACCGGTCACGTACTGGTCGGCGGCGGCCGCGGAGCTGATCGCGCCACCGTCGGAGAAGTCCGGCTCCGGGATCTCGCCGGCACCCGAGTAACCGGCGCTGTACGCCGCCCCCAGGCCGAGCATGACCAGTGTGACGCTGCCCAGCGCGGTGACGCGCAGCGCCTTTCTGCTGCGGGAACGTCTCACTGACGATCCTCCCATGGCTTCAAGTCGATCTCTGTGTGCCGTGGGAGTCTCGCCTCGGTTGCCTTAAGGGCACCGGAAGGATTGCTATCGGCCCGGTAACGACCGTCGATACCCGGGCCGGATCAGGATCCGTACTCCTCGATGACCTGCGCCGCCGGGCCGCCGCTCCAGTAGGCGGTGATGACCGACGTGTGCCCCGGAGTGGACAGGCGTGCGACGACCACCGTGTCGCTGCGCCGGGCGCCGGTGGCGGTGTAGCCGGGCAGCGGGTCGGCGTCGACGATGTCCACCCGGGTCGACGAGAAGGCCACGATGATCGACCCGCCGTCGGCGGAGACCCGGTACCGCGGCCGCCGGTCCACGGCCGACGGCTCCACGCTCGGGGTGGGTGACGGCTTCGCACTGGGCTTCACCGACGGTGAGGCTGGGGGGCGTGTCGTCACAGTGCGTTGTGGAGTCCGCGACGGACGCACCTTGGACGGGCTCGGTGACGGCGGCGGCTCGGTCTCGGCCAGCCCGAACCTGATCTCGGTGTACCGCCGGTTCACGTCGATGGCGACCGGTGGCTCGTCGGTGAGCGCCGGGGCCACCCCGAGCCGGACCCCGAACCAGGAGACGGTGACCGCGGTTACCGTCACTGCGAGCCATCCCGCGACGTATCTCCAGCTCCGGCCCATCGGCACATTCTGCATCACCGATACGCTGGCGCAATGCCGCAGGTCTTGGTGATCGAGGACGACGTCGATGTCCGGGAAGCAATCGGCCGGTTACTCACCGCTACCGGCCATGAGGTGCGCCTGTGCGCGACCGCCCTCGACGGCCTGCGTGAGGTCGCCGCGCGCGAGCCGGATGTGGTGGTGCTCGACCTGGGTCTGCCCGACCTCGACGGGGCGGCCGTGCTGAGCCGGATCCGGCTCACCTCGCAGGTGCCGATCGTGGTCGCGACCGCCCGGGAGGCGGAGAGCGAGATGATCCGGCTGCTGCGTGCCGGGGCCGACGACTACGTGGTCAAGCCGTACTCGGCCGAGCAGATCGAGGCCCGGATCGCGGCGATGCTGCGCCGGGGGCGCGGGCCGACGGCGGCCGGGCTGGTGGTGGGCGGGCTGGCGCTCGACCCGCAGGCGCGCACGGCGTCCCTCGACGGCACGGCGCTCCAGCTGTCGCGGCTCGAGTTCGACCTGCTCGCGTACCTGATGGAGCGGGCCGGGACGGTGGTCTCCCGGCAGCAGCTGCTCGGCGACGTGTGGCCGGAGAGCCGGTCGTTGGAGACGGTCGACGTGCACGTCACCTGGCTGCGCCGCAAACTCGGCGAACGGGCGGCGCAACCACGCTACCTGCACACCGTCCGCGGGGTGGGGATCCGCCTGTCTGCGCCCACCCAGTGAGCGCGGATTGTCAGGATTGTCACGACCAGGTGGGGTGACGCGACGATAATGGGTGGCTGTGGGTTACCACCGACCTGACCCCCGGCCCAGGACGACCCTGACCCCGGCCCAGGCCCGCCGCGCGCGCCGCCGGCCGGTCCGGCCGCCGTCCGGGAGGCCGTCGTGACGGTCCTGCTGGTCGCCGAGGACGACGAGGACATCGCGGCGCTGCTGCTCCGGATGTTCCGGAAGACCACCTTCACGGTGTCGCGGGCCGTCGACGGCGTCGAGGCGCTCCGGGCGATCCGGGAGGCGCCACCGGACGTGCTGCTCACCGACATCGGAATGCCCCGGATGGACGGCTGGGCGCTGATCCGCGAGGTCCGCGGCGACGAGCGCTCGGCGCAGATCCCGATCGCGGTGATCAGCGGGCAACTGCACCCCGGCGACCCACGAGCCACCGAGCACGGCGTCTGCGCGCTTCTGACCAAACCGTGCCCCAACGAGCAGGTCCTGCACGCGATCGAACAGCTGGCCACGCTGGGCCGGCACTCGCACACCGCGGAGGCGTCCGCCTGCCACGGACTGCGCCTGATCCCCGCGTAGCCCGCAGATTCGCTACCGTCGCCGGATGGCCGAATTCCATCAGGTTCTCCGCGGGCGGCGGATGGTTCGCAACTACCGGCCGGACCCGATCCCCGGCGAGGTCCTCGAACGTGTCGTGAAGGTCGTGCACCGGGCCCCGAGCGCCGGCTTCAGCCAGGGCCACCGCATCGTGGTGGTGACCGACCCGGCGAAGCGGGCCGAACTCGCCGCGGTCGCCGAGCCCTGGTATCTGGAGAAGGGCTTCCCGCCGTGGATCTCGCAGGCGCCGGCGCAGCTGGTCCTCGGCATCCGGGAGGCGTCCTACCACGAGCGGTACACCGAGGCCGACAAGCTGGAGCCGGGCGCGGAGGAGATCCCGTGGCCGGTGCCGTTCTGGTGGTTCGACGCCGGCGCCCTGTTCACGCTGCTCCAGCTGGCCGCCGCCGACGAGGGCCTGGCCAGTGGTTTCTACAGTCCGGCGTTCCCGGCGGAGCTGGCCGCGCTGTCCACGGCGGCCGGGCTGCCCGACGACGTAGCGCTGGCCGGGGTGATCACGGTCGGTTACCCGGCCGACGATCCCGGGGTGCCGGTGGCGAAACTCGCCAAACGCCGTAAGCCCATCGACGAGCTGGTGTCCTGGCTCCGGTGAGGGTTCCCGGGAAACGCCTCCTGATCGCCGCCGTCGTGGTGACCCTGCTGGTCGCGGTGGCCGGGTTCGCGGTGTGGTGGCGGTGGGACGGCGACCGTCAGCCCCGCGTCGGCGACGTGGTGGCGACCATGAACACCGCCGTCGCGGACGCCGTCGTCGCAGCCGGTGAGAACGCCGCCGTCACGGTCAGTGCGGTGGTGGCGGCCGCCGAGTGCGAGCTCGGGTTCCTGCGCCGGGGCCGGGTCTTCACCGCGAAGGCCGACCTCTACACCGATCCGGGCGGTGAGGAGTCGCTGATCACCACGATCGAGCAGGGCCTGACCGGCCGATACGTCACCCGCCGGTCAGACGCGGTGGCCGGGGTCCGGGCGTTGCAGGCCGACGTCGGCCCGGTGCGGCTGTCGGTGCGGCGGCTGAGCCCGGGATGGCTGGCGGTGACCGCCCGTAGCGAGTGCAGCGCCGGATCCGTCGGCACCGGAACGGCCGATCCGGCCACCCCGGGCGGCGCTGCCGTGACCTCGCTGCTGGCCACCGTCGGCACCCGGCCCGCCGGGCTCACCGAACAACGCCTGAAGTGCCCGAACGGGGAGATCGTGACGGTTTCGGCGGTCAGCGAGCCGGTCGACGCGGGCCGCCTGGCGACCCGCGTGAACGCCACGGTCCCGGCCGGGGCCCGGCAGTTCGCGGCCTACGACGCCAACCGCGTCGCCTACCGCGACGGTCCCACGTCGGTGGTGGTCGCCGCCACCGACGACGGCACGGCGGTCACCGCCCAGCACACCACGAACTGCTAATTCAGCGGTACGACGTACGAGTCGACACGCGCGATCAGCCCGTCACGGAACGTGAACAGGTCGTTGAAGGCGAACCGGAACGGACCGTGTTCGACGCTGACCCCGCGACCCTCACCGGTGGTGACGACCACCGCCCCGTCCTCGAGGACCCGCTCCACATCGAGGAGGGGGTGGCCGGTGAAGGCCGGGTTCTCGATCTCGCCGTCGAACTCGGCCTTGCCGTTGGTCACCCGGTGCCCGTGGATGACCCAGGTGACGTCGTCGGTGAGGGTGGCCAGAATCCGCGGGTGGTCACCGGTCCGGAACCCGTCGAAGTACTCGTTCACGAGATGCCGCTGACTCATCGTTTCTCCAGGTAGGTGTCGAGGGCGTCGAGGATCGAGGCGAGCCCGTCGGCGGCCTGCGCGGTCCGCAGCTCGACCGGAAGGCGGCGCTGGTGGACGGTCAGGTCGGTGCCGGCGCCGGCGGCCCGGATGGTGATCGTGGTGCGGAGCCCAGTGACCGGCTCGTCGAAGACCAGCTCGTGCGGGGCGCTGACCAGCACGTACACGAAATGCAGTCGCCGGGTCGCGCCGTCCGGCGCCCGGGTGTCGAGGGCGAACTCTCCCCCGGGACGCAGGTCGATCCGCACCGACTCGGGCGGCACCGTCGCATGTGACCCGCCCCAGAAGGCGGCGACCCCGGCGGGTTCGACGAAGGCGGCCCAGACCCGCTCGGGCGACGCCGCAAACCGGCGCCTGGCGATCAGCTCGTCACCCCGCAACTCGGCCCCGCTCACCGCGAGGTCCCCGTTGCCGCGTCCTCGTCGCCGGCCAGGTGCCGGTCGAGGGCGTCGAGACGGTCGTCCCAGGCCCGGCGCTGCTCGGCGATCCAGCCGCCCAGCTCGGACAGCCTGTCGGCCCGCAGCCGGCAGGGCCGCCGGGTGCCCTCGCGCCGCTGCTCGATCAGCCCGCTGCGGCGTAGCACCCCGACATGGTGGGAGATCGCCTGCTGGGAGAGGCCGAAGGGTTCGGCGAGCTCACCGACCGTGGCGTCACCCCGGGACAGGCGGCTCACCAGGGCCCGCCGGACGGGGTCACCGAGGGCGGCGAAGGCGGTGTCGAGTTCGACCATGTCCAGCACTCTAATACAAACAACCGCTTTAACAAGCGGATGTTTGTTGAAGCACCAACGGCAAGTGATTCTTGCCACGCCAGGTTTTATTGATCATTCAACATTCGCGGACGATGCTGGTCCGTGAAAGTTCAACAACTTGGGGGTACGGGATGACGGCGCAGATTCGTACGCAGGTGACGGTGCCGTTACGGTTCCCGGACGGTTACGCCACGTCGGCGCAGGTCTTCACGTTCACCGGCCTGGCCGACGGCCGTGAGCACCTGGCTCTCGGGCTCGGCGACTGGCGTTCCGCGGTGGCTCTCGCGGCCGGCGGCGGCCAGGCGCCACTGGTCCGCCCGCACAGCGAGTGCCTGACCGGCGACGTGTTCGGCAGTGAGCGCTGCGACTGCGGCCCGCAGCTGCGGGAGGCCGCCGAGCGGATCACCACGGCCGGCGGGTTCCTGCTCTACCTGCGTCAGGAGGGCCGGGGCATCGGCCTGTACGCGAAGCTCGACGCCTACGCCCTCCAGGACACCGGCCTCGACACCTACCAGGCCAACCTGGCGCTCGGTCACGGCGAGGACGAGCGTGACTACACCGCCGCCGCGCAGATGCTGCTCGCTCTCGGCACACCGCGGATCCGGCTGCTCAGCAACAACCCGGACAAGGCCACCCAGCTCGGCGATCTGGGGGTACGGGTGACCGACCGGATCCCGACCGGCGTGCACCTGTCCGCCGCCAACGCCCGTTACCTGACCACCAAGCGTGACCACACCGCGCACACCCTCGACCTGCCGCTCACGGCGCTCGCCTCATGACCGCCGCTTCCGGGGCCCGCCGCTCCGGGGAGATCCTCATGACCGCCGTTTCTGGGACCCGCCGCTCCGGGGAGATCGTCATGACCGCCACCGACCGATTCTGGATGAGCGAGGCGATCCGGGTGTCCCGGCTGGCCCCCGCAGTGCCGGACCGCTACGCCGTGGGCGCGGTGATCGTCGACGCCGACGGGGGTCTGCTGGCCACCGGCTACACCGGCGAGACCCACCCGCACCACCACGCCGAGGAGGAGGCCCTGGCCCGGCTGGCCGACCGGCCCGGCCTCGACCTGTCCGGCGCCACCCTCTACACCTCGCTGGAGCCGTGCACCACCCGCCGGTCCCGGCCCGCGACGTGCACCCGGCTGATCCTGGACGCCGGTGTCGGCCGGGGCGTGCTGGCCTGGCGTGAGCCGATCCTGTTCGCCGACTGCGACGGCGTCGAAACATTGCGGCGGCACGGTGTCGAGGTGCTCGAACTGCCCGACCTGGCCGACCAGGTCCGTGCCGTGAACAGCCACGTCCTGCGGCCGGCCGCCGCTCGCCTGGAGACGATCGGATGAGCCCGAGCCGTACCACCCTCGCCGACGCGCTGATTCCCGCGGCGCACCCGTTCCGGCAGCATCTGGGCCGGGTCACACCGGTCGGCACGCACCGGGCCTGGACACCCGCCGACGGGCCGATCCCGGCTCTCTACCTCAGCCACGGCGCCCCGCCGACCTTCGAGGACCCGGCCTGGATGACCGAGCTGCACACCTGGGCACGGGATCTGCCCCGGCCGACCGCGATCCTGATCGTCAGCGCGCACTGGGAGTCGGCGCCGCTGGCGCTGTCCGGCAGCGCCGGCACCGAGCTGGTCTACGACTTCGGCGGGTTCGCGCCGCTCTACTACCGGATGCGGTACGACACCCCGGACGCCGGTGACCTGGCCCGCCAGGTGAAGGCGCTGGTGCCGCAGACCGTGCACGAGAACTCGAGCCGTGGCCTGGACCACGGGGCGTGGGTGCCGTTGAAGGTGATGTATCCGGAGGCCGACATCCCGGTGCTCCAGCTCAGCATCCCCACCCACGACGCGACCACCCTGCTCGGCCTCGGCGAACGGCTACGGCCGCTGCGCGAGCAGGGTGTTCTCGTGGTCGGGTCGGGGTTCATGACGCACGGGCTGCAGTTCCTCACCCGGGCCATGCTGGAGGGCAGGGTGCCGGGCTGGTCGGCCGACTTCGACGCGTGGGCGGCCGACGCGCTGGCCCGTGGTGACGTCGACGAGCTGGCCGGCTTCCGGGACCGGGCGCCGGGTATGCCCTACGCCCATCCGACAGTCGAGCACTTCACGCCGCTGTTCATCACCCTCGGCGCATCGAGCGACCCGGCGGCCGCGGTGACGACCGCAATCGACGGGTTCTCCATCGGCCTGGCCAAACGCTCGTTCCACACCGTCTGATCAGCACCGTCTGACCAGCACAGTTGCCGATCGACAGACACACCGAGGATGGCGCAGTGACCGACGAACCGCAGTGGCTCAGCGACACCGAGATGGGCGCGTGGCTCAACCTCGCCCAGATCCTGATGCTGATGCCCACCGCGCTCGACCAGCAACTGCGCGAGCAGGCCGGCCTGCCGCACACCCACTACCACATCCTCTCGGCGCTGAGCGCCCGTCCGGAGCGGGCGATGCGGATGACCGAGCTGGCCCGGATGGCCGGCACCACCACGACCCGGCTCTCGCACGCGGTCGCCACCCTGGAGCAGCGCGGCTGGGTGGCCCGGCGGGCCTGCCCGACCGACAAGCGCGGCCAGATCGCGCACCTGACCGACGCCGGTTTCGCGGTGCTCGCGGCGGCCGCGCCCGGGCACGTGACCGAGGTCCGCCGGCTGGTGTTCGACCACCTCACCGAGGACGACGTGGTCCGGCTGCGCGACATCACCGCGAAGGTCCTGCCGACGCTGACCGGCGGCGCCTGACCCGTACCCCCGGGCGGTCTTGGCGGGCGGCGCGCCGATCGGCGTATAGAAATTCATTATTGACTTGCTCTCTTGTCGGTCGTAATTTTCATCGGCAACAAGCTTTAATGAAAACTAGGCCCCTTCCCCAGGGAGGACTCCGCCCATGTCCATCGGTAAACGCCTGTTCGGCGGCGCCGCAGCGACGGTCCTGGCGGCCGTCGGTGTGGTCGCCATGAACGCCGGCACCGCCTCCGCCGCCGACTGCGGCTACCTGTTCGACGACTTCCACTACGCCTCCTCCGCCGACCCGGCACTGACCGCCAACGGCTGGACCCCGCGCAGCTACCAGGGCGGACCGGGTGTGCCCGGGGCCAACTGGTCGCCGAACGCGATCACCTTCCCCACCAGCAACGGGCAGAAGGTGATGCAGCTGACCGCCTCCACCGACGGCACCGCCGCCGGGACCAGCCACGCCGAGCTCTACTCGACCCAGAAGCGCTACCTGGAGGGCACCTACGCCAGCCGGGTCCGGTTCACCGACACCCCGGTCAGCGGCAACGACGGCGACCACATCAACCAGACGTTCTTCACCATCAGCCCGCTCAACGGCGACCTCGACCCCACCTACAGCGAACTCGACATCTCCGAGTACCTGCCGAACGGCGGCTGGGGAGAGACCGGGCCGATCAACTATCAGACCACCTGGTACACGTACCGCAACGAGCCCTGGTTCGCCGACAATCTGCACTCCGAGCAGAGGTCGAGTCTGGACGGCTGGCACGACCTGGTGGCGCAGGTCGCCAACGGGCACGTCGTGTACTGGATCGACGGCGTGCAGGTCGGCGACCACGGCGGCAAGTACTTCCCGCGCCAGACGATGACCATCAACTGGAACCTGTGGTTCATCGACACGGCCACCCACACCGGCGGGCTGTCCACCTACATCGAGCAGGTCGACTGGGTGCTGTTCGCCAAGAACCAGGTGCTCAGCCCGGCCCAGGTCGGCTCGCAGACGGCGTCGTACCGGACCGCCGGCACCCGCTTCACCGACACGGTCGCCACCTCCGGCCCGTGCACCAACCCGTCGCCGTCGAACCCGTCGTCGCCGACACCGTCCAACCCCGGCTCGCCGTCACCGTCGACACCCGCCGGCAACTGCTCGACCGCCCCGAACTGGCAGTTCAGCGCGACCTACACGACCGGAAACACCGTCAAACACGAGCGGAGCCGGTACGGCGACCCGTCCGGCCCCAAGTCGGGCGACGGCGTGCACCTGTGGAAGGCCAGGTACTGGACGCAGGGCTCGGAGCCCGGCTGGACCCAGCAGTGGGAGGACCTGGGCCGCTGCTGATCCACGTGGGACGGGGCCGGATTCACTCGTTGACCGCGGTGTACCGGCCCCATTCCTCCTCGTCCTGCGGGTCTTCGACGTCGACCGCGACGGCGGGCAGGTCGTCGACCAGCCGATGCGCCACCTCGGATGACATGAAGTGGTGGTTGAGGACCAGGCGCTTGAGGTGGGTGAGCGGCTGTCCGGCCATCAGTGCCTCCGCCCCGACATCGCCGAGCGTGCCCATCGACAGGTCGAGTTCGGTCAGCCGGGCGACCACCGGCGCCGAGGCGACGGCGGCCGCGATCTCGTCGGCGTTCTCGGCGTTGCACAACCCGAGCCGGTTGAGGGCCGGCAGCGACCGGCCGGACAGGATCCGCGCGAGGTCGTCGACACTGGCACCGCCCCCGTACTCCTCGACACCCAGCCAGAGCTCCAGATGCTCCAAGGCGGGCAGATCGGACTCGCCGACCGCCTGCACCACCGGGGCGGGCAGCCCGCCGCTCTCCAGGACGAGATCACGTAGATTCTCGTGCCGCACCGGGGACAGCGCGAGACCGTCGGATCCGCGCACCCGCAGCTTCCGCAGATTCGGGAAGGCCGTCAGCACCGGAGTGATGTCACCGTGCTGGATCCAGGAGATCTCGCACTGCTCGGATTCGATGTCGGCGATGAACAACGCGCGGAGACCGCTGAGCCGGTCCGCGTTGCCGGTCAGGATGTCCACCGGGAACGGCGTCGAATTCGTTTCGCCCCAGTCCCCGAAGATCAGGGCGGTCGGCCCAGCCGGACCGGCGAGCTTCATCATCTCCTCGAAGACCGAGGTGAGCTGGCCGCCCGCGTACTCGTTGGAGATCCACCAAGCCACCGCGGTAGGGTCGGTCGGGGCCGGGCCGTCTTCCCACCGGTGGACCGGGAGACCCGCGAAGGTTCCCGTGTAGTCATCACTGGACACCGGTGTGACGCTAACAAAAGAGCAGGCCGGCGGCGGGTCATTCGCCGGTCAGGAGGTCCTCTCGGGGCGGGATCCAGGGGGCCGGCAGTTGCGGGCACTCGTCCTCGGCTGGCCCGACCCGCACCTCGGCCATCCCGAGTCCGGGCTCGCGGTCGTACCGCAGGTCACCGACGACCCATCCGTCACCCTCCGCCACCGCCCACGGCGCACGCGCGAACTGGAGCAGCGCGTCGACCGCGCAGTAGTCGCCGACCAGCCCCGGCAGCAGACCCGCCGGGAGCGCCAGCTCGCCACCCCAGGCGATCTCGGCGGTCGACGGCTGCGCGACCGGAACGAGCGGAGCGGTCCGCTCGGCGCCCGACGGGAACAGCTCCGCACACCGTTCGGCGGCGATCCAGCCGGGTGCCAACGAGTGGAACCCACGTCGGAGAAAATACTGGTCCGCGGTGGTCTGGACGGCCAGCAGCTCACGGCAGACCGGGTTCGCCGGCATCGGCGTCAGCACCACGTCGAGGGTGCGGGCCTGCGGGAAACTCTCGGCGAGCAGCGCCTCGATGCGGCTCTGGGCGCTGCGGGTGGTGAGCACGAAGGTGGCGGTCAGCGCCAGCCAGGCGGCGACGCCGCCGGCGAGCGCCACCCGCGCCGGAGCGAATCGGCTGAGGGCCGCGAGACCGGCGACAAGGGCGGTCAGCAGGGCGGCGAATGCCGGCGGTACGAACCCGGTGAACCAGCTCAGCCCGAGGCCGGCCGTCAGCACCACCGCGATCAGAACGCGCCCGATCCGGCCCGGCAGCACGAACAGCAGCGCCGCCGCGCAGGCCCACAGCAGAGGTTCGACGATGAACACCGAGTCGCCGTAGTACCAGTGGTCGTCGACCGGCCAGAACGGGTGCACCCCGTAACTGTTGGTGAAGTCGAGCCCGATGTGCAGCAGCGTCGCCAGCACCGACAGCCCGGCCAGGAACCAGTTGTCGGCCGCCGACGGTGTCACCTTCCGTCGCCACCACCACAGCCGAACCGCCGCGAAGAGCAGAAGAGACAACCCGAGCGCCCCGGGTACGGTGTGCGTGTGCCCCCGGTGGTGCAGCAGGTAGTCGAGCGTGCTGCCGGCCCAGGTGGTGTAGAGGACGTCGGCGTCGGGCAGGTTGCCACCGACCGCCATGACGGTGATCGCAACGGTCCGGCGGGCCCGGTCGCTGAGCACCGTCGACGGCGGCAGGGTCCGGTGGACAGTCTCCGCGACCAGGACGCTGATCAGCGTATGGGTGAGATTGTCCATGCCCGGTGATCATAGTGGGGCCGGCTGCGCCGGGATCGCCCGGCCGGGGATCCGGACGCCCTTGACCTGTGCTTTGCGGGTGCAAGCCCGGTCGTTTACGGCCGGGTAAACCCGTGCGCTGACCCGGCACCAGCCCGGTCAGGCTGGGTGGTACGTTTGTTCGATAATGGGGCGGGAACGGAAACGGCCGAAAGATGCGACGGTGTTTGTCGTGTCGTTCCGGGTGTCGTTCTCGCCGTCGCAGCGGCGTAAAGTCCGGGCTCGTTTCCATGCCGGGACCGCGTTGTACA
>NZ_JBEZXU010000076.1:0-55348 GCF_040638175.1 Actinoplanes sp. NPDC026670
CCACGCCCTCATCGCCCTCGCCAAACTCCACCTCGGCGGCTACAACATCGACCTACCAGGCCGCACCTAACCCACACATCCACCCGGAGAGCCGAAAAGTCGTGCAAGATCCGCGGGCAGCGGGCAGCGGGCAGCGGCGGTCGCGCGGTAGGTGTCCGGGTCCGACCATTCGTGCGGACGGCGTACCTCAGCGAAGTTTGCATCGACCTGGACCACCGGGGATTCGGTGAGCTGCCGGAGGGTTTCCTGGGCCTTCGGCTCGGTGCTGGCCACGAGATGCGCGGCGGCCGGGATGCGCGGAGCGAGCAGCCGGGCCGCGGCGAGGCCCTCGGCGCCGAGATGCCAGTCTTCGGCCGGGATGTCGGGCTCGATGTGTGGCATGGCGTGCCGGACGAGCAGCAGGCGTGTTCCGGGAAGCATGGATCAATGGTGACGCCCGGCCGGCGGGGAAGCCGGCCGGGACGGGTTCACCTACTTGTGGGGGACGGCGCGGTCAGTACCCGTAGCGGCTCTTCAGGTGCCGCCACCAGTCACGGAACATCCAGGCGTCGAACTCGGTGATGGACGCGCTGCTGCCCGCCCGCATGATGAAGTTCGTGACGCCGCTCGGGGTCCAGTCGTAGAAGTCGTCCAGACCCCACGTGTGGCCGAGCTCGTGCAGCAGGATGGTGATGTTGGCCGCGTTGATGTTGTTCATGAAGTACTCGCGGCCCATCCGCTGGCCCCAGTCGCCGCCCGCGCCGCCGCCGAAACCGTCGGTCAGCCACAGTGACTGGTCGTAGTGGCGTGCGTAGCCACCGGGGCAGCTGGGGTACTGCCCGTTCTGGTTGAAGAACCGCCCGCACGGGGTCGAGCACTGCGGGGCGTTCTCCCGGATGTCGTTGACGTAGATGTCGACCGACGTGTCCGTCCACTGGAGCTGCGAACGGTTGCGCACCGCCCAGCCGACGACCTTGACCGGCACGTCACCGTACGGCCAGGCGTTGTGCCCGACGAGCTCGTCCATCCACTTCTTGTGCTGCCGGGCCAGGGCGGCGTGGATCTGGTCGCGCTGGGCGGCCGTCACCGACGCCGACGAGTCCCAGCGGACGCAGTAGTTGATGTACCCACGGTTGGCCATGATCTGGTCCCAGCCGTAGTTGCGGAACCCGTACAGGTTGCCGTTGTTGTAGGTCTGCTCCTGGTGCTGCCAGACCTGGTTGAGCGGGGTGACCAGGTTGGCCGGTGGACTCCAGGTGGCCGGGGCGGCCAGGGCGGCCGAGGCCGGGGTCAGGAAGATCGCCAGGAGGATGGCGATCAATTTCCTTCGCATGGATCCCTCCTTCGAGACGAGGCACCGACGCGACTGCGACGTAGCATCGATGCGATTCGATGTTCGGGCCACGCTGCCTTACGAAACCGTTTTCGGCAAGATGTCCAACTCGTTACGCGCCGCGCCGCGAAGCCTTGACAGGTCGTTTGCTCGAGTATTACGTTCCTGAAAACCTTTTCGGTCCAGCATGGACGCCAGATATTCCAGGTGAGCCGCGCGATTCCATAGCGGCTGCTGAAACCTTCCGAAACTTTCTGAAAGCGATTCATGGAGGTACTCCGTGCGAAGAATCCTGGTGTGGACCGCGCTGGCGGCCCTGATGGCGGGCCCGTTGGTGGCCTGCTCGTCCGATGACGGAGAGGGCGAGGCGCAGGCGCCGACCGCGGCGGGGGTCGACGGTGTCGACGACGGCTCCGAGCTGACCCTGTGGACCCGGGCGCCGCTGGAGCTCCAGGCCAAGGCGCTGGTCGACGCGTACAACAAGTCCCACAAGAACCAGGTCAAGCTGACCATCGTCCCGAACGACGACTACGTGGCGAAGGTCGGCGCCGCGGCCGGCAGCGGCGACCTGCCCGACCTGTTCGCGGCCGACATCGTCTACGTGCCGAACTGGACCGAGGCCGGGCTCTTCTCCGACCTCACCGAGAGCATCGCCAAGCTCCCGTACGCCGACAAGATCAACCAGGGGCACCTGACCGCCGGCACGCACGAGGGCAAGAAGTACGTGCTCCCGTTCGTCCTCGACCTGTCGGTGATCTTCTGGAACAAGGCCCTCTACAAGGAAGCCGGCCTCGACCCGGAGAAGGGCCCGACCACCCTCGACGAGTTCAAGCAGCAGGCCCTGGCCGTGCAGAACCTGAAGAAGGCCGACACCTACGGCACCTACTTCGGCGGCAACTGCGGCGGCTGCAACGTCTTCACCTGGTTCCCGATGGTCTGGGCCAGCGGCGAGGAGGTGATGGACCCGGAAGGCAAGAAGTCACTGCTCAACGGCGCCGCGTCGCAGAAGGTCTACAGCACCTGGCGTGACCTCCAGACGGCCGGCGCGATCGCGCCCGGCTCGAAGGACGAGACCGGCGCCACCTGGGTCGCCGCGTTCCAGGAGGGCAAGATCGGCGTGATGCCGTACCCGGCGACGCTGCTGCCCACCGCGTCGAAGACGGTCGACGTCGGCGTCACCGGCATCCCGGGTGTCACCGGCGGCCAGTCGACGTTCGTCGGCGGCGACGGCATCGGCATCTCCAAGGACGCCAAGAAGACCCAGCAGGCGTGGAACTTCATGGCCTGGCTGATGTCCGAGAAGGCGCAGGTCGACGTGCTCGCCGCCGGCAACAGCACGGTCGCCCGGACCGACCTGGCCGACAACCAGTACTCGGCCAAGGACCCGCGGGTCGCCACCATCAACAAGGTCGCCGGCCTGCCGGCCAGCAAGACCCCGGTCGCGGTCAACTTCCAGCAGGCGTTCAACGCGCCGGGCAGCCCCTGGGTCACCCTTCTCCGCAACCAGGTGTACGGCGACGCGTCCACTCTGGAGAAGGACAACGAAGCGGTCACCCAGGTGCTCGGCCAGTGAGTGTGGCCACCCCGCTTGACGTCAGCGAGCGCGCCGGCCTGGTGGACAGGCCGGCGCCCGCCCGGCGCCGAGCACTCACCGGCTGGGCCTACGCCGCGCCCACCGCCCTGTTCGTGCTGATCTTCTTCGTGGCGCCGATCCTGCTGGTGGGCCGGATGTCGGTGTCCGACTGGGGGCTGTTCGCCGGCAACCGCGGCCTGAACGCGCCGGAGAACTTCACCGACGTCGCCGAGTACCGGCTGTTCTGGCCCGCGGTCTGGTTCACCGTCAAGTACACCCTGGTCACCACGGTGATCCTGCTCGGCCTGGCCCTGCTGCTCGCCCTGATCGTGCAGGAGTCCAGCCGCTGGACCGGGTTCCTGCGCACCTCGTTCCTGGTGCCCAGCGCGCTCGGCCTGGCGTCGGCGTCGCTGCTGTTCTACGCCCTCTACTCACCGCAGAGCAGCCCGTTCGGGTTCCTCGGGGTGTCCTTCCTGGGCACACCGACGGCCGCGCTGTGGTCGACGGTCGCGCTGATCGTGTGGCGGTTCGCTGGCTTCTACATGCTGCTGCTCCTGGTCGGGTTGCAGGGCATCTCGGCCGACGTCTACGAGGCGGCGCGGCTCGACGGCGCCGGCCGCTGGCAGACGTTCCGCTACGTCACCCTGCCGCTGCTGCGGTCGTCGATCGCGCTGTGCACGATCCTCTGCGTCACCGGGTCGATGCTCGCGTTCGACCAGTTCTACCTGCTCACCAAGGGCGGGCCGGACAACAGCACGCTGACCATCGTCCAGCTGATCTACAACTTCGCGTTCTTCGGCGGCAACGACCTGGGCCGCGCCGCCGCACTGTCCATCATGCTGCTGGCCGCCCTGCTCATCGCCAACGTCCTCCAGTTCCGGGGACTGCGCGGGAAGGAAGGGTGACGCGCGTGTTCCGTACCCCGCAGAAGGTTTTGACCGGCGGTCTTGCCCTGTTGTTCCTGTTCCCGCTGCTCTGGGCGAGTGTCGCCTCGGTGAGCCCGCAGGCCGGCTCGGCGCAGATCGGCGGGTGGGGGTTCGGCAACTACCGGACTCTCGCGAACTATCAGGCCGGCATCGGCCAGTACCTGCTGAACTCGACCGCGGTGTCGCTGATGACGGTGGCCTTCACGCTGCTGGTGTCGCTGCTCGGCGGCTACGCGTTCGCCCAGTTCCGGTTCCCCGGCCGCGACCTGCTCTTCCTGGTCACGCTGGCGATCCTGATGGTGCCCTACGCGACCCTGCTGATCCCGCTCTACGTGCTGCTCAACCAGCTCGGCCTGCAGGACTCGCTGCTCGGGCTGGCGCTGGTGCTCACCATGTTCCAGCTGCCGTTCGCCACGTTCATGATGCGGATCTCGTTCGAGTCGGTGCCCAAGGACCTGTCCGAGTCGGCGCAGGTCGACGGCTGCGGCACCCTGCGCACCCTGCTGTACGTGCTGGTCCCGGCGGTCAAACCGGGCCTGATCACGGTCGGCCTGTTCGCGTTCCTCGCCGCCTGGAACGACTTCATCACCCCACTCGTGCTGATCAGCGACTCGGCGAAGATGCCGCTCCCGCTGGCCGTGGCCAACATGCGCCAGCAGGTGATGGGGATCGTCGACTACGGCGCGACCGAGGCCGGCGTGGTGGTGCTCGCGCTGCCCTGCGTCGTCCTGTTCCTCGCACTGCAACGGCACTACGTCCGCGGTTTCATGTCCGGCGCACTCAAGGGCTGATGATTCACATGACGATCGACGAAACACTGGCCACCGCCGTGTCCGGAATGCCGGTGGCGCCCACCCGGGGCCGGCTGCGGCCCCTGGGCGTGGGCGAGGTGACCCTGCGGCCCGGTTTCTGGCAGCGGCGCCAGGACACCAACTCCGCGCACACGCTGGCGCACATCGAACGCTGGCTGGAGAAGGCCGGCTGGCTCGCGAACTTCGAACTGGCCGACGTGGGGGAGCGGCGGGGGCGGGAGTTCGCCGACACCGAGGTCTACAAGTACCTGGAGGCGCTGGCCTGGGAGTACGGCCGCACCCGCGACCCGGAGATCGACACCCGGTACCGGGCGATCGTGCGCCGGGTGGTCGCCGCGCAGGAGCCGGACGGCTACCTCAACACCCGGTACGGCCGGCCCGGCCAGGCGCCGCGCTACAGCGACCTGGAGTGGGGGCACGAGCTCTACTCGTTCGGCTACCTGATCCAGGCCGCGGTGGCCCGGGCCCGCACGTACGGGCCGGACGAGCTCCTCGAAGCCGCGTTGCGGGCGGCCGACCACGTGTGCGCCGAGTTCGGTCCGGAGGGCCGCAACGGGATCTGCGGGCACGCCGAGATCGAGCTGGCGCTGGTCGAGCTGTACCGGCTGACCGGGGTGCGGCGCTACCTCGACCAGGCCCGGCTGTTCGTGGAGCGGCACGGCCACCGGACGCTCGCCGACATCGAGTTCGGCCGGTCCTACTTCCAGGACGACATCCCGGTCCGGGACGCCGAGGTGTTCCGCGGGCACGCGGTCCGGGCCACCTACCTGGCCGCCGGGGCGGTCGACGTGGCGGTCGAGACCGGCGACGCCGGGCTGCTCGACGCGGTCACCAGGCAGTGGCGCAACACGGTCGCCCGGCGCACGTACATCACCGGCGGCATGGGGTCGCGGCACCAGGACGAGGCGTTCGGCGAGGACTTCGTGCTGCCGCCGGACCGGGCCTACAGCGAGACGTGCGCCGGGGTCGGGTCGGTGCTGCTGTCGTGGCGGCTGCTGCTGGCGCACGGCGACCCGCGGTACGCCGACCTGATCGAGCGGACCCTGTTCAACGTCATCGCCACCTCGCCCGGCGACGGCGGCGACCGGTTCTTCTACACCAACACCCTGCACCAGCGGACCCTCGGCGCCGAACCACCGGCCGACGTGCAGGTGCCACGGGCCGCCTCCAACCTGCGCGCCCCCTGGTTCGACGTGTCCTGCTGCCCGACCAACCTGGCCCGCACCTTCGCCAGCCTGGGCGCCTACCTCGCGACCGTCGACGACGACGGCCTGCAGATCCACCAGTACACCCCGGCTGTCATCCGGACCAGCGCCTACCACGTGGAGATCGACACCGCGTACCCGGACGACGGCCTGATCTCGATCCGGATCGTGGCCGGCCCGGACACCCCGTGGACGCTCAGCCTGCGCGTTCCGGCCTGGGCGTCCGGCGCGACCCTGGACGGCCTGCCGATCAGCCGCGGGCTCGTGCAGCTGCGCCGCGACTTCACCCCGGGCCAGGTCCTGCAACTGCGGCTTCCGGTCCAGCCGCGGCTGGTCGCCGGAGACGACCGGATCGATGCGGTACGCGGCACCGCAGCCGTCGAACGCGGACCGGTCGTCTACTGCCTGGAGTCGGTGGACGTGCCGCCGGATGTGGCGTTCGACGCGCTCCGCCTGGAGCCGGGCGCCGTCCCGGTCGACGCGGACGGCACCGTCCTGGTGACCTGCCGCCCGTCCGCCGCCGCCGATCACGACTGGCCGTACCGCCCGGCGACGCCCGCCGGTGACGCCGCGCCGGTGCAGGTGGCCCTGCATCCCTACCACAGGTGGGCGCGCCGCGGCCCGTCCACCATGCGCGTCTGGATCCCCCTGACCCCCGAGAGGTGAGTCCACCAGATGTCCGACAGCCCGATGAGCCGGCGGCTCTTGCTGCAAGCGGGCGCCGCCGCCACGGTAGCGACCATGATCCCGTCCCCGGCCGACGCCGCCCCCGCCAAGTGCGCCACCACCGTCAACGGCCTGCCGGTGCCCCGCTCCTGGCGGGCGGTGCCGTTCTCGCTGAACCAGGTCGACCTGGCCCCGAGTGTCTTCACCGAGAAACGCGACCGTCTCCTGGCGTACGCCCGCGCCTACCCGGCCGACCGGATCGTGGCCAACTTCCGGGCCGCCGCCGGGCTGGACACGCTCGGCGCACAGCCGCCGGGTGGCTGGGACGACGCCACCGGCAACCTGCGCGGCCACTACAGCGGCCACTTCCTGTCGATGCTGGCGCAGGCCTGGGCCGGCACCGGCGAGACGGTGTTCAAGGAGAAACTCGACCACATCGTCACGGCACTGCAGCAGTGTCAGGACGCGTGGGCCACCCAGGTCGGCCTGCCCGGCACCCCGCCACCACCGGCGACCTGGACCGGCGGCGGTCTGGAGCTGTCCGGCGACGGCCAGTACGTGGGCCTGCCGGACGCCACGATCGACGGCCTGACCGCGGCCACCATCGTGATCCGGTTGACGATCGACGAGCTGCGCACCTGGTCGCGGGCGTTCGACTTCGGGGCCGGCCCGGCCGTCAACATGTTCCTGACGGTCCACGACGGCGCCGGCCCCCGATTCGCGATCACCACCTCGGGCAGCGGCGGTGAGCAGCGCATCCCGGTGGCCACGCCGCTGCCGGTCGGCGAGCCGGTGACGCTGGCCGTCACCCTGGACGGCCGGGTGGGCACGCTCTACGTGAACGGCGTCGTGGCCGGGACCAACCCGGCGATGACGCTGACCCCGGCCGACCTGGGCGCCCCGAAGAACAACTGGATCGGCCGCTCCCAGTACGGCGACGCCGGCCTGAAGGCGGTGGTCGACGAGTTCCACCTGTTCGACCGGGCGCTCACCGCCGAGGAACTGGCCACCGCGACCGGCAACCTGGCCTGGTACCGGTTCGACGAGACGGCCGGGACCACGGTCGCCGACTCGTCGGGCCGGGGCTGGGACGCCGCCGTCGTCACCGGTGTGGGCGGGCCGCCCGGGCCGAGCCACGCCGGGTTCCTGGCCGCGTACCCGGAGACCCAGTTCATCCAGCTCGAACAGTACGTGACCTATCCGGCGATCTGGGCGCCCTACTACACCTGCCACAAGATCATGCGCGGGCTGCTCGACGCGCACACGCTCGGCGGGAACGCCACCGCGCTGGCCGTCGCCCGGGGCATGGGGCAGTGGGTGCACTCCCGGCTCAGCAGACTGCCCCGCGAGCAGCTCGACCGGATGTGGTCGCTCTACATCGCCGGCGAGTACGGCGGCATGAACGAGGTGATGGCCGACCTCGCCACCCTCACCGGCGACCGGACGTTCCTGACCACGGCCGGCTACTTCGACAACACGAGGCTGCTCGCAGACTGCGCGGCCGGCACCGACACCCTCGACGGCAAGCACGCCAACCAGCACATCCCGCAGTTCCTCGGCTACCTGCGGATGTTCGAGCAGGGCGCGGGCCGCGACTACCGGGCGGCGGCCGAGAACTTCTACGACATGGTCGTCGGGCACCGCACCTACGTGCACGGCGGAACCGGTCAGGGCGAGGTGTTCCGCAAGCGTGACGTCATCGCCGGCAGCATCGTGACCTCGACCAACGCCGAGACGTGCGCGGCGTACAACATGCTGAAGGTGGCCCGGAACCTGTTCGCCCTGACCCCGGACGCGCGGTTCTTCGACTACTACGAACGGACCCTGGTCAACCAGATCCTCGGATCCCGGCGGGACGCCGACAGCACCTCGGATCCGCTGGTCACCTACATGCTCCCGGTCGGTCCCGGCGTGCGGCGCGGTTACGGCAACATCGGCACCTGCTGCGGCGGCACCGGCCTGGAGAACCACACCAAATATCAGGACGCTGTCTGGTTCCGATCACCCGACAACAGCGTCCTGCACGTCAACCTCTACATCGCCTCCAAGCTGCGGTGGGCCGAGCGGGGCGTCACGGTCACCCTGGCCGGCGACTACCCGCGGTCGCCTTCGGCGACGCTGACGATCACCGGCCGGGCCCGGTTCGATCTCCGGCTGCGGGTTCCGGCGTGGGCCCGGCAGGACTTCACGGTCAAGATCAACGGCAAGCTTCAGCGGGTACGGGTGACCGAAAGCGGTTACGTCAGCCTCAACCGGGACTGGCGTACCGGCGACCGGGTCGAGGTGTCCTTCCCGTTCCGTCTGCACGTCGAGCAGACCGTCGACGACCCGTCGCTGCAGGCGCTGCTCTACGGCCCGCTCGCCCTGGTCGCCAAATCGTCCGCGACCGGCTACCTGCAGATCTCCGCGGATCCCACCACCGCGATCCCGGGCCCCCGCCCGCTCACCTTCACCCTCGGCGACGTGCTGTTCGAGCCGCTCCTGCTCGGCGACAACGCCAGCTATCACACCTATTTCCGTCGTATCTGAGAGGTGTCCTCGTCCATGCCGGCACCCCGCTCCATACTCGGCGCCACCACCGCCGCCCTCCTGCTGCTCACCACCCTCTCCTCGGTCGCCGCGCACGCCGCCCCGAACGCGAACACCCCCTACCCGGTGTTCAAGGGCGACGCGAACCCGGTTCCCGACGACCGCACCGGCTACCACACCCGTAACCAGCTCCAGGCCGTCTTCGACGCCGACGTGGCCGCCGGGGCCGGCAGCGCGCCCGGCCAGGACTTCTGGATCGACCGGATGCTGGCCCGCACCGGCAACCAGCCCGGCGGCTCCAACGGCGACGCCAACCAGTACCTGTTCAGCCGGGGGCGGGCGGTGTTCATGAAGACCCACCAGCCCGGCGTCCTCGGGTTCGGCGGGGAGATCGCCTACATCGAGTCGCTGGCCCAGAGCGGCTACACGATCACCGCGTCCGTCGGCGGGACCGAGGTGGCGCTCACCGAGGACCCCGCCCAGCGACGGCAGACCCCCAGCTACTGGCAGAGCGTGTTCACCAGCAGCAGCGCCGGGCTGAAGGTGGTGCAGACCAAGTTCATCACCGACGCGAACGTGGCGGTCACGAACCTGGAGCTGTCCGCCACCAACGGCACGGCCAAGGACGTCGTCCTCACTGCCCGGTCGCCGCTGGCCCGTACCGCAGCCGGGTCTGACCCTGAATTGACCGGCGCCGTGCGGGCCTTCAACAAACTCACCGACCTGTTCCCGCGATTCTCCGGTGACGGGTTCGCGCCGGTCGACGGAACGCTGCGGCGGACCGTCGCCGTGCCGGGCAGCGGCGCGGCCGTCACGAAGGTGCAGCTCGGCCTGGTGGCCAAGGAGGTGCCGGCGTCGGCGGCCGACTACGCCCATGTCCGCGGGCTCGCGCCGGGCGCCGCGTTCACCGAGCACGTCACCGCCTACAACAGGTGGTGGGCGCAGAACGTGCCCTACCTGGACACCCCCGAGGACAACATCGACAAGACGTTGTTCTACAGGTGGTGGCTGATGCGCTACAACTTCCTCGACGCCGATCTGCCCGGCAACGACTACCAGTTCCCGACCTCGATGGAGGGGGTGCTGGGCTACAACAACGCGATCGTCCTGACCGTCGGCATGTTCGTCGACGACCTCAAGTACTTCCGTGACCCGGCCTACTCCTACGGGCCGTGGCTGTCCGCCGGCGAGGTCGCCAAGAGCGGCAAGTACGTGGACAACCCGGGTGACCCGGCGAACTGGTCGAACAGCTACACCCAGTACATCTCCGAGGCGGCCTGGCGGTCCTACCAGCTGCACGGCGGCCCGGCGGCGGTCGCCCGCAACCTCGGCGAATACGCCGAGTACGACGTCAAGGGGCTGCTCGACGCCTACGACAACGACGGCAACGGGCTGATCGAGTACAACTGGGGCGCGATGACCGGCAACGACGCCGACGCGGTGTCGTTCGACTGGCGGGCCGGCAACCTGGACCGGACCGAGAGCGCCTACCTCTACTCCAACGCGAAAGCCGCGGCGGCCGCCTACCGCACCGCCGGCGACACCGCCAAAGAAGCCGAGATGGAGGCGTTCGCCGAGCGGATCAAAGCCGCCGTCCTGCAGTACCTGTGGGAACCGGCCCGGACCACGCCCGACGAGATGGGCCACTACGGCAACCTGCTCAAACACCGGCACGTCGCCTCCGGTGATCTGGTGCCGTGGAAGGAGATCAACAACTACTACCCGTACGCGGTGGGGTTGATGCCGAACACCGCCGAGTACCGGGAGGGGCTGCGGCTGTTCGCCGACGACGCCCAGTACCCGATCTTCCCGTTCACCACCGCGAACCAGGCCGACAAGGCCGCCGCGGCCGCGCAGGGCGACCCGGGCAGCAACAACTTCTCGGTCATCAACTCCACCGTGACGTTCCGGATGCTCTCCTCGGTGCTGCGCAACTACCCGACGTCGTATGTGAACGCCGAGTGGTACAAGAAGCTGCTCTACTGGAACGCCTGGGCCCACTACCAGGGCAACGGCGACAACAGGTACCCGGACCAGAACGAGTTCTGGGCCGACGGGTCGGCGGCGGGCCAGAGCATCGGCTACCGGTCCTGGATCCACCACACCATCCTCGGGGCCACCAACTTCACCGTCATCGAGGACGCGATGGGGCTGCGGCCGCGCTCCGACGCGAAGATCGAACTCGACCCGATCGACATCGGCTGGGACCACTTCACCGCCAACAACGTCCGCTACCGCGACCGGGACCTGACCGTGGTCTGGGACGCGCCGGGCGGTCAGCGGTATTTTGGAGATACGCCCGAGGGTTACTCGGTGTATCTGGACGGGCAGCTGGCCTTCACGGCCGCTGCTCTGGGGAAGATCGTCTTCGACCCGGCGACCGGTGCTGTCGAGTCTTCGGTCCCGGTCACCGTCGGCTCGGCTCTCCCCGTGAAGGCTCCGCAGGAGGTCACCTTCGCGGCCGACGCGCGGATCACCGACGTGCTGGCCAAGGCCGGTGTCGACCCGTCGGCGAACGTCGCCCAGGGCCGTCCGGCCACCGCCTCCTACTCGGCGTCCGGCCGTGGCCCGGCCGGTGCGGTCAACGGCACGACGATCAACGAGCCCTTCTGGGGCACGGCCGGATCCACCACCGCCTCCGACCAGCTCACCGTCGACCTCCAGGGCTCCCGCACGGTCGACGACGTGCGCGTCTACTTCTACAAGTCGACGACCACCGCCACCGTCCAGGGCTACGCGCCACCCGCGCAGTTCCTGGTCGAATACCACGACGGCACCTCGTGGCAGGTCGTGCCGGGACAGAGCCGGTTCCCGGCCTACCCGCGCGGCAACCTCAACCAGGTCCGGTTCCCGGCGGTCACCGCGACCCAGCTGCGGGTCACCGTCCAGCACGCGCCGGGATTCAAGACCGGCATCAAGGAGATCCAGGCGTACGACACGGGCGTGCCCGCGCCGGACCCGGTGAACGCCGCGCCGCTCGCTGACGCCTGGATCGACTCCACCTACAGCCAGGCCGGTTCGGTACGGCTGCTCGGGCTCGCCCAGGACGACGGCGCACCCGGTACTCCGCTGACCGCGCAGTGGTCGGTGGTGTCCGCGCCGGCCGGCGGCTCGGTGGCGTTCGACCCGGCCACCTCGCCGGACACCGTCGCCCGGTTCACCGCCTCCGGCCGTTACACGCTGCGCCTCACCGTCGGCGCGTCCACCAAGGACGTCGTCGTGGACGCGACCGCGCTGGCCGAGGGCGAGATCAACGTGGCGTCGACGGCCACCCCGTCGGCGAGCTACACGGCCGGCTGGAACAACGTCAACGCGGTCAACGACGGGAAACCCTCGCTGTTCACCGGGGGAGCACAGACCGATCTGTGGGGCACCTGGACCGGGAACGAGCCGTCCACCCGCTGGTTGCAGTACGACTTCCCGCAGGCGGTCCGGGTGGACCGGGCGTCGATCGACTTCTGGTCCGACAGCACCACCGGCGGCAGCGGTGTCGCCGTGCCCACCTCCTGGAAGATCCAGTATTGGGACGGGCTGAACTGGCAGGACGCCAACGGATTCGTCGCGGCTGTTCGTGGCCGGACCAACGAGGTGTCGTTCGACCCCGTCACCACGACGCGGCTGAGGGCCACGTTCAACGCCCTGCCGAACACGGCCGGTACCGCCTACTCGGCGGTCGGCGTCTCCGAATGGCGGGTGTACGCGGCGGCGGCCAGTTCGATTCAGGGCGTCGACGTGCGTACCACCACCGGGGTCCTGCCGCAGTTGCCGGCGACCGTCGAGGTCACCTACGCCGACGGGACGCGACTGCCGGTCGCCGTCGCCTGGGGCGCTGTCGAGGCGTCGCAGGTGGCGCAGGTCGGCGACTTCCGGGTCAGCGGATTCGTCGCCGGGACCACCCTGACCGCCTCCGCCCACGTGTGGGTGCGCGGCACCGACCCGGTGCAGATCAACACCGTCGACCCGGTCACCGTGAGCACACCGATCGGGGTCGCGCCGGTGCTGCCCCCGGGGGTGACCGTCGGATACAACGACGGCTCGCGGCAGACCGGCATCGGGGTCACCTGGGCCGCCGTCGACCCGGCGTCCTACGCGGCGGCCGGCACGTTCGAGGTGTCCGGGCAGGTCGCCGGCACCGACAAGCCGGCCACCGCAACCGTCACCGTCGGATCCGGCGGACCGGCCGACACGTCACCGCCGGTCACCACGCTGACCGCCGACCCGGCCGGAGCGTGGACCACGTCCGCGGTGAAGGTGACCGCCACGGCCACCGACAACCGGGACCAGTCACCGTCGATCGAGATCGCGGTCGGCTCGGGGGACTGGCGGGCCTACACCGGGCCGGTGACCGTCTCCGACGAGGGCGCGACCACGGTGAAAGCGCGGGCCACCGACGACGCGGGCAACGTCTCGGTGGTCACCCAGCGGATCGTCGGCATCGACCGGACGAAACCCTCGGCGGCGGCGACGTTCGACTCCGGGGCCCGGGCGGTCACCGTCACCGGTACCGACGCGCTCTCCGGGATCGGGGCGGTGCAGTATCGGCTGACCGTCGGCGGTGTCGTCACCCAGGACTGGACGACCGCGAACGGGGCCGTGCCGATCGGGTCGTCGGCGACCACTGTCGACTACCGTTCGGCCGACCTGGCCGGCAACACCTCCGACGTCGGGACCCTGCAGGTCGCGGCCGGGCAGTCACCGGTCAACGTGGCCCGCACCGGCACCGCGTCGGCGTCCTACACCCCGGCGTGGATCACCGTCGACAACCTCAACGACGGGGTGCAGCCGACCGGGGCGAGCGGCCCCAACACCGACGTGTGGAACACCTGGCCGCAGGTCGGGGACCAGTGGATCCAGCTCGACTGGGCCGCGCCGGTGGCGGTCGACCGGACCCGGATCTGGTTCACCGCCGACCTCGACGAGTCGGGGGCCGGGGTGGCGCCGCCCAGCGCCTGGCGACTTCAGTACTGGGACGGGACGGCGTTCCGGGACGTCTCCTCAGCGGGCGCCTACGGCACGTCGGCGACCTCGTGGAACACGGTCACGTTCGACAAGGTGACCACCACGCGGCTGCGGGCGCTGCTCACCTCCGCCGGGACGGTGGAGGGGTCGGGCGCGCCGGGTGTGCAGGAGTGGGAGGTCTACGACGTGCCGGCCACTCCACCGTCCGCCGATGTCGAGGTCCAGGCGCGTGCCCAGTGCACGGCCGGGAAGGCGTATGTGGCCGTCACCGCCCGTAACACCGGTGACGTGCCGCTGAACATCCAGCTCCTCACGCCCTACGGAACGCGGACGGTCACCGGGGTGGCTCCCGGCAAGTCGGCCTACCAGGCCTTCAACAGCCGTCTGGCGATCCTGCCGGCCGGCGCCGCCACGGTCCGTGTCGACGACGTCGAGCTTTCCGCACCCTATGCGGCTCTGAGCTGCACCTGACGCGTGGCCGGGCGCCCCTTCCCGGGCGCCCCGTCACCTCGCTGTTTCCGTCACCTCGCTGTTTCCGTCACCTTGCCGTTTCCCGTCACCTTCTGCTTCATCGCGACCTTCCGCGTCCTTGCGACCTTCCGCTTCCTCGTCACCCTCTGCTTGCTTGCCACCTTCCGGTTCCCATCCGCGATCTTGTTGATTTCGGGCACACCGTCTTTCGTGCAACTCCACAAGATCGCGGTTCGGGCTTGTCTCGAACAGGAAGATCACCGTGAGACCGCTCAACGCAGTGGTCGCCGGGCTGGTCGCGGCCGGGCTGCTCCTCGTAGCGCCCGCCGCACCGGCCCGGGCGGCCGACCCGTACACCTTCACCAACACCGTCAATCCGATCCTCGGCGACGGCTCCTACTACTCGGCTGACCCCGCGCCGCTCGTCGCTGACGGGCAGCTCTACATCTACACCGGCCACGACGAGGCCGGGCCCGCCGTGAACGACTTCGTCATGAACGAGTGGGGCGCGTTCCGTACCTCCGATGTCGCCGGGGGCGAGTGGACGCACCACCCGTCGCTGATGCGCCCGGAAGGGGTCTTCGCCTGGGCGACACCCGGCCGTGCCTACGCCGGCCAGGTCGTCCGTGGCCCGGACGGCCGCTACTACTGGTACGTCCCGGTCAGCGAACGCGACTCGACGGCCGCCAACCGCTTCGCGATCGGGGTGGCCGTCTCGGACACGCCGACCGGCCCGTGGACCGACCACATCGGCGGGCCACTGATCTCGCAGCGCACCCCGACCGCCAACACCATCGAGAACATCGACCCGACGATCCTGGTCGAGGGACAGCGGGTGTTCGTCTACTGGGGAACGTTCGGCCAGCTGCGGATGCTGGAGTTCCAGGCCGACATGAAGACGCCGGTCGGCACCCAGCAGACCGTCACCGGGCTGACCGGATTCTTCGAGGCGTCCTGGCTGTTCAAGCGGGGCAGCACCTACTACCTGGCGTACGCCGGCAACAACGCCGGGCCGGCCTCGGCGTGCACACCGGCCAACTATCACGCGTGCATCGCCTATGCGACCGCCACGTCGCCGACCGGGCCGTGGACCTATCGCGGCACCATCCTGCCGCCGGTGTCGTCGACGACCAGCCACCCGGGGATCGTCGAGTTCAACGGCCAGTGGCACCTCGTCTACCACACCGCAGATGCTGTCGGTGGCGGTCATTTCCGCAGGTCGGTGGCGATCGACAGGGTGGAGTGGGACGACACGGTCAGTCCGGCGCGGATCAAGCCGGTCGTCGTCACGCCGGCCCGGCAGGCCGACCGCACTCCGCGCGCCAACGTAGCCCATGCCGCCAAGGTGACCGTGTCCAACGATCCCGTGCCCACCCAGTACTGGGTGAAGGCGCTCAACGACGAGATCGTGCGGGCCAACCCGTTGCCGCCGGACATGTGGGGCACATGGACTGCCGTCAACCCGAATCAACAATGGATCCAGTACACATGGAATCAACCCTTGCGGATCAACTCGTCACAGATCGAGTTCTGGAACGACCAGCCGCAGGGCACTGGAGTCGGGGTAGCCGCACCGGCGAAGTGGAAGATCCAGTACTGGGCTGACGGCCAGTGGACCGACGTGCCGAATCCGAGCGCCTATCCGACCGGGACGCAAGGATTCCAGAACACGACGTTCGACCCGATCACCACCACCCAGGTGCGGGCGATCTTCGACGCGTCGACGAACGGGAGCACGTATTCGGCGGTCGCCGTCGAGGAGTGGAAGATCCTCGCCGCACAGCCCGCCTCCGTCGCGGCCCCGCAGATCACCGTCGAGGTCGGCGAGACCGCGCTACCGGGTGCGGTGCCCGTCGTCTTCGGCGACCAGACACTTCAGGTCCCGGTGTACTGGGATGCCGTCGACCCGGCCGACGTCGCCCAGCCGGGCACGTTCACGGTCGGCGGGAGCGTGCTCGGATATGCGGCGGGCCGGGTCACCGGCCAGGTCACGGTGATCTCACCGGGGGACACCGAAGGCGACGTCACCGCGCCGACGCTCACCCTCACGCCCAGCGGCAGCGCGGGGACCGGAGGATGGTTCCGGTCGGCGGTCACCGTGCGGGCCTCCGCCGTCGACGACCGCGGTGGGCGGATGACGATCCGGACCACGGTGGACGGAGTCGAGACCGTCGTGTCGCCGGTCCGTTCCGCTGACGCCACCGTCACCGGGGACGGGCGGCACACGGTCACCGCCGTCGCCACCGACCGGGCGGGCAACGACTCGGCGGTCGCCCGGCTCGGTGTGGACATCGACGCCGCCGCGCCGACGGTCTCGGGAACCGTCGCCGATCGTCGCGTGACCATCACCGGCGCCGACGCGACCTCGGGGCTGGCACGGCTCGAATACGCCATCGGCGCCGGAGCATGGACCGTGTACTCCGGACCGGTCAGCGCGCCCGACTCCGGGAAACACACCGTGTCCGTCCGGGCCGTCGACCAGGCCGGCAACACGTCGGCCGCCCAGCAACTGGTGATCCCGGCTGACCTGTCCGGGCCGCTGACCGGCAACGTCGGGCCGATCGCCGTGCCGACGGCGTCGTACACCGCCGGGTGGAACAGCGTCGGCGCGCTCAACGACGACAGCGATCCGGCCTCGCCGAGCCAGGCGCAGATCTGGGGCACCTGGTCCGGGACCCGGCCGGCCAGCCAGTGGATCCAGTACGACTGGACGCGGGCGATCCGGCTCACCGGGGCGTCGATCAAGTTCTGGCGCGACAGTGCGCAGGGCAGCGGTGACGGCGTCGCCGAGCCGGGCAGCTGGAAACTGCAGCACTGGGACGGCACGGCGTGGCAGGACGTCACCGGCGCTTCGGCGTACGGGACCAGCAGCACCACCTTCAACACGGTCACCTTCGATCCGGTCGTCACGTCCCGGCTGCGCGCGGTCATCTCGGCGAACGGGAACGGGACCACCTACTCGGCGGTGGCCGTCACCGAGTGGCGGGTGACCGCGGACGAACCGCCATCGGTGCCGGTGACCGTCACGGCACAGCCACGATGCCTGGCCGGGAAGGTCTACCTCGCCGTCACCGCACGTAACGGTCACACCGTTCCGGTCGACATCGAGCTCGATTCGCCGTACGGCAAAAAGGTCTTCATGTCGGTCGTGCCCGGCGGAAACGCCTACCAGTCGTTCGCCGCCCGGGTGTCTTCGGTGCCCGCCGGATCCGCCACCGCAACCACCGGCACCAGCGTCGTCACCGCCCCCTACGCCTCGCTGACGTGCTGAGGCCGTCACCTGCTCCGTTTCGCCGTTTCGCATTGTCGAGGAGGAATAGTTGAAAGCCATTTCCCGGCTGAGCGTGGCCGCCGCATGCTCGATCTTCGTCGCCGCTGTCCCAGCCGTCGCATCCGCCGACCCGGGTGACCCCGCCCAGGTCCAGGTCACCGTCGACATCACCGAGATCGAGGAGCCGGGCGTCCTCGCCCTCACCGTCGCCGGCAACTCCGTCGCATTGACGGAGAACGGCTCCGACCTGCTGGTACGCCAGTTCACCGGCACCCTGCCGACGGTCACCGTGACCGACACCCGCACCGCCGCCGAGATCCCGGCCGGCGCCGCGTGGGCTGTTCTCGGCAGTTCCAGTGACTTCACCGGAACCGCCGGGCAGGCTCCGATCAGCGCCGCCCACCTCGGTTGGAAACCGCGCCTCCTGAACGGCGGCAACACCGGCCTGGTCTCCGAAGGTGAGGAGGTGGTGACCGTTCTCGATCAGCCCACCCAGCCCGGTAACAACGTCGGCCTTGTCGACCAGGAGCTGCTCGTGTCCACCTACGACTCGGCCGAGGTGACCGGCGGCGCGTACACCGTCAACGCCGACCTCACCCTGCGTGCCCCCGCCGACGTGGCCGCCGGCTCCTACCGGTCCACCCTCACCCTGTCCCTGTTCGAGTAAGGACACCTGCCGTGCGCCGTGCCGCCGTCGTTCTCGCCGCCCTGGCCCTGCTGCTTCCGGCGGCGCCGGCGGCGGCCGCGCCCACCACCGTGACCTGGACGGTTCAGCCCGCGTCGGCGGCCGGGCCGGACGGCCGCCGCTGGATCGAGCAGACCCTCGACCCCGGCGGGCAGGTCACCGAGCACCTCGCCGTCCGCAACCTCGGCAAGACGTCAGCGGTGTTCACGCTCAGTGCCGCCGACGGTTACCTGACCGCCAAGGGCCGCTTCAACATGCTGCCCTCCGATCAGCGGTCGGTCGGTGGCGGCACGTGGGTGAGCGTCCCTGCGTCGGTCACAGTCGCCGCCGGCCAGACCGCGGTGGTTCCGTTTCTGATCACTGCTCCGGTAGGTGTCACCCCCGGTGACCATCCGGCCGGCATCGCCGCGTCCATCGCCGGCCGGCAGGGCACGGTCCAGATCGAAAGCCGGGTCGGCTTCCGGTTGCTGCTGCGCGCATCCGGCACCCTCCAGCCGTCGGTCACCGCCGACAAGATCACCATGCGGTACGCCCGGACGTGGAACCCGTTCCGGCCGGGCACCGTCGAGGTCGCCTGGACCACGGCGAACACCGGAAACGTACGTCTCGACATACCCGGCACTGCCGCGGTCTCCTCCCTGGCCGGAACCCGGACGGTCCCGGTCACGGCGGGTGAGCTGCTGCCCGGCGGCGCCCGCCCGGTGTCGGCCCGGATCGACGGAGTGTGGGGCCTGGGCCGCCTGCGCACCACGGTGACCCTGACCCCGCCCGGCGCCCCACCGGCGACCGCCACCCTCACCACCTGGGTGATGCCGTGGCCCCAGCTCCTGGTCGTCGCGGCCGCCGCGCTCCTGATGCTCGCCTGGCGCCTCCGCCGCCGTCACCTCAGGTCGATGCTGGCCCGGGCCCGCGAGGAGGGCCGACTGTCCGCTGCCGGTTGACCCCGTCGATCATCATGAATTCATGAAGATCCTGTGCCGAGACCCGTCCGGTCAGTGGGTGCACTGGCGGGTCGGCCGCCGCCGTGGGGTGTGGATCGGAGGCGGCCCCACCGGCGAATCGCTGTTCCATCTCCACGGCCTGGAGTCGGAGTGCCTCATCCTGCTGATTCTGTTCGTCCCGTTCTTCTGGCTGGCCAAGATCATCGTGTTCCTGCTGGCCACAGCGGTGATGTGGCCGTTCCGTTTCCTCACCGGCCGCTGGACGGTCGTCGCCTACGAACTCAACGACCCCACTGAACGCCCCGCCATCCGCCGCAAGGTCCGAGGCCGCAAGGCAGCCGACGCCCTGGCCCGCGAATGGGCAACCATCATCAAGCGCGACGGCACCCTGGACCCCGCCGTGGCCGAATCGGTTCTGGTCCCGGCCGGCCAAACAGACCGTCAGCCGTCGCCCAGCGACCTTTCGGTGCTCTGATTACCGTGCTGAGCGACGGCTGGGGGGGGTCGGGAGACTGCCAGCCGTCGCTCACCGCCTTTTTGGGGCTCTGATTACCGTGTTGGGCGACGGCTGGGGGGTCGGGAGTTCGTCGGCCGTCGCTCACCGCTCTTTCGGTGCTCTGATTACCGTGCTGGGCGACGGCTCGGGGGTTCGGGAGACTGCCGGCCGTCGCTCACCGTTCTTTCGGCGGCCTGAATACCGTGCTGGGCGACGGCTGGCGGTCTTCAGCGGTGCGGAAGGGCGGCGGCGGTCAGCGCGGGGCCATCCGGATGGCGCCGTCCAGGCGGATGGTCTCGCCGTTCAGCATCGGGTTGTGGATGATCGACAGGGCCAGGTCGGCGAACTCGGACGGCTTGCCCAGGCGGGCCGGGTGCGGGACCTGGGCGCCCAGTGAAGCCTTCGCGTCCTCGGGGAGCCCGGCCAGCATCGGCGTCTCGAACAGGCCCGGGGCGATCGTCACCACCCGGATCAGGGACTGGGCGAACTCGCGGGCGATCGGCAGCGTCATCGCGGCCACGCCGCCCTTCGACGCGGAGTAGGCGGCCTGGCCGATCTGTCCGTCGAACGCCGCCACCGAGGCCGTGTTGACGATGACGCCGCGTTCGCCGTCGACCGGTTCGGCGCGGGCGATGCGGATGGCGGCCAGGCGGATCACGTTGAACGTGCCGATCAGGTTGACCTCGATGGTGCGGCGGTACTCCTCGAGCGGGAACGGGCCGTTCTTGCCGACCACCCGGGCGGCGGTGCCGATGCCGGCGCAGTTGACCACGACCCGCAGCTGCCCGAGCGAGTCGGCGGCGTCGAGGGCGGAGGTCACCGACTCCTCGCTGGTCACGTCGGCCGGGGCGAAGATGCCGCCGACGCTTTCGGCGACCGTCTTGCCGTCCGACGACGGCAGGTCGACGATCACCACCTGCGCACCCTCGGCGGCGAGCGCCTGCACGGTGGCCAGGCCGAGGCCGGACGCGCCACCGGTGACGAGCGCGACGTCGTTGCGGGTCAGTCTCACGGTGAGTCCCTTTCGGAGTGCGGCAGGCCATGCCGAGTCTCGCGCGAGGCTGCAGAAACAGTCAAGACTGTCTGTTTCCGCATCCCCCCGCGATCTTGTTGACTTCCGGCACGCCTGTCTCGCGGAAGTCCACAAGATCGAGGAATGGCGGGAGGAGGGGGCGGCGCGAGGGGAGGTGGAGAGGGAGGAGGTCAGGAGAGGAGGGCGTGGCGGGCTATCTCGTTCCAGTGCTCCAGCATCGGCTCGGTCCGTGGGTCCCGGATGTCGAAGGCGTAGCTCAGTGCCGTACCCCGCATGCTCGTGAAAAGCACCGGCCGGACCGGAAGGTAGAGGGGGCGCGCGACCAGATCGGGGCCGAAGAGCTGGTCCATCCGCTCGCGGATGGCCCGGCCGAGCCGCCGCTCGGCCGGCGCGATCGCCTCGGCCAGCGCCGGCTCGGTCCGGGCGGCGACCCACAACTCGGTCGCCGCCCAGAAGCTCGGCTCCTGGAAACTGGCCCACAGACAGTCGACGACCACGGCGATCCGCTCGCCGGGCCCGGACACCTCGGCGATCCGCGAGGTGAGCGGGCCCGGCACCGGCGCCTCCAGTTGCGCGGCGAAGATGTGGTGCGCCGCCGCGACCAGCAGCTCCTCCTTGGAGGGGAACTGGTGCAGCATCCGCCCGCGCGACATGCCCGCCTCGGCCTGGATCGACATGGTGCTGGTCCGGGCGTAGCCGTCACGCAGCAGGCAGGTGACCGCGGCGTCGAGGATCCGCGAGCGGGACTCAAGGCCCCGGGCCGAGGTGGTCATGGATCAACAATACCGGTCAGGATTGACTGTTCAGCCCTTCACCGCCCCGGTCAGGCCGCCGACGATCCGGCGCTCGAACAGGCTGAAGAACACCAGTGCCGGGATCATCGACAGCGACGTGAACGCGAGCACCTTCGCGGTGTCCACCGAGTACTGCGACGCGAACGCCTGCACCCCCAGCGGCAGCGTGAACGCGTCCTGGTCGTTGAGGATGAACAGCGGCAGCAGGTACGAGTTCCAGCTGCTGATGAACGCCAGGATGCCGGTGGTGATGAGTCCCGGGACCGACAGTGGCAGGACCATCCGCCAGAAGAACCCGAGCCGGCTGCACTGGTCGATCGCGGCCGCCTCCTCGATCTCGCGCGGGATCGCCTGCAGGAACGGCACCAGGATGATGATCGTGGTGGGCAGCCCGAACGCGATCTGCGGGAGGATGACGCCGGGCAGCGTGTTCACCAGGCCGAGGTTCTTGATCAGGATGTACAGCGGGGTGATTGCGACCGTCACCGGGAACATCAGGCCGGCCGCGAACAGCGCGTACATCGCTCCCCGGCCCCGGAACCGGTAGCGGGCCAGCACGTAACTGGCCATCACCCCGAGCACGACGACACCGGCGGTGGTGACCGCGGCGGCGATCGTCGAGTTGCCGACCTGCCGCCAGAAGGTCGCACTGGCCAGCACGTCGGTGTAGTTGCCCGGCACCCACGGGTCGGGCAGCCCGGCCGGGTCGGTGGTGATCTGCGAGTTGGTCCGGAACCCGCCGACGATGATGTAGAGGACCGGCCCGAGCATCAGTCCGATCAGCGCGAGGGCGGCGACATAGACCACCGGATTGCCCTGCCGGGTCTGGGTGGCCATCGTTACCGTCCTTCGGAGAGGGTGTCCCGGCGCAGCACGAACCGCTGGTACACGAGCGCGATGATCATCGAGATGAAGAAGAGCACGACCGCTACCGCGTTGCCGTACCCGTAGTTGCCGGCGTTGCGGCCCTCGGTGACCATGTACGTCGCCATGGTCGAGGTGCCGGCGGTCGACGCGACGTACTGGCCCCAGATGATGTAGACCAGATCGAACAGCTGTAGTGCGCCGATGATCGACAGGAAGGCCCAGATCCGGATGGTCGGCCCGAGCAGCGGCAGGGTGATCCGCCGCTGGGTCTGCCAGTAGGAGGCGCCGTCCATCGCGGCGGCCTCGGACAGTTCCTCCGGGATGTTCTGCATGCCGGCCAGGAACAGGATCACCGCGAACCCGACGTACTTCCAGGTCAGGATCAGCATCAGGGTCCAGATGGCCAGTTCCGGATCGGCCAGCCAGTCGTTGGCCAGCCCGTCCAGGCCGATCGACCGCAGGACCCCGTTGACCGCGCCCTCGGTCTGCAGCAGCAGCGCCCAGGCCGTCCCGACGATCACTTCGGAGATCACGTACGGCACGAAGATCAGCACCCGGATCAGCGACTGGCCACGCATCCGCCGGTTGAGCAGCAGCGCCAGGCCGAGCGCGATCGGGCCCTGGAGGACCAGCGACAGCACCACGATCTGGGCGTTGTGCCAGAGCGCCTCGTGGAACAGCTTGTCCTGGAGGATGGTGACGTAGTTGTCGAGCCCGACGAAGTTCGTCGGCGGCCCGAACCCCTTCCACCGGTAGAAGCCGTAGTAGGCGGCCATCACCACCGGGGTGATCACGAAGCCGAGGAACATCAGGACGGCCGGGCCGGACAGCGCCGCGATCTCGAGGCGCTGCGCCCAGCCGATGCCACGCCGGCGGGGCCGGGCCGGGGGCGGCGCCGCGACGCCACCCCCGTCCCGGACTCGGGTGCTCAGGGAGACCAACCCACTCAGCCCTTCTTGGCCGCGTCGTTGACGGCCTGGATGATCCCGGCGACGTCACCCTTGCCGGCCAGCAGGTTCACCACACCGACGTTCAGGGCGTTGCCGACGTTCTGGCCGTAGATGGTGTCGAGCCACTGGGACACGTACGGCGCCTTGTTGTAGGCGTCCAGAACCGCCTTCAGGTAGTCCTCGGTGACCGCGCTCTGCGCGTCCTTGCTGACCGGCAGCGCGTTGAACGCCTTGTAGTAGCCCTCCTGCACGTCCTTGGTGAGGATGTAGTTGAGGAAGTCGGCGCACTCCTTGGGCGCCTGCGCCGAGCAGGAGTAGCCGTCCGCGCCACCCATGATCGCGGCCGGGTCGCCCTGGCCGCCCGGCACCGCCGGGAACGGGAAGTAGCCCAGGTCGGGCAGCGGCTTGGTGTCCTTGGTCAGGGAGGCGATGACACCCGGGTCCCAGGCGCCCATCAGCTCCATGCTCGCCTTGTAGTTGGCGACCAGGCCGGCCGAGCTGCCCGCGCCCTGCTGCGCCGAGGTGGTCAGGAAGCCCTCGTTGAACGGCTTTGTGTCGGCGAACGCCTTGAGGTCCTCACCGGCCTTGGTCCAGCACGCATCGGTGAAGGTCTTGTCCTTGGCGGCGGCGTCGAGCGCGGCCGGGCTGCACGCGCGCAGGGCGAAGAAGTAGTACCAGTGGGCGGCCGGCCAGGCGTCCTTGGCGCCGAGCGCGATCGGCGTGCCGTTGGCCTTGAGCTTGGTGACCGCCGCGTTCAGCTCCTCGAGGGTGGTCGGCGGGGCGGTGACGCCGGCCTTCGCGAACACGTCCTTCGAATACCAGAGACCCCCGGGCAGGATCGAGACGGGTACGGAGTACGCCTTCCCGTCGACCTGCCCGGTCTTGAGGGCCGCCTCGCCGACCGCCTGCTTGGTCGCGTCGGTGATGTCCGCGGTGATGTCCTTGAGCTGGCCGGCCTCGACCATCGCGGCCATCTTGCCGCCGCCGCGCTGGAGGAAGATGTCCGGCGCGGAGCCCGAGTTCAGCGCGGTCTGGAGCTTGCCGTCGAGGTCCTCGTTCTGCACCTGCTGGATCTTGATCTTGACGGTCGGGTGCGCGGTCTGGAAGTCCGCGACCGTCTTCTCCCAGAACGCCTTGCCCGGGCCGGTCGTGGCGTTGTGCCAGAGCTGCATCTCGACGTTGCCGCCACCGCTGCCGTCGGGCGGGCTGTCGTCGGTGCAGGCGCCCATGCCCAGGGCGCTCAGTGCCACCGCGACGGCCATCGCAAGGGTTTTTCTGGGTGCCACGAAGCCCACCTCATCACTATCGAAAGTTTCGGAGTGTTTCCGGAAGATGTCGCTCAAAATATGGAGCGGCAAACGTGGATGTCAAGACGTGGTGGGTAGCAGAAGTGGCACGCCAGCCATGACGGACAGCTACCGAGAATTATTGGAAGTTACGATCCGTCTTCCGCTTCGCCCGCCGGGAGCCGTGCGGGCCGGTATGCTCCGAGGTCGTCAAAGCCATGGGGTGATCCACATCGACTTCGTGCTGTTTCCCGGCCGCCACCACCTGCTGACCCGGTTCCAGGCCGAATATCTGCACCGGCTCGCCGCCGACAGCGGAGCCACCATCGTGTGGGCGGTGACCTCGGCCAACCACGACAACACCCGGCGCAATCCCGTCCCGTACCACCGGCGAGAGGCCGCCATCGAACGGTTCAGCCTGGTCAGCGGCCTGCGCTCGCTCGTCGTGCCGGTCTTCGACACCGCGCCCACCGACGCGTTCGCCGACGTGACGCTCAAGAGCATCGCGGTGGCCACCGGGATCGAGCTCACCCCGGACGACACCGTGGTCGCCTGCTCCACGCCCGAGGTCGCGAAACTCTACGAGCGGCTGGGCTTCCCGATCGCGCTGGTCGAGGCGGATCCGGAGTTGCGTACCGCGCCGGAACGCCCCTGGGACGTGCTGTTGCGGCTGGCCGCCGGTGACGAAGAGTGGCGCAAACTCGCCCACCCGGCGACCGTCGACGTGTTCGATCGTTACCGGCTGGCCGACACGGTCCGGACCGTCGTCAACGACCCGCTCGTCGGCGACGAGGGCGGGCTGACCGCGACCCGCGACTACCGGACGTACGTGGAGGCCTTCGCCGACGCCGCCGACCGCAAGTGGACCGCGGTTCGCCGGCACGTGCGGCCCGGCCGGATCGTCGACATCGGCTGCGGCGCCGGGGCCGTCCTGGAACTCGCCGACCGTGAGCCGGGCCTGCACGAGAGCGACCTGATCGGCGTCGAGGTGGCCCGCCACCTGTACTCCGAGTGCGTGCACAAGAAGGCCCAGGGCGTCTTCCGCAACGCCAATGTGTACTTCTACCAGCGCAACGTCCTCGGCGGCGCGATCTTCGCGGACCGGTCGGTGGACACCACGCTCACCTTCGCGCTGACCCACGAGATCTGGTCGTACGGCCGGCAGCGCGAATCCCTGCGCCAGTTCGCCGGCCGCATCTTCGACCACACCGCGCCCGGCGGCGTCTGGATCAACAGCGACGTGTGCGGGCCCGACGACCGCCGCCGGACGGTGCTGCTGCGCCTGGCCACCGGCGACGGCGACAACCCCGCCGGCCCGCGGCGTGACCTGGACACTCTCGATTCCGGGCAGATCAAGCGGTACGTGGAAGGCCTCTCCACCCGGGCCCGGCTGGACCAGTTCGCGGCCGACTTCGCGTTCCCGTTCACGTTCGAGGCCGTTGGCGACGACACGGTCCGCCTGGAACTGGGCGCGGCGATGGACTTCCTGACCCGCAAGGACTACGTCGACAACTGGCTGTCCGAGACGAAGGAGCAGTTCTGCGGGCTGTCCTTCGCCGAGTGGTCCGGCCTGCTGGCCGAGGTGGGTTTCGAGCTGGATCCGGCTTCGGCCCCGATCCGCAACGACTGGATCGTCGACAACCGGATCGCCCCGGTCGCCGCCCTGACCGAACTCGACGGCACCCCGGTCGACTGGCCCACCACCCACCTGCTCGTGGTGGCCCGCCGCCCACACAACAGCTAAAGCCGCCCGCACCACAGCTGACGCCGCCCGCACCACAGCTAACGCAGCAGGGCGGCCATCTCCGGCAGGCGGAAGTAGTCGGCCATGGCCAGCGCGGACGGGCCGCTGGCGGCCGGGTCGGCGCCGGCCCGCAGCAGCGCCTGCACGGTGATCGGGTTCTGCCGGAACACCGCCGCCGACAGGGCGGTCTGGCCCCGGTCGTTCACCCGGTTCGGGTCGGCGCCGTGCTCCAGCAGCGCGGCGACCGTCTCCGGGTGGTCGTGGTAGGCGGCCAGGATCAGCAGGGTGTCACCCTTGTCGTTGGTCAGGTTCGGTGGCAGCCCGGCGTTGACGTTGGCGATCAGCTCGGGGCCGTCACCGAAGCGGGCCAGGTCGAACATGCGATGGGCGTACGCGATCGTCTGGTCATCCAACTGGGTCACGGACGCAGGGGTACCCGGGATTCCGGCCGGGAAATCCCGGGGTTGGTGTCGGATCGAGGTCGCGGCGTTCGTAGCAGGGGAAAGCGGGAACCACGGGAGGTCGGCATGCAGTATCTGGTCTCGGTCATCGATGACAAGAGCAACTCTGGTACGGAGAGCGAGATGGCCGCCATCGACGCGTTCAACGAGCAGGCGCAGGCGGACGGGCACTGGGTCTTCGCCGGTGGGCTGGCCCATCCCGCGACCGCCACCGTCATCGACGGCCGCGGCCCGGAGCCGGTCCTCACCGACGGGCCGTTCGTCGAGACGAAGGAGTTCCTCGCCGGGTTCTGGGTGTTCGAAGCGCCCGATCTGGACGTGGCCCTGAAACTCGCGGCCGCCGGATCGAAGGCCTGCAACCGGCGCGTCGAGGTGCGGCCCTTCCTGTGACCAGCGACGTCCACGAGGCGGTCGCCCGCGCCCACCACGCCGAGTGGGCGCGGATCGTCGCCGGCCTGACCAGGCGGTTCGGTGATCTCGACGTGGCCGAGGAGGCGGCCGCCGAGGCGTTCGCGACGGCCGTCGAACGGTGGCCGGCCGATGGCGTGCCGCCCAGCCCGGGCGCCTGGCTGACCACCACCGCGAACCGTAAGGCCATCGATCGGATCCGGCGGGAGCTCAAACGCGACGACAAACAGCGGGAGGCCCGGATGATGTACGACGGCGACCCGCCCGAGCCGCTCGGCGCGATCGACGACGAACGCCTCCGGCTGATCTTCACCTGCTGTCATCCGGCGCTCGCCATGGAGTCGCGGGTCGCGCTGACGCTTCGGATGGTCGGCGGGCTGAGCATGCCGGAGATCGCGCGGGCGTTCCTCGTCCAGGAGGCGGCCATGGGACAGCGGATCACCCGGGCCAAAGCCAAGATCAAAGCGGCGCGCATCCCCTACCGGGTGCCGTCGGCGGACGACCTCCCGGGGCGGGTCTCGGGTGTCCTCGCGGTGCTCTACCTGGTCTTCAACGAGGGATATCTCGCTTCCGGGCCAGACACCGATCCGGTACGGCAGGAGCTGACCACCGAGGCCGTCCGGCTGGCCCGGCTGATCCGTGGTCTGCTTCCGGACGACGGTGAGGTGGCCGGTCTGCTCGCGCTGATGCTGCTCACCGAGGCCCGGCGGACGGCCCGGGTGGCGGCCGGGGAACTCGTCTCGCTGGCTGAGCAGGACCGTGGGGCGTGGGACGCCGGGCTGATCGCCGAAGGGCACCGGCTCGTCCGGGAGCGGCTGGCGTCCGGGGTGGCGCCGGGGCGCTATCAGATTCTGGCCGCGATCAACGCGGTGCACACCTCGGCCCGTGACGTCCGGGACACCGACTGGGGGCAGATCGTCGCCCTCTACGACCACCTGGTCCGGCTGGACCCGTCGCCGATCGTGGCACTGAACCGGGCCGTCGCGGTGGCCGAACTGGACGGGCCCGAGGTGGCGCTGGCCGCCGTCGACCGGCTCGGGGAACGGCTGGACAGGTATCACGCGTTCCACGCCACCCGGGCCGAGCTGCTGCGCCGGATCGGGCTCAGCGCACCGGCCCGCGACGCCTACGACCGCGCCATCGCGCTGGCCGGCAACACCGCGGAGACCGCCTACCTGACCCGCCGCCGCGACCAGCTACAGCCCTGACCGGCCACCGCGGCCGGCTCCCACCGTTACGTCAGCGCCCGCGACACGGCGGTGAGAGGCAGCTTGGGCCGCATCAGCCCGGCGGTCGCGTTTCGGTCGGTAGCAGGCAGCCACCTCGCGGGGCCGCCACGGTGCCTTCGGTAGGTCGTACCAAATGGGGATTTAGCTTGTCATGACGGCTATCGTGATCGTTTTCGTGGTCGGTGAGGCCTTGCCGCGGCTGCGGTAATCCGGGGTCTTGTCGACGAACGGCCAGGCCAGCGTGCCGTCGGCCAGGGGCACGAGATCACCGCCGACCTGGACGTCCAGTTTGCGGGCCTTGCCGGACGGGACGCCCGCCGCGGTCAGGACCTGGCCGTAGGTGCCGGTGTAGCGACCGTCGCAGACGCCGGCGCTGCAACCGCTGACCGCCACCTGATCCCAGACGACGAACGCGTTCGTCCCGAACCGGCCGATCCGGACGTTGACGTGATCGGACGCCGCGGTGCTGGTCAGATAGCGGATCGCGCGCGTCGACGGGTCGGTCGTCAGGGGTGTGGCGGCGGAGTTCTTGTCGCTGAGGGAGGTGACCGCGACGTTGTGGTTCTTCCAGCGGGCGGTCACCAGATACCCGTAGTCGTCGGCCGGGTCGGGGGAGGTCCTGGACCAGCCGCGCGACTGCCAGGCGAGCAGATACCTCCCGTCGGCGAACCGCACCAGGTTGCTGTAACTGCCCCCGTCGCCGCCGAACGGCTCGCCACAGTAACCCGCCACGCATTCCTCATGGTCGAGACGGGCCGCGCCGGGGCGGGGAAAGCCGATGCCGGTGTTGAGGAACAGGCCGTCCTTCCAGTCGTTGGCGCAGACCGACGCGAACGGAAGCTTCTTCTCGGCGGCCAGCGCGATGCCGGTGTTGTGGCTGCAACCCCAGGTCCAGCCGCCGGAGACCGGGCTGCCGCCGGCGTCGCGGTAGGAGAGCCGGTCACCGAAGTGCCCGGACTCGTCACGGACCGCGAAGTACGCCCCGTAGACCGTGCCGTTCCAGGCCAGATCACCGACCAGCATCGGCGTCGACGTGGCGGCGTCGGTCAGCACCGACGACCACGCCTGCTTCCCGCCGCGGTAACGGATCAGATAGGCACCGCTGTCACCGAACGTGTTGCCGTTCGGGTCGGCGCGCCGGGTCAGCAGAGCGAAACCGTCGTCGTGGGCGATCAGGCCGCTCGCCTCCCGGCCCGGCACCACGACGTCGTCACCACTTCGCTTCAGATCCTTGCCGAGTGGGGTGACGTGCACGTTTGCGCCATCGGCGGCCAGCCAGGCGAGCCACGCGGTCCCGTTCGGCGCGACCGCGAACGGTGTCCGGCGGCTGTGCTGCTTGCCGCTGTAACCACCGATCCGGTACGCGAACGGAACCGGCAGAGTGATCGTCGTCGTGGTGATCGCCTTCTTCGCCACGGACGGTGACGGCGACGGGGTGGCGCTCGGCGCGGCCACGGCCGACGGGGGAGCGGCCGCCACGACCGGGGGCGGTGGCTCCGGATCACGATCGATGAACAACAGCAGCGCGGCCACCGCCGTGACGACCACCGAACCGGCCGCCACCAGCTTCCCGACCGGGACGGCGCTCGCCGGCGAGGTGCTGGTCAGCGTGGCGATCCGCGACTTCAGGTCGATCGGGACGGCGATCAGGGCGGCGCCCGCGAGCAGCCGCTCGGTCGGCACGAGCGACCGGCCGGCTCCGCCGCACACGTCGCATTCGCGCAGGTGGCGGGCGATCCGCTTGCGCCACAGGCTGCCCGGCACGTCATCCCAGCCGGCCAGCGCCGCGGTCAGGTCCGGGCAGCGGTCGGGGGCGGCCAGAGCGACCACGATGGTACGGGCCAGGTCGAGCTGTTCCCGCATGCGCTGGATCCGGACCCCGGCGTGCGCCACCGACAGCCCCATCGACTCGGCGACCTCGGCCCTGGTCAGCGCGCCGGCCGCCTCCAGCCACCACAGCGCCAGGGTCTCGCGGTGATCGTCGTCGAGCCAGAGCGTCGCCTCGGCCGTCTGCCGCCGCTGGGTGGACAGGTCGAGCCGCAGCGCCGTCACGCCCGCGAAGTCGGGGTCCGGCTCCTGCGACTCCTCGTCGAAAGGTGTCGTCCGGCTCGCCACCGTGTGCCGGGAACGGTGACGTTCGGTGACCTGGTGCCGGGCGATCGCCATGAGCCACGGCCGGAACCGGTCCGGTTCACGCAGCGCCGGCAGGTCCCGCACGGCGCGCAGCATCGTCTCCTGCACCACGTCGTCGACATCCGCGTGCCGGCCGAGCATCCGGCCGACGAAGTTGTAGACCAGCGGCAGGTGATCGGTGACGAGCGCGTTCAGCGCCTTGCGGTCCCCGGAGCGGGCGGCCACTACGACGTCGGTGGGGATCTGTTCTGTGGTGGTCATGGCGTCAGGGAGGGTACCGCCCGGATACCCCTCCCGGCGGTTTGAGATTCGTCTCCCCGGATTCCTGTTACGAGCCGGGGTGCTGTTCCGCCCGTGCGTTCCAGCCGGAAAACTTTCTCCGGTTTCCTGTTATGCCGGCGCGGGCCGGCCCGCCATACCCGGTGCAAGGACGTTCGGACCTCAGGAGAACACGATGAAACCACTGGCGGGATGGCGGGCAACCAGGACGGTGATCGCGGCGGCGGTGGCCGTCGTCGCCCTGGCCGCGTGCTCGGCGACTTCCACCGAGGAGGCCGTTGACCCGGCGCCCGGGCAGCAGGTCGAGGTGGCGGGGCAGTCGCTGCCGTCGGCCGCGGCGGCCTCCGGTGGCGCGGTCCCGTCCGGCGGGGCTGTCGCGCCGTCGGCTTCCGCGCCCGCCTCCGCCGCTCCGAAAGCCACCGCCGCAGTGGCCGGTGGGTGCGCGCGCAAGGTGTCGGCCGCCCCGGCGGTGAAGGTGACCCAGGTGTCGTTGCCGTCGAAGGTCGCCGGTTACGGCAACGAGGGTGACACCGAGAACCTGCCGATGGCGCTCGCCGCCCGGCCCGACGGCGGGTCGTGGCTGGCCTGGCTCGGCACGAACGGCAAGGTCTACCTGGGCCGGCTGGGCTGCGACGACAAGCTGGTCGGCACCCCCACCAGCTTCACCGGCATCGACCTGCAGGACGTGCAGGCCGACGCCAAGGGCGGGGTCCTGCTCCTGACCCGCAAGGGCAACTGTGGTGGCGGCGCCCTCTGCGGCGGAGCCTCCAGCCCGTGCAACACGATGCACATGGTCCGATTCGACAACAACGGCAAGCTGGTGTGGGAACGGCAGGTCACCAACCTGACCGGCGGGAAGACCGGCTACGACGACGGGGCCCGGTTCATCTGGTGGTACCAGCACCACGGGCGGCTCGCGACCAACGGCTCGGACTGGGCCGCCTACTTCGGTGTCGCGATCACGGTGAAGAACGGCAACTGCGTCGACATCCACGAGGGCGACCGGATGCAGGTCGTCAACGCGAGCGGGAACCTGGTCTCCGGGCACAAGGACGCGTTCGAGGTCGGTTGCAGTCACGCGTGGACGTCACGGATCGTGTGGGATCCGCGGACCAAGCGCTTCGTCACGGTCTGCGCCACCGACAACTCGTGCCGGATCGCGCAGCCGAACCCGTACCGCACGGTCGCGGCCGGGACCTGTGACGGCACGCTGTTCGGTGGTGATCTGGTGCTGGCCAAGACCAAGGGGTACTGGACGGCCTGGAGCCAGGGCGGCAAGGTGCGGCTGGAGAAGTTCACCACCGGGAAGTCGACGTCGACGATCAGCACCGGCGCCGGGTCGCAGCACCCGCACCTGGTGTCCTACGGCTCCGGGCGGATGCTGCTGTCCTGGCAGTCGGGGTCGGGCATCGCGGCGCAGGTGTACGACGCGGGCACCGGCAAGGCGGTCGGCAGCCGGTTGAGCATCGCGGTCAAGGACCACTCGTACCAGGCGTTCAAGGCGTACGCCGACGGCAGTGTGGCCTACCCGGCGGCGGGGGCGTCGACGTCGTCGATCAAGATCGCCCGCGTTCTGCCGCAGGCCTGACCGCGGCCCTTCCGGCGCGGACTACCGTCCTGGGCGACGGCCAGCCGGTCCGGCCGTCGTTCACGGTGGTCTTGCGGTGCGGATTGCCACCGTGAGCGACGGCTGGCCGGTCCGGCCGTCGCTCACGGTGGTCTCGCGGTGCGGATTGCCGTCCTGAACGACGGCCAGCCGGTCCGGCCGTGGTTCACGGTGGTTTTGGGGTGCGGATGACCGTTGTGGGCGACGGCTGGGCTGTTCATATTTAAAGTTGTCGAAACCTTGCCGAAAACGTTTTCGTAGTTCAAGGTGACCTGTCATAGACCGCGGGCTATCGGATGAAAGATCACTGATAGCCCGTACATCCCCAAGGTCTGGTCTTCGACAGCAGGAGGGCATTCCCCCAATGCGGCTTCTCCGTGCTTTTCCCCGTCCCCATCCCCGTCCCCATCCCCGTCCTCATCCCCGGACGCGGTTCATCGTCGCGCTGTCGGCGGTGCTGCTCGTCCTCGGTTCCGTGATCCCGCAGCTCATGCCACAGGCGTCGGCGGCGGCCAAGACCCTGTACATCCCGTCACGCTGGGTGCAGACCGGTGAGGTTCCCTGGTCGTCGAGCCGTAGCCGGGAGTCGGCGAACTTCGTCCTGCTGTGGGGCGAGAAGTCGGGCACCAACCCGGTGTCGGCGCCGTCGCCGTACAACTTCGACCCGAACAGCATCATCACCCAGCTCGAGAATCTGTACACGTTCTACGTCAGCACGATGAAGTTCACCCCGGAGACGGGCAAGCTCGCCCAGTACAAGATCATCGTGATCGTCACGAACACCTGGAACCGCACCGAACTCAACGCCTGGGCGACCGGCGGCTCGGTCGACGGGCAGGTCGGCATCATCAACATCGACCCCCGCGCGGCACAGCCCGGATCGTGGGGACTCGCCCACGAGCTGGGGCACGTGTTCCAGGCCTACACCACGATGAACCGGCCGGGCGCCGGGTTCATCGACGCGACCGCCGGCACGTTCTGGGAGACCAGTGCAGAGTTCATGGCCATGCAGGCCCTGCCGACGACGGCGGCCGGTGACCTGACCAGGTGGTTGCGTTCGGAGAACCTGTACTACAGCTCCAGCCGGCACCACTACGGCAACTGGATGCTGGCGCAGTACATCAAGGACCGCGACGGGCTCGCCATGTTCAACCGGATCTGGAACGAGTCGGCCGGCAACGAGCATCCACTCGAAACCTATCGGCGGATCTCCGGCATCACGCAGGCCGAGCTCAATCGACGTGTCGGCGAGTACGCCACCCGGACCGTCACGTACGACTTCGGCAACCGGTCAACATTGATGCCGTTCATCAACAGCGTGTACGGCGCCGGGTTCCTCAATGCTTACAACGGCGGCAATGTTGATCCAGTCAACTCAAGTCAAGGCCACTATCGAATCAACACGAGGGTGGCGCCGTCCGACTACGGGTTCAACAAGATCAAGCTGGTGCCGTCCAGTGATGGTGCGCTGGTCAAGCTGCGGTTGAAGGGACATGCTGAGACCGGGGCCACCGGGTGGACGTTCGGGCTGGTCGCGGTGCGCAACGGCACTCCGCGGTACTCGTCGCTGTTCACCGGCACGGATGGGCAGATCGACTTCCAGCTCCAGTCCGGTGAGAGTGAGGTGTGGCTGGTCGTCACCGGTACGCCGAGCGCGGTCCCGCACTACGGGTTCCTTGACGGCTACACCAAGGCGCGGCGGTTCCCCTACGAGTTCCGGGTCTCCGGCGCCACGCCGTCCGGGTTCGAGCCGGGCTACGTCAAGCCGGCCGCCACCAACGGCGGACGCTGGCACTCCAACGGCGGCGGCTGGGTGGCCGGCAACGCGAGCGTCGCGTCGACCGCCTACGTCGGGCCGAAGGCCGCCGTCATGGGCGGAACCGTCACCGGCAACGCCCGGATCGAAGGCCTGGGCTGGGTCAACGGCGGCACCGTCGGCGGCAACGCGGTCGTCAAGGACAACGCGCTCATCCAGAGCGGCGCGAACCTGTCCGGCAACGTCGTGGTCGGTGGTGACGCGGAGATCGCGATCTCCTGCTCGTCCGGCACCTACCTGATGTTCAGCACGACCCGGGGCTGCGACGGCGGCGGCGGGGAGGCCGACATCAATCCGGCGCACGGCACGTTCAGCACCGACGAACTCGCCATCGGCGGTGGCACCACGACACCGCCCGCCGACAGCAACCTCGCCCGCAGCGCGACCGCGTCGGCCTCCTACACGTCGTCGTGGGAGAGCATCGCCGCGATCAACGACGGACTCGAACCGCCGTCGTCAAACGACACCACCAATCCACGGTGGGGCACCTGGCCCGAGAGCGGCGAGCAATGGGCGGCGCTGACCTGGTCGAACACGACGCGGGTGGGACGCGTCCAGGTTTACCTCTTCGACGACAACGGAGGGGTACGCCTACCCGCCTCGTGGCGGCTCCAGTACCGGTCGGGGGCCTCCACCTGGGTCGACGTCGCCGGGGCCGGCGGGTATCCGGCGACGGCGAACACCTACAACACGGTGACGTTCACACCTGTCGACACGAGCGCGCTGCGGGTCGTACTCCAATCGAACGGAACCAGTTCCGTCGGTCTCCTGGAGGTGAAGGCCTTCGCCTCGTGAAGGGGCCAGCGGGTTCCGGGCCGCGGCCCGGAACCCGCTGAGGGTCCAGACCGCAGCCCTTCGGAAGGTCCGCGGTGCGGAACGGACGCGGCGCGTAAGGCCGAGGTGTGGAAGGACGCGGCGCGCAAGGCCGCGGTGTGGAACGGACGCGGCGCGCAAGGCCGAGGTGTGGAAGGCCGTGGTTCGGTGCGGCAGGTCAGGAAAGCGCGTCGGCCAGAGCCAGATAGGTCGGCGCCAGCTGCCGCAACGTCGCCGCAGCGGCCTTGTCGTCCCCGCTGACCAGGTCGAACTGAAGGCTTCCGACCAGCCGCGCCTGCCCGGTCGCGATCGCCGCCGCCCGGCCGAGACCGATCCCGGCCAGCGCGGCAGCCGCGTCGGCCAGGCGGCGCGCGCCGACCCGCACGGCGAAGTGGATCAGATGATCACGCGCGGCCGGTTCGAGCCCGGCGTCGACCCGCCCGGCCAGCCGGAGCAGACCGTCCGCGCCACCCCGGGTCCCGGCCGGAACCGGCAGGTCACGGCCGCGCAACCAGGCCACGGCGCCGGGCAGAGCCGCGCGCAGCGCCTCTTCCGGACTCACCACACAAACCCGATCAAAACCACTGCGCATCGTGTACGGACGACCGCGGTACCCGATCGTGTCGGCCCGCCAGGCGGCCAGAAAATCCGGGACGGGCAGAGTCGCGTAGGGAAAGCCGTGCGGATCATGGAACCGGACCAGGTCGCCGTCCACTTCGAGCACGACCACGAAGTGATCCGACCGGATCGGCCCGGTCATCCCCGGGATGTGACGCAGCAGCCCGAACTCGACCGGCCCGACGAACACCGGCCCACCCGCGCCCCGAAGAGCGGCGAGCGCCGCCTCCTCGTCGTCCGCCCCGTCCCGCCGGCAGGTCCAGCCCAGCAGCCGGACCGCCTCGTCGAGCCCTTGATCGGGATCCCACCCGTACGGATCGAAGAGCGGAAGCCGCCCGCCGAGCAGCTCGAACCCGAACGGCGACCCGGTGAGCACCTCGACGATCGACGGCGGCGGAGCGTGTTCCCCGAGAACCATGACCAGCGAGTTGGCGTAACAGTAGGGACCGGATCCGGTGTATGGAGGCATGCCACCCACCCAACCCCCTGACACGGTGGGAGAGTCAACGCCGCCGGCGGCGTTTGAACAGGGCGGCCGGGGTGGGCGGTGCGGACCGGAATCCGACATGCGGCCGGGCGGTGTCGTCGGACAGGTGCGGGCGTTTGTGACGGTATGGAACGAGACTTGGCGCGTAAGCCGGTGGCCGCCGCCGGTTTCGTGATCACGGGGTGTGTGGTGGCCGCCCTCGTCGCGGGACTGTGGGTGGCGCTCAGCGCGGTGGGCCGGGACGCCCTGATGATCGGGATAGTGGCGGCGCTGTCCGGCGGGATCCTGGTCGGGGTGTGGCGGCGGCGCCGGTCAGGCCGGTGGCCCGGCGAGCATGCTCGCCCGCAGTAGTCCGTCGCGGATCGGCAGCGCGTGCCGGACCCGGGTCAGCCGGCCCGCGGCCGCGGCCATCCGGGACAACCGCCGGGTCGCCGGGCGCCGGCGACTGTCGTAGGCGGCCAGCCCGCCGGCGACGGTGGACGCGGCACGCAGGCACTCCGCCAGGGTGACCGCGTCGATCAGCGCCTCACACGCGCCGCGGCCCAGGTCGGGCGTCATCGCGTGGGCGGCGTCGCCGATCAGGACGGCGTTTCCGCTGACATGGGTCGGCAGGGCCGGGGCGACGTACACGTCGTGGCGCAGGATGCCACCCTCGGTGACCGCGTCGAGGACCTGGCTGACCGGCGCCGCCCAGCCGTCGAACATCCGCCGCAACGTGGCCGCCTCGGCGCCGGGATGGAAGTCGCCCTCCGGCGCCCCGGCGGCCGCGAACCAGTTGGTCCGGCCGCCCTCCTGCGGGGTCACGCCGAACTTGACGCCCCGGCCCCACACCTCGACGAACGTGCTCGTCGCCATCCCGTCGATCGTGCCGCGCCATGCCGTGCCGCCTGAGTAGCGGGCCTGATATCCGGAACCGAACAACTGCTCACGGGTGCGGCTGAACACGCCGTCGGCCACCACGACCAGGTCGGCGTCGAGGCCGTCGATCCGGTCGACCGGGTCGGAGAAACGGAGGTCGGCCGTGGCGGTGGCGGTCCGGTGCAGGATCCTGAGCAGGGCGGGCCGGGAGATCAGGTGGATCGGATCGGCCGTTGGGGTACGGATGGTGACGATCCGTGACCCGTCGGGGCGGCGCACCTCACCCGACTGTTGTGGGGCGCCGGTTTCGCGTACCAAATGGCCGGTTTTGATCTCATCAAGCGCCCGCAAAGCCGCAGGCCACATGCCCAGCGCTGTGCCGGTGGCCGGCAGGGCCGCGTCGCGTTCGTGAACGGTGACCCGCCATCCGTCGTTACCGAGAGCGATGGCGGTGGCCAGTCCGCCGATGCCGCCGCCGATGATCGCCGCGTGTCGTCGCATGCTCTCACCGTACAACAGATGTTGTAATTCGACTACGGATGTTGTGAACGGGTAGGGTGATCGGGTGCCCTCCCGTCAGGAAGAACTGCTCGACGCGGCCATCGGCGTTCTCGGCAGCCAGGGGGTGCGGGCGCTGACTCACCGCGCGGTCGACGCCGCCGCGGGGATGCCGCTCGGGTCGGCCGCCAACTATTTCAAGACGAAGGATGCGCTGATCAGCGCGGTCGTCGAACGTTTCGCCGAACGCGACCGGGTCGCCTGGCAGGCGATCGCCGGATTCGTCCAGCCGTCCGATCCGGGCGAGCTGGCGGCCGCGCTTACCGCCTACGTGCTGCGGGCGCTCGGTCCGGAGCGTCCGGTCACCGTCGCGCGTTACGGCCTGTTCGTCGAGGCGGCACTTCGGCCCGCCCTTCAGGGGCATCTCGCGGACTCCGCGGCTGAGCTGCGCCGATGGGCGACGCAATGGTTGCGGGCGATAGGTTCAACCAATCCGACCGCCGACTGTACGGCCATAATGGACTACTTGGACGGCCTGATCCTGCACGAGTTGGCGTTCCCAGGCCCGCCGGAGGAGTTGCCCGCAGCCATCGACCGAACCGTCCGAACCCTCTGCACCGCCGGCGGTTAGCCGCCCCGCGAACCCATTCGGCAAGAATCGCAGCGCCGTCTATTCAGATTTGTCCGCTTTCCGCCGCACAGGCCTTTCTCTGGTTTGTGTGCCGCGCTTTGGGGCGTGTGCCGGTACCTGGATCATGTGACGCCCCCTGGATTACTTGACGTCCCCCTGGATTGTGTATCGGTCCCTGGATTGTGTTCCTTTCTGCGGATCTAATGCGGTTCTCCGGATTGGGTCATTCTCCGAACTTGAGTGGCTCTCCAGATTGGGGGCGGTTCCGGATCGCGTGGCGTTCTCCGAGCTTGCATCGCTGGCTGTGGTGCGCCGCTCGGTGGTCCTCGCGCTGCTTCCGGATCTTGCACGAATGTGCGCCCTCCGGCCGATCTTGCAGCATTTACCGTGCCCTGGAATGAAACAAGATGCAAGATCGGCTCCGCAAAATAGATCTTGCACGAAATTGCGTCCCCGCGCCTGAAAAACCGTGCAAGATCGCGGAAAGCATGGAGAAGCGTGCAAGATCGCGGAAAGCATGGAGAAGCGTGCAAGATCGCGGGGCGTGGAAAATCGCGCAAGATCGCGGAGCGGGAGAAGCGTGTTGTTGTTGGTGGGGGTCGGGGTGGGTGGTCAGGCGGTGCCGGAGGCTGCGGCGGTCAGGATCTCGGTTACGACCTGGTCGGCGGCGGCCGGCTTGCCGTGGGTGGCGGCGTTGCGGGCCAGCGTCTCGCGTCGCTGCGGGTCGGCCAGCAGCAGGCCGAGGGTGTCGCGCAGGTGTGACGGGGTGGCCTCGGCCCCGTCCAGCATGACCGCCGCGCCCTGCTGGGACAGGTGCCGGGCGGTGATCCGCTGCTCGTCGCCGGCCGCATGCGGGTAGGGGACCAGGACGCACGCCTTGCCGAGGGCGGTCAGCTCGGCGACGGTGCCGGCGCCGGACCGGGCAACCACGACCGCGGCCGCCGCCAGCAGGTCGGGCAGTTCGTCGTGGATGAAGTCGAGAACGTGGTAGCGGTGCGCCAGGTGCGGGGGCAGACCGGCGGCGACCTGCTGCATCTCGGCGAGGCTCAGACTGCCGCACTGGTGCACGATCTGGCAGTGCTGGAGCAGGTCGGGCAGCGCGCCGGAGAGCATCCGGTTGATCTGCTGGGCGCCGGCCGCGCCACCGGTGACCAGCACGAGCGGCACGGCCGGGTCGAGCCCGAACGCCGCCAGGCCCTTCGCTGCGTCGCCGGTCAGGACGGCGGGCCGGATCGGGTTGCCGGTGACGACGGCGCGGCTGCGGGCCTTGGCCGGCAGGTGCTCCAGGGACGCCTCGTGGCTGAGCAGGATGCGGGTGGCGACCCGGGCCAGGATGCGGTTGGCCAGGCCCAGGCTGAGGGTCTGCTCGTGCATCAGGTACGGCACCCGGAACAGCGCGGCGGCCAGCCCGATCGGCACCGACACGAAACCGCCGGTGCTCAGCACGACCGCCGGGCGGGTGCGGGCGACGGTGAACGCGGCCTGCAGGATGCCCAGCGGGATCCGGAACGCGTCGACGAAGTTGCGGCCCAGGTCGCGGGGGCTGACCGAGCGCCGGAGTTTGCCGGTGGTGACCGCCTTGAACGGGATCTGGTTGCGGACCGCGATCTTCGCCTCGAGGCCCTCGGCCACGCCGACCCACAGCAGCTCGGGGGCGGCGCCGGTCTCGGCGAGCCGGGCTTGGAGGGCGTTGACCGTGGTCAGAGCGGGGTAGGTGTGGCCGCCGGTGCCGCCACCGGTGACGATCATGCGCAGTCCGCGCAGACGTTGGGTGCCGTAGACGGACATGTGAAACCACTCCGAGCGTGCCGAGCCGATGGGACGCCGCAGTCTACGCCGTCACCGACGGCGGCCGACAAAAGTCACCGACGGCGGCCGACAAAGGTCACCGGCGGCGGCCGGCAAAGTCAGCGGCGGCCGCCGGCAAAGGTCACCGACGGGATGGCGGCGGTCAGCGCCCAGTCGTGCCCGATGTCGGCCGCCGTGCGCAGCAGTTTCGGCAGGTGGTCGTCGAGCAGCGTGTCCACCGACGTCTCGGCTGCGTGCACCGTCACATTCACGGCGGCGATCACGTTGCCGTCGCCGTCGCGCACCCCGGTGGCCACCGAGCGGATGCCCGGCGCGAGGTCCTGGTCGGCGAGCGCCCACCCTTTCGCCCGGACCTCCCGGAGCGCCGCCTCCAGCTCGGCCGGGTCGGGCTGCCAGCGGGCGGCGATCCCGGACCGGGAGGCCTCGGCGAGGACGCCGGCCACGGCCGCCGGCGGCAGGGCCGCCAGCAGGACCTTGCCCATCGAGGTGGCGGCGGCGGGGAAACGGGTGCCGATGTTGACCGCCAGAGTCACGATCTTCGGTACGGCCACCCGCGCCACATAGACGATGTCGGACCCGTCGAGCTGGGCCATCGACGTCGACTCGTTGGTCTGCGCGACCAGTTTCTCCATGTGTGGCCGGGCCACGTCCCACATGCTCAGTGAGTTGACGTACGCCATCCCGAGGTCGAGCACGCGCGGGGTCAGGGCGTAGCCACGGCCGGCGCCTCGCACGTACCCCAGGGTCTCGAGGGTTATCAGGATTCTCCGGACCGTCGGGCGGGCCAGTCCGGTCACCCCGGCGATCTCGCTGAGCGTCATCGACGGGGTGCCGGGCCGGAAGGTGCGCAGGACGTCGAGGCCGCGGGCGAGCGCCTCGATGAAGTCGGGACCCGTGCCCCTTCCGGTGTCAGTCATTCGGGCAATGCTTTCATTCCGGTGAACCGGCGGTGTAGTCGGTGTACTGGTACGGGTTGTCGAACAGCTCAGCCTGCGGCAGGTCCGGGTTCTGGCCGCGCAGCCAGGCCTCCTCGCCGAGGGTCTCGCGCAGGTGGGAGACGGTGCTGTCGACCTTCGCCCGGGCGGCCCCGAGGTCCATGCCGACCAGTTTGCCGTCGCGTTTGACGACCTTGCCGCCGACCACGACGGTGTGCACGTCTCCGCGCTGGGCCTGGAACGCGACGTGGCCGTAGGGGTGCAGGATCGGGAACATCGCGGGCGACGCGTCGTTCTTGAGCAGCACGATGTCGGCCTGCCGGCCGGGGGTGAGCGCGCCGAGTTTCGAGTCGAGGCTGAGCGCCCGGGCGCCGCCGCGGGTGGCCCAGTCGACGACCTGTTCGGCCCGCAGGTGGTGGTGGGTGACGGTCTCCTGCTTGCCGTGGGCTTCCAGGTGTTCGCGGGAGCGGTCGGCGCTGAGCGTGGTGCGCATGGCGCTGAACAGGTCGCCGCTCCACCAGACGCTGGTGTCCATCGACAGTGACACCGGGATGCCGTAGCGGCGCAGCGCCCAGGTGGGCGGGTAGCCCTGGCCGGCGCTCTGCTCACTTTCGGTGGAGACGCTGACCGAGCCTCCGGTGGCGGCGATCCGGTGGTACGAGTCGGCGCCGAGGGTGGCCGCGTGGACGTACACGGTGCCCGGGGTCATGAAGCCGTTCTCGTACATCAGGCGGATGCCGTCGTCGTTGGTGGCGCCCCACACGCCGGCGTGGGTGGTGACGGTGACGCCCAGCTCGCGGGCCACTTCGAAGGCGGCCTTCTCCGGGAACGACGGGTCGCCGGTGACGTCGAAGGCCATCTGGAAGCCTTCGAGCCGGCCGTTGTCGATGCGGCGGCGGTGGAAGTCGCGGAAGTCGCCTGCGGCCGACCACTCCCAGGGGCCCTGCTGGATGTTGCCGTAGGCGAGGATGAACCGTCCGGGCACGGATTCGAGGGCGTCGACCGCGGCGTCGGCGTGCTGCGGGGTCTGCAGGCCGTGTGACCAGTCGACGGTGGTGGTGACTCCGGCGTCCAGGGCTTCGATGGCGCCGAGCAGGTTGCCGGCGTGGATGTCCTCGGGCCGGAAGTGTTTCCCGGATTCCAGGTAGTACCAGACGAAGTACTGGGTGAGGGTCCAGTCGGCGCCGTAGCCGCGCATGGCGGTCTGCCACATGTGGCGGTGCGTGTCGATCATGCCGGGCATCACGATGCCGCCGGACGCGTCGATCTCCTCGGCGTCGTCCGGGGCGGGCAGGTGGTGGCCGATCGCGGCGATCTTGCCGTCGACGGCGAGCACGTCGGCGCCGGCCAGCACCGAGTGGGTGTCGTCCATGGTCAGGACCAGTCCGTTACGGAAGATCACCGGTCTTGCGACGCTCATCTGCGCTCCTTTCGGACTGCTGTCCGCATGGCGGTCAGCGTGGTCAGGCCAGCGTGTTCCGGGTCACTTGCGATGTCAAGGATTTGTTTCGGCGCGATCACCAGGCGGTTGACAGGCCTGGTGTGGGCGGGGAGGCTGTTCCAGCGGACAGGTGTCCGTAGAACGGGCGGTAACTGATGGCTCAGCAACCCAAGGGCCCACTGGACGGCCTGCTCGTCGCTGACTTCTCCCGGATCCTGGCCGGGCCGTACGCGACGATGCTCCTGGCCGACCTCGGCGCCGAGGTGATCAAGGTGGAGGGGCCCGGTGGCGACGACACCCGCACCTGGATGCCACCGGTCCGGGACGGCGTCTCCACCTACTACCTGGGCATCAACCGCAACAAACGGTCGATCGCGCTGGACCTCAAGGATCCGGACGACCGGGCCGCCGCCCAGGAGCTGGCCCGTCGCGCGGACGTGCTGATCGAGAACATGCGGCCCGGCGGCCTGACCCGGTTCGGCCTCGACTACGACACCGTCTCGGCCGCCAACGAGCGGATCGTCTACGCCAGCATCAGCGGGTTCGGCCCCGGCGCGGGCGCGTCCATGCCCGGCTACGACCTGATGGTCCAGGCGATCTCCGGGCTGATGAGCCTCACCGGCGACCCGGACGGCTCGCCGTACCGCGCCGGGATCTCCGTCTTCGACGTGATGGCCGGCCTGCACGCGAGCATCGGCATCCTGGCCGCGCTGCACCGGCGCGCCGACACCGGGCAGGGCCAGCACGTCGAGGTCAATCTGCTCAGCTCGGCGCTGTCCGGCCTGGTCAACCACTCCAGCGGGTACGTCGCCGGCGGCACCGTCCCGTACCGGATGGGCAACGCGCACCCGAGCCTCTTTCCCTACGAGCCGCTGCCGGTCGCCGACGGCGAGCTGATCGTCATCGCCGGCAACGACGGGCAGTTCCGCAAGCTGTGCCAGGTCCTCGGACTCGACGGCCTGCCGGAGGATCCACGATTCGGTCGCAACCAGGACCGTACGGCCAATCGCGAGCAATTGCGCCCGATCCTGGTGGAACGCCTCCGCACGAGGACCCGCGACGAATGGTTCCGCGACCTGATGGCGGCCGGCGTGCCCTGCGCGCCGATCAACACCATCGACGGCGGCGTCGCCATGGCCGCGGAACTCGGCCTGAATCCGGTGGTCACCGTCGGCGGCGTGCCAGGCGTCCGCAACCCCATCACGTTTTCCAAGACCCCCGCGCGGTACGAGCTACCGCCGCCCGGACTGGACGAACACGGCGAGGAGATCCGCAGATGGCTGACGAACTGAGCTTCCCGACCGGGCTCGGCACCTCGGACGCCGACACGATCTCGCTGCTCGGGCAGGACCTGGCCGCCGACCTGATGGGGAAGGTCGGATTCGGGGAGCTCGCGTTCTGGCTGGTCGCCGGGCGCCGGCCGAGCGCGGGAGAGGTGCGGCTGTTCGAAGCGGTGCTGGTCGCCCTGGCCGATCACGGGTTCACCCCGACCGCCATCGCGGCGCGCCTCACCTACCTCTCCGCGCCCGACTCCCTGCAGGGCGCGCTCGCGGCCGGGCTGCTCGGCGGCGGCTCACGATTTCTCGGAGTGACCGAGGACTGCGGGAGATTCCTGGCCGCTGTTCTGGCGTCGGCCGGCGGTGACGACTTCGACGCGATCGCCCTCGACGCCGTCACCAAGGCCAAGGCGGAGAAACGATTCGTGCCGGGGCTCGGGCATCCCGTTCACAAAATCGAGGACCCGCGCACCCCGGTCCTGATCCGGATCGCCACCGAAGAGGGGATCTACGGGCCGCACCTTCGCCTTTTCGAGGCGATCGGCCGCGTACACCCGCAGGTCTTGAATCGAAAGCTGCCGCTCAACGGCGCCGGAGTCTGTGGCGCCGCCCTCGCCGATCTGGGATTGCCGGTGGAGATGCTGCGCGGATTCGCGCTGCTGGCCCGCGCGGCGGGACTACTCGGGCAGATCGCCGAGGAAAGGCGGCGCCCGATCGCCAACCAGATCTATCTGACCGTCGACCGTAATGCCGTCTACGAGGCATAGGGAGGATCATTCATGGCCAGCATCGTCGCGGTCATCGCCTCGACACACCATCCCTTCTACTACCGGGCCAGCACGTCGACCGGAGAGGACCGGCCGCCGTTCGCCGACGAGTGGACGGCCAAGATCCTCGCCTTCCGGGAGACGCTGACCCGCGCCAACCCGGACGTCCTGGTCATGGTCGGCTCTGATCACTTTCATCAGCTGTGGCTGGACAACATGCCGCAGTTCCTGGTCGGCAAAGCGCCCGTCTACGACGCGAACTGGTACAACGAGGAACGCGAGTTCGGGCTCCCGCGGATGACGCTCAAGGGGCAGGAGGACCTGTCGTCGCACATCCTGCGGGCCGGGCTGGACGAGGGATTCGACCTGGCGTTCAGCAACGAACTGCGGATCGACCACAGCATCACCTGCCCGATCATCACGCTGCGGCCGGAGGCGGACCTGCCGATCGTGCCGATCTACACCAACATCTTCGCGCCGCCGCTGCCCCGCCCGAACCGGTTCGTGAACCTCGGCGTCGCCATCCGCAAGATCATTGAGGAGTGGCCGTCGCACCTGCGGGTCGCCGTGATCGGAACCGGTCATCTGTCGCTCGAGCTCGGTGGACCCCGGCAGTTCGGCCCGCACGGGCCGGACCCGGCCTTCGACGAACGGGCCGTCGAGTGGATCGCCAACGGCGACCTCGACGGGTGCCTGCGGGAGGTGACCCTGGACAGCCTGCACGCGCCCGGGAACGCCACCCACGGATTCATGGACTTCATGCTGATGATGGGTGTCGCCGGGGCCGGCGCAAAGGCCGACTATGTCGACACGTTCGACCTGTTCCACACGATGGAGGCGTATTTCACCTGGTACCCGAACGGGGCTCCGGCATGAGCAAGTATCTGCTGAACAAATTCCTGTTCACCGTCGACCGCGACCCGGAACTGGTCGAACGCTATCGCGAGGATCCCCGCGAACTCGTCACCTGGTGGGAGTCGACGATCGCCAACTCGCTGCTCAACTGCCATTCCGGCGAGGCGAGCACGTGGCTCGAGTTCACCCCGGCCGAACGGGACGCGCTGATCGCCCGCGACCACGTGCGACTGTTCGAGATGGGCGCCCATCCGTTCCTCACGCTGACGCTCTTCATCGCCGTGTTCGAACGGGACAACACCGAACCCCTCGAATACCAGAAGGCGTACGGGGCGGCGCTCTCCGGATTCTCGCTGCCGTACCCGGACATCGCGACATGATCTCCGCGGCGGTTCTGCGGGAATGCGGGCGGCCGCCGGCCCTGGAGGAGCGGCCCGCCCCGGTCCCGGCCGACGGCTCGGTGCTGGTCGACGTCGTGGCGGCGCCGATCACGCCGCTCGATCTGCTGTGCGCGTCCGGGACCAGCTATTTCGGGGCGCCCGCCACACCGTATGTGCCGGGTGTGCAGGGCGTCGGGCATCTAGCCGACGGCACGGCCGTGTGGTTCGCCACCTCGGCCGGCATGCGCCCCGGCGACGGAAGCATGGCGTCGGTCGTGGCGGTGCCGTCGAACGATGTGGTCACGCTGCCACCGGGCGCGCCGCTCGTGCTCGTCGCCGCGCTCGGGCTGTCGGCGGTCGCCGCCCTCGGGGCGCTGCACGCGGCCGGCAGCCCGGAGGGCAAACACGTGCTGGTCCTCGGCGCGGGCGGCGCGGTCGGCCAGGCCGCGATCCAGCTGGCGCTGCTCGCCGGGGCACGCCGGGTGATCGCGGTGGCCCGTTCCGGATCCGCCCGGCGGCACGCCGAGAGCCTCGGCGCGGCAGCCGTGCCCATCGACGAACTCGAAGGCCCGGCCGACCTGGTCATCGACCCGGTCTTCGGCGCGCCCGCCGCGGCCGCGCTACGCGTCCTGCGTCCCGGCGGAACCCTGGTCAACCTGGGCTCCTCGGCCGGTCCGACCGCACCGATCGACTCGGCGACGCTGCGCAGCGGATCCCTGCAGATCCTCGGCTACACCAACAACGCCCTGTCCTGGCGCCGCCGGGCCACCATGATCAGCGAGATCGCCGCGCACGCCGCCGCCGGCCGCCTGACCGTGACCCACACGCCGGTACCGTTCGGTTCGGTCGCGTCCGCCTGGACCGACCCCACCCCCACCCGCCAGGTCCTGACGTTCTGACCGCGAGCCCGCTTTGTTATCGATCACAGCACGGCATCCGAACGCCTGTGATCGAACATGTTCGAATCGTTGACTGTGATTCTGTGATCGTTAACGTCCTCTGTGTCGGCTCCGCACCCGCCTCGGAGGAACGTCTATGTCCGCCCGCTCCCTGCTCGCCGCGTCCCTACTACTGACGGGATTCGTCGTGGTGCTGTCGAGTTCCCCGGCACAGGCCGCCACGCTCGCCACCGGCGCCCGGTCGCTGGAGTCGGTCAACTACGCCGGCCGGTACGTGCGCCACCTCGACAGTCTCGGCCGGATCGACCCGATCACCGCGAGCAGCACGGCGCAGGCCAAGCTCGACGCCACCTTCACCGTGGTGAACGGGCTGGCCTCGCCGTCGTGCTACTCGTTCCAGGCGAAGAACGGCCAGTTCCTGCGGCACCGTGACTACCGGCTGCGGCTGGACACCAACACCGGCGACGCGACGTTCCGTGGGGACGCCACGTTCTGCGCCGTCGACGGCTCGGTCACCGGCTCGGTCGCGCTTGTCTCGTACAACTATCCGGACCGGCGGATCCGGCACCGTGACTTCGCCCTGTACCTGGACGCCTACCAGGACACCGCGACGTTCCGCGCGGACAGCTCGTTCCGGCTGGCCACCCCGTGGGCGCCGAAGACCGCGAAGAACCCGGTGCTGCCCGGCCTGTTCGCCGACCCGCAGATCGTCAACTTCAACGGCCGCTACTACCTCTACCCGACCACCGACGGGTACGCCGGCTGGGGTGGCGCCTACTACAAGGCGTTCTCCTCGGCCGACCTGGTGAACTGGACCGACCACGGGGTGATCCTCGACCACGGCCCGGACGTGTCGTGGGCCGACAACTCGGCCTGGGCGCCCGGCGTGGCCACCCGCAACGGAAAGTACTACCTGTACTTCTCCGGTGGCCTGGCCAGCGGCAACACCGCCAAGCAACTAGGCGTGGCGGTCGCCGACTCACCGACCGGCCCGTTCAAGGACGCGCTGGGCCGGCCGCTAGTGACGAGCAGCCAGTTCTCCGGCGGGCAGGCCATCGACCCGGCGGTGTTCACCGACGACGACGGGCAGTCCTACCTCTACTGGGGGCAGGGCGTGTGCCGGGCGGTGCGTCTCAACACCGACATGACGTCCTTCGACGCCACGCAGGTACGCACGATCACGCCGTCCGGCTACAACGAGGCCCCGTTCGTGATCAAACGCAACGGCGTCTACTACCTGATGTGGTCGGAGAACGACACGCGCAGCGAGGACTACCGGGTCGCGTACGCCACCGGCACGTCACCGCTGGGCCCGTGGACCAACCGCGGCGTGATCCTGCAGAAGCGCCTCGACCTGGGCATCAAGGGCACCGGCCACCACTCGGTGGTGCAGGCCCCGGGCACCGACACGTGGTACATCGCCTACCACCGCTTCGCCGTGCCGGCCGGCGACGGCACCAACCGCGAGACCGCCATCGACCGCCTCGAGTTCAACACCGACGGCACGATCCGCCCGGTGACCCCGACCCTCTGACGCCTGTGGGCCCTGTCCCGGCGGGGCCCACAGCACGCGCGGTGATCGATATCCTCCGGATCGGTGATCGATCTCAGTCAGGGGGAACTGAAGTGAAACATCGGGGGAAAGCCGTCCTGCTCGCGGCCGCGGCCATCGTGGCGCTCCTCGCCGCACCGGCGAGCGCCGACGACTCGGTGTCGTTGTGGTCGGACGCCGACACACCGGGAACGATCGATGTGAACGACGCGTCGGCTGTCGAGCTGGGGACGCTCTTCCGGTCCGGCGTCGGCGGCACGGTGACCGGCGTGCGGTTCTACAAGTCGGCGGCCAACACCGGCCCGCACACCGGCTCGCTGTGGACCGAGGAGGGTGACCGGCTGGCGCAGGTGACGTTCACCGGCGAGACGGCGTCCGGCTGGCAGACCGCCACCTTCGCCGACCCGGTGACGATCGACGCGGACCGGTACTACGTCGTCTCCTACCACACCACGACCGGCCACTACTCGGCCGACAACAACGGCTTCGCGCAGGCCCGCGACAGCGGCCCGCTGCACGCTCCGGCCGACACCCCGGACCATTTCAACGGCCGGTTCCGGTACGGGTCAGGCGGCTTCCCGACCTCGACCTGGGCGTCGACGAACTACTGGGTGGACGTCACGTTCACCCCCGCGCCGACGACCCCGGAGGAGCCGCCGGGGGAGCCGCCGGCCCAGACCGGGTTCCCGGACGCGGACAACACCGGTGTCCCGGCCGGTGTCACGCTCACCCCGTTCACCGAGCCGTGCAGCTTCCACACCGACAACCAGGTGATCGACCGCAAGATCGTCGACTGTGCCGACGGCATCCAGGTCTACGCCAGCAACGTCACCTTCCGGAACAGCATCGTCAACCGGGCCGTCGAGACCCTGCCCGGCGCGTCGATCACGATCGTCCACTCCGAGGTACGGGCCGGGGCGACCAGCTGGGCGGCGGTCAGCGGCACCAATGTCACCGTGCTCCGCTCGGAGATCACCGGCGGCCAGCACAGCGTCCGGTGCGACGGTAACTGCCTGGTCCAGGACTCGTACCTGCACGACCAGTTCAACGACCCGGACAGCAGCTTCGGCTACCACAACAACGGGTTCCTCTCCAACGGCGGCAGCGGCATGGTGCTGCGGCACAACACGCTGTGGTGCACCCCGCCGGACAACGAGATCGGTGGCGGCTGCTCGACGAACCTGTCGCTGTTCGGTGACTTCGCCTCGATCACGGACGTCACCGTGGAGAACAACTTCTTCCACGCCACGCCGGCGGCCTACTGCGGCAGCTTCGGCTACAACCCGGGCAAGACCTTCGGCGACAACCCGACCGGCGTGGTGGTCCGCGACAACGTCTTCGAACGCGGCCCGTCCGGCCAGTGCGGCGGCGTCGGCCCGGTGACGAGCTTCCTGACCACCGGAACCGGCAACCTCTGGACCGGCAACACCTGGTCCGACGGCGGCACGGTGGATCCGGCCTGACCGGTCAGTAGCGGAAGGACCCGACCAGGGTGTTCAGTTCGCTGGACATCCTGGCCAGGTCGTCGGTGGCCTGGCGGGTCTCGCCCACGCCCCGGCTGGTGCTCTGGGCGGCGGTGGCGACCAGGGTGATGTTCTGGGCGATCTGGCTGGTGCCGGCCGCGGCCTCGGCGACGCTGCGGTTCATCTCGGCCGTCGTCGCGGTCTGTTCCTCCACCGCCGACGCGATCGTCGTCTGGAAGTCGCTGATCCGGGCGATCACCAGGGAGACCTCCTCGATCGCGGTGACCGCGCCGGTGGTGTCGGCCTGGATCGTCTCGATGCGGCGGGAGATGTCCTCGGTGGCCCGGGCCGTCTCCTGGGCCAGGTCCTTGACCTCGGAGGCGACCACGGCGAAACCCTTGCCGGCGTCGCCCGCGCGGGCCGCCTCGATGGTGGCGTTCAGGGCCAGCAGGTTCGTCTGCTCGGCGATCATCGTGATCACCTTGATGACGTTGCCGATCTCGGCCGACGAGTCGCCGAGTTTGCTCATCGTCGCCGACGTGGCGGTGGTGATGTCGACGGCCTCGGAGGCGACCCGGGCGGCTTCGGCGGCGTTCTGGGAGATCTCCCGGATCGACGCGCCCATCTGCTCGCTGCCGGCCGAGACGGTCTCGACGCTGCGGGACACCTCCTCGGCGGCGGCCGACACGGTCTGCGCCTGCGAGGACGCCTGTTCAGCCGAGCCGGCGATCTGCAGCGCGGTGCTGGACATCTGCTCCGCCGCGCTGGCCAGGGCGCTCGCCGAGCCGTCGATGGTCTGCACGGTCCGGCGCAGGTTCTCCACCGCCCGGTCCAGGGCCCGGGCCATCTGGCCGGGCTCGTCGCGCGACGTCACCCCGCTGGTCCGGGTCAGGTCGCCGTCGGCCAGCGCCTCGCACACCACCTTGACCCGGGTCAGCGACCCGACGATGCGCCGGGCCACCGCGATGCCCAGGGCCAGCGCCAGCAGTGCGCCCACCGTGATCATGATGATCGAGGCGCGCCGGCCGTTCTCGTAGCCGGCGTGGGCGGCGTCGCCGTTGCGCACCGCGTCGGCGGTCTCGGCGGCGTCCATCTCGATGATGTGGCCGTCGACCTCCTTCATGATCGGCGCGACCTTGGCGTCGCGGACGGCGGCCCAGCCGGCGAAGTCGTTGCGGGCGCCGGCCGGGAGGAGTTCGTTGTGTGCGACCGTGACGTACGAGTCCCACAAGTCCTGCACGGCGTTGATGACGTCGTCCGGGGTGGCCGGATCGCTCGCTCGGTAGGCGGCCATCGACGCGTCGAACTCCTCCATCCGCGTGTCGAACTCCTTCGTGTACGACTCGATCTCCGCCTGGTTCTGGGCGATCGCCTGGTTCGCGGTGGACAGCCGGGCCCGGTAGAAGGCGGCCTTGAGTTCGCCGACGGCCTTGATGCTGGTCACGTTGCTGGTCACGATCAGTTCGGCGGCCTGGCTGCTGCCGCGCAGTTCCATCAGACCGAACAGGCCCACCACGACCGCCACCACCACCGCGGCCACGACCGCGGCGAGGATCTTGACGTTGACGCTGAGATCATCGAAGAACGATGTCGCCACGACCGGGGCCCCTCACACATGCGGAGAACAGAGCTCGAACCTTCACTATCGCGCCCGGGCATGCGACGTGCGGGCCGTTCGGGTAATCCGTCAGTGGGTGAGCGGTGGACGAGGGCGGAGTACGGTGGCCCGGTGATCCGATTCGGGGTGCTCGGGCCGGTGATCGCCGAGGACGGGACCGGCTCTCCCGTACCGCTGCGGGGTCCGATGCACCGGGCGGTGCTGGCCCGGCTGATCGTGGCGCGGCGGCGGGCCGTACCCATTGATGATCTTGTTTCTGATCTGTGGATTTCGCCGCCGGAGGGCGCGGTGGCGGCGGTGCGCACCTTCATCGCCGCGTTGCGGCGGGCGATCGAGCCCGGACGCCCGGCGAGAGCTCCGGCGACGCTGCTGGTCACCCAGGGGAGGGGGTACGCCCTGCGAGCCGCCCCCGACCAGGTCGACGCCTGGCGGTTCGAGCAGGCGGCGACCGCCGGCGGCGAAGCCGCGCTGACCGAGGCCCTGACCTGGTGGCGGGGCCCCGCCTACGCCGACTTCCCGGACGCCGCGTGGCCGCGTGCCGACCGGTCCCGGCTGGCCGAGCTGCGATTGCAGGCGGTGGAGCGGCTGGCGTCGGCGCGGCTGGAGTCGGGCCGGGCGGGCGAGGCGATCCCGGACCTCGACGAGCACGTGACCGCGCATCCGTGGCGGGAGGACGGCTGGCGGCTGCTCGCCCTGGCCCTGTACCGCGCGCACCGGCAGGGTGACGCCCTCGCCGTGCTCCGCCGGGCCCGCGAGCTGCTGATCGGACAGTTGGGTGTGGAGCCCGGCCCGGCGCTGCGCACGCTGGAGGGCGACATCCTGCGGCAGGAGCCGCACCTGGACGGCGCCGCCGCCTCGGCCGGCGCGGTGTGGGAGCGGGCCGCCGCGGCCTACGGCCAGGTGCGTCCGGCGGGCCGGCTGGAGTCGGCGGTCGGGCTGCTGCGCAACCTCGCGGTGACCGGCGCCGGCGGCCTCGAAGTGGCCCGGGAGCAGCGGGCGGCGGCGGTGTCGGCGGCCGAGGAGCTCGGTGATCCGGCGCTGACCGCGCGGGTGATCGGCGCCTACGACGTGCCGGCGATCTGGACCCGGGCCGACGATCCGGAGCAATCCGCCGGGATCGTCGCCGCCGCGGAGCGCGCGCTGGCCGCGCTGCCCGCGGACGGGCCCCGGCCGGTGCGGGCCCGGCTGCTGGCCACCATCGCCGTCGAGTCGCGTGGGACCCGTGACCGGCGGCCGCGCGACTGTGCCCGGCAGGCCGAGGCGATCGCCCGGGAACTGGACGATCCGGGGCTGCTGGCGTTCGCGTTGAACGGGGTGTTCATGCAGAGCTGCCGGGCGACCGGTGGCTCCCGGCTGCGGGACGGGGTCGGCGCCGAGCTGGTCACGCTGTCCCGGCGGCACGGGCTGGTCACGATGGAGGTGCTCGGGCACCTGATCCGGTTGCAGTCGGCGTGTGCGATCGTCGCGTTCGGGGCCGCCGACGAGCATGCCCACGCCGCCGACGACCTGGCCGGGCGGCATGGGCTGCCGCTGGTCGGCGTGTTCACCCAGTGGTATCGGGCGTTGCGTGCCGACGTGGCCGAGGCGTCGCCGGTGGCTGAGAACCTTTACCGCGCCGCGGCGGTACGGCTGGAACGATCCGGGATGCCCGGGATGTCCGAGGATGGGCTGTTGCCGTTGGCGCTGCTCGGACTGCATCTGCGCCGTGGCGCACCGGATCCCGGCTGGGACCCGTACCCGCCGGGCGCCGATCTGGCCGCCGTGCCGGACCCGCCCGCCGGCCTGCTCGCCGAGGCGAAGTGGTGCCTGTACGGGCGGGCAGCGATCGCGGCCGGTGACCGTGCCGCGATGCAGCGGGCCCGGAGCGCGCTGGCCCCGGCCGCTGGTGAATGGGCCGGAGCGGGCAGCGGGCTGCTCACCCTCGGCCCGGTCGCCGATCACCTGGCCCTGCTTCAGCCGTTGTAGGGCGGTGCCACTCCCCAGCCCCAGTGCGGGACCGGAGCCTCGCGCGGCGGGGTCGCGCCCGGCTGTGAGTTGGCCAGCGCCAGCCGGGTGCCCCACTCGATGTAGCCCATGAACGCGGCCCGGAACTCCGGGTCGGCGGGCAGGCTCACCTCGTCGGCCGCATCCACCAGCAGGTCCACCCAACGGCGCCGCTGCCGTTCGGTGATCCCCCGGCCGAGGTGATGGCCGAGCATCGCCGGGTAGCCGCCACGCTCGCCGGTGTAGCGGGCCGGGCCGCCGAAGACCTCGGCCAGCCACATCGCGACATGTTTCGGATGGCCCGGATCCATGTGCGCGAACAGCGGCCCGACCACGTCGTCGGCGATGACCAGCTGGTAGAAGCGCTCGGTGAGCCGTTCCAGAGCCTCGGTGCCGCCGGCCCACTCGTACATGCTGGGGATCGAGCCGCCCGCGCCGGCCACCGCGGTCCGCCGGTAGTGGCGCCTCTCGTCGACCGCCTCGATCCAGGGTTCGATCTCGGCCAGGAACCCCTGTGGAGGGTCCTCGGAAGATGTCCAGGCGACACGCAGGATGTAGACGCCTGGCTCGTCGACGCAACGGCTCAGCTCGTAGTCCGCGCACTGTGGTGCGAGGGCCAGAAACCGGGCGGCCCGGCCGTACGCCTCCTCGAAAGCCGTGGTGTCACCGGGAATGCGATACCGGATGTACTCGACCGTCATCAGTCCACCATAGACGCTGCAACGCTGTAACTATGTAATCGGAGGGTGTCCCCGCCGTTCGTGATCTACGATCCGTCGACGTTCGATGAACGGGGAGGAACAAAAACATGTCCACCAATGTGTGGCTGCGCAGGATCGGTGCGACCCTGCTCAGCACCACGGCCACGGTCGGGGCGTTCTCGCTGCCGGCCGAGGCCGCCAGCACCGGAGTCGCGTACGTCCGGTGGCTGGAGTCGTCCCATCCGGTCGACCTGGTGTTCACGGCCGGATCCGGCAAACGGAACTCGGTCGTGATCACCCGCTCGGGGTCGACCGTCACCATCGACGACCGGGTCACGCTCCGCGCCGGAGTGGGCTGCAAGCAGGTCACCGGCGACAAGACCCGGGTCCGCTGCACGATCGACCGGGAGATCCGGCGCATCGATGCCAGCCTCGGCTCGGGCAACGACCGGATCACCAACCGGACCAGCCTGTCGCTGCGCGCCAGCGGCGGCTCCGGCAACGACTACCTGATCGGCGGTTCCGGTTCCGACTCACTGTGGGGCTGGTCCGGGGCGGACCGGATCTGGGGCAACGGCGGCAACGACTTCCTGCTCGGGAAGAGCGGCAACGACGTCATCTCCGGCGGCGCCGGGCCCGACAACATCGACGGCGGAACCGGTAACGACCGGGAGTACGGCGGAAGCGGCAACGACGGCCACCAGCAGGGCCGGGAGTCGTCCGGCGCCGACGCGGACCTGATCGACGGCGGCACCGGCCGGGACTTCGTCAGCTACGGCCCGCGTACCAGGCCGGTCAGCGTCGACTCCGACAGCGGCCGGAAGGACGACGGCCGCAAGGGCGAGGGCGACACCGTGCGCGGCATCGAGATGATCATCGGCGGCCACGGCGACGACCGTCTGAGCGGCACCAAGGGCCCGGACCGGCTGTACGGCCTCGGCGGTGACGACATCCTGAACGGCCACTGGCACAACGACGTCCTGATCGGCGGCCCCGGAGCCGACGAGCTTCTCGGTGAGGGTGGCTACGACACCCTGAACGGCGAGCAGGACGGGATGGTCGACTACCTCGACGGCGGCGACCACGACGACGTCTGCGTCCAGAACGCCGACGTCGAAGTCTTGCACGACTGCTAGACCCTGCTGGACCCGGTCGAGCCGCCCCGGACTGGGGCGGCTCGCCATACGGTCAGCGTTGCAGGGTCAACACCCCCGGACGGTACGGCAGCAGGCCGTAGTCTCCGCCGGAGCTGGGGGATCGTCCCTGGTAGAGCAGTTTCAGGTTGCAGGGGTCGATGGTCATGGTCTGGTC
>NZ_JBEZXU010000077.1:0-54596 GCF_040638175.1 Actinoplanes sp. NPDC026670
TCGGATCCTGTCTCGACAAACCGGAACCTAAGGCCTGCAACGGCGTGCGCCTGTCTAAACCCCTCAAACCACCCACACATACGACCGGAGAGCCGACTTTTCAGGCCCGCGCCGATCTTGCAGCCCTTTCCACACCCCAGCACGAAGAAAGCTGCAAGGTCTCCCCAGCGCAGTAGACCTTGCACGGCAAACCGTGCCCAGACGTGAAGAAACGTGCAAGATCGCTGCCAACGTGGGGAACCGTGCAAGATCTACAAGGCTGATCGAGGACGAACCTTCTGCGAATACGGTTTCCAGCAACCACAGCCACGTCCGGTGTGAGGACCACGTGGCCGCCGCCTGAGCCGCGCAGCGGGGGCCGGCCCGTAGCGGCCGGCCCCCGCTCCCCCGTCAGTTGCAGTGCCAGATGACCGAGCGGCGCGTGGCGGACGCGTCGACGATCAGGCCGGTGATGGTCCGGCCGTCGTCACTCACGGTGAACTGGGAGTCGGCTGCCGCCATGGCGCCCTCGGGCACCGGGAGGTCCAGGGTGGTGTCGCCCGCGACGAGCACCGGGCCGCGGCCGGCCTCCGTGCCGACCAGCCAGCCCTCCGCGGTCACCGCGGTGGGCTCCAGCTTCGCCGACTCGAAGACCCGGGTCTCGCCGGTCCGCACGTTCCAGAGCGCCGGCGCCGACTTGAGGACGACCACCGAGGCGCCCCCGGCCGGCGGCCGCTCGGTGACCTGCACCGACCCGACGACCCAGCCGTTGCGGATGCCGAAGACCGTGCTCATCGTCGTCTTCTCGCCGCCGAGGTCCGGCAGGGGCAGGGCGGCCTGGGTGCCGTCGGGGCGCCAGACGAACCCCTTCCAGTCGACGGTGCCGATGATCGTGCCGTCCTCGTCGACGTCGATCGCGACCCCCTCCACCGTCCCCGGCGGGACCGCCAGGCGGACCGCGTCGCTCGTCGCCGACGACCACCGGACCGGCAGCCCGGCCGACTCGCCGACGATCGTCCCGGCGTCGTTGATCGCGTGCGGGCTGCCGTGCTCGACGCCCGGCAGCGGTGTCGCCGTCTCCTCGCGGTACACGAACGGGACCGGCTCCACCTGGCCGTCCTTCGCGAACCGCCAGCCGACCGCCGTCCCGGACCGGTTCACCGCGGTCATCGCCGCCGGCCCGGCGCCGGGCAACTCCACGGCCGTCCCCCGGCCGTCCTGCCAGAGCACCGCCCCGGCGACCGGCTCGGTGCGCCCGGCCAGGTGCCGGCCGGTCGGATCGGAACCCCGGACCACCGACGACGGGACCCCGGTCAGCTCCTGCATGGCGCAGGAGACCGGTGGCCGGCCCGGGCCGGCCACCTGGTCCGGTGCCGGGCCCGGGGCGAACAGGTCGCCGTTGACCGTGACGACGGCGGCGGCGGCCAGCGCGGTCACGGTGGCGCCGGCGAAGCCCGCACGGTGGATCGCCCGGCGGCGGCGGCCGGTGGCGATCGCGCCACGGACGTCGACAGCGGACGGGGTGGGTGGCTCGTCGTCGAGCAACTGGATCAGGTCATGCTCGGTACGCATCATCGCTCCCGGAAGAAGTCAGCTCGCGAACTGGAAAGCGGCGGCATCGGAGTCACCGAGCAGGCGCCGGAGCGTGGCCAGGCCACGTGAGGTGTGGGTCTTGACCGTGCCGGCGGTGCAGCCGAGCGCGGTGGCGACCTCGTCGACAGGCAGGTCGTAGTAGAAACGCAGCACCAGAACGGCCTGCTGGCGCCGGGGCAGGCGGCTCAGCGCAGCCCGTACCAGATGGCGGTCCTCTGCTCCTCCGTCGGCGACCGGCGCCGGCTCGGGCGCCTCGCGGAACAGGCCGACCCGGGCCCAGGCCAGGCGTTTCTCGTCCACATAGGTGCGCACCAGCATCTTGCGCACATAGGCGTCCAGGTTGTCGGCGCCTCGTGCCCGCTGCCATTTCACATACAATGTGGTGATCGTCTGCTGAACCAGGTCGTCGGCCCGGTGACCGTCGCCGGTCAGGAGATACGCCAGCCGTCGCAGCACGGGAATCCGCGCCGTGACATAGTCGGTGAACTCGTCATCCGAACCAGCCCCCATCGTCGTGCCCTCCCCGTCAGGTGTTTCGCGACTGAGACGGGCTCGGCGGATCGACCGGTTGACACGTCCTGCGAGAAATCTTCCTCAGAGCGCCTCGGCGATCATCCGGTGGCCCTGCGCCTCGAAGTCGTCGAGCCCCTGCGCGTACGCCCAGCAGGCGGTGCCGATCGCCTCCCGCATCCGGCCCCGGTCCCAGGCGCCGGGCGTGCGCGGGTCTGACCCGTACCCCGCCAGGAAGGCCGTCTCCAGGGCGGGGTCGTCGCGGAAGTCCTGGGCGGCCAGCCGGGACAGGTCGGTGTAGGCGGGCCGCAGCGCGGCCCGGCCGAAGTCGATGACGCTGACCACACCCTCGTGGATCAGCCAGTTGCGGGGCTGCCAGTCACCGTGCGTGGGCACGACCGGTTCGGGGGCGGCCGGCCAGCCGGTGATCAGGTCGCGCAGCCGGGCGGCGGTGGCCGGCGCGATGCGGTGCGGGCCGTCGAGGAGTCTCAGGCATTTGGCGTTCTCCCGGCGCTCGTAGTCGTCGGCGCCGGACGGGCGGCCGTGCAGCAGCGCCAGCAGTTCGCCCGCCTGCCGGAACACGTCCGGGCTGGCCACCGTCACCAGCTCGCCGGGCAGATAGGTGGTGACCAGCAGTTTCGCGTCGACGTCACCGTGCACCAGGGCGGGCGCCCGGCCGCGGCCGGTCAACGGGGTCAGCCACTCGTGGTGGGCGCGGAGCTCGCGGGCGATGTGGTGGTCGGCGGCGCCGCCGGCTTTCAGGATCAGCCGCCGGCCGTCGTGCACGAGCTCCAGCACCGTGGTCTCGACGATGCCCCAGCTGTGGTCCCGGACCACTCGCGCGCCGGGGAGCCAGGTGTCGAGCAGGGCGTGCTGGAGTGGCGCGAGTTTACCGATCGGATCAGACACGGTGGGGGCTCCCCTGGGTGGCCTTGCGGTATTTGTAGCATTTTGCAGCATCGCTTGATCGAGTCCACGCCGAACCCCGAGTATCCATAGGTCTATTTCGATCTATCAACGGGGATTCAGATGCGAAACCGAGCAACGGTACGGGCCACGGCCATCGCCGCCCTCGTCACCGGCGGACTGGTGATGGTCCCGGCGGCCGCGCAGGCCCAGCCGTCCAACTGCTGGAGCAGGTACTGGGAGGGCACCTCCATCCAGACCGGATGGCAGGCGGGCTGCAACACGACCACCCGCCCGGGCAACGACCAGTGGCGGGCGATCGCCTACTGCGTCCGGGAGAACAACCCCAGCGTCCGCGTCACCGTCTACGGTGGCTGGGTCGGCGGGGCCGGCGGCGTGACGTCGATCGCCCGCTGCGCGCTCAACTACTCGCCGAGCAGCGGCACGTACCAGACCCGCATCATCTGATCAGGTCATCTGATCAGGACCGTGCGCCGGGGTGGCTCGCCCACCCCGGCGTACGCTGTCCGGGTGCGTCGCGACCTGCTCGAAGGGCGGCACCTTCAACATGATCACCGATATCGCCGCGCTGGCCGCTGACCCGTCGCCGCTCGCTCGCACGATCACTGTGGACGGCGTCGAACTGGGCGTCCGCGCGCTGCTGCCCCAGGACGAGGGCGCCCTGGTGGCGTTCCTGGCCGGGCTGTCCGGGACGAGCCGCCGGTTCTGGCACGGCGACACCGCCCACGAGGTCGCGGCGGCGGACTGGATCGAAGCGATCGGCCGCTACGACAAGCTGCGTCTGGTCGCCGTCGACGGGACCGGACTGGCCGGGGTGGTCGACCTGAGTCTGTCGCTGCCGGCGGGGCACGAGATCACCCGGTACGCGGAGCACGGCATCCAGCTCGACCCGGAGCGGACGGCCCGGTTCGGCCCGTGTGTGGCCGGTCGGTGGCAGGGACGTGGCCTGGCCGATGCGCTGATCCCGCCGGCCTGGGACGCGATCCGCCTGCTCGGCCGGGACGTGGTGGTGCTGTTCGGCGGGGTGCACGAGAACAACGAGCGGGCCCGCCGCTTCTACCGGCGACACGGATTCGTCGAGGTGGGCGCCCTCGACATGTGGCGCAGGCTATGACGGGGCGGGCCCGGTGCTGGCACGCTGCAGGACGCGGATCGGTGGCCCCGGATATTCGGCCGGTTCCGCGCCGTCGAGGGCGGCGACCACCGCGCGCCCGACGGTGATCCCGTGTTCGTGCACGTCGATGCTGAGCGCCGACAGCGGCGGCACCGCCAGCTCACACAGTGGCGAATCGTCGTGCACGAGCAGGCTGACACCGGCCGGGACGCTCACTCCGGACCGGATCAGCTCCTGTTCGGCGGCCACCGCCATCACGTCGTTGTCGAACACGACAGCGGTCGGCGGCGGATCCGCTTCGAGAAGGGCGCGCACTCCCCGTACCCCGGCCTCGGCTCCGTAGTCTCCTTCGACGATGTGCACGAGAACGTCGTGTTCGGCGGCCGCGGCGTGCATGCCCGCGGTCCGTTCGGCGGTGTGCACCAGGTCGGCCGGGCCGCTGACCCGGCCGATCACGCGGTGCCCGAGGCCGGCGAGCATCTCGACGGCGATGGTGGTGGCGCCCGCGTCGTCGGTGACGACCCGCGGGAACGTGGGGGCGTCGGCCCGCCCGGCGAGCACGGCCGGCAGCCCGAGGCCGGCGAGGTGGCCGGGCCGGGTGTCGCCGTGGACGAGGTTGACGACGACGACCGCCTGCACGGTGCCGTCGCCGGCCCAGCGACGGTAGGTGCCGAGTTCGGCGTCGAGGTCGGGCACGACCAGGAGCAGGACGGTGACGCCGTGCGGGGACAGCGCCTCCTCCATGCCCGCGATCAGCTCCATGATGAACGGTTCGACGCCGATCCGGGCGTTGCTGCCGGTGAGGACGAGCCCGATCAGGCCACCCGGCGCCGGCATCAGCCGACCTTGGCCGGCAGGCTGAGCGCGTTCGCCGAGCGCAGCACCTCGGGCGCGCTGAAGGCCTCGCCGTCGACGGTGGCCGTGGTGCGGACGGTGAACGTGTGGGTCTCGCCGGGCAGCAGGTCGATCAGCATGTCGTCGACGAGGGCGTCGGGCGCGAGCCGGTCGGCGAGGAGCGCGATGTCGCGGGCGAACGATGCGGCGGTCACGGTCACCGAGTATCCGCCCTCGATCGCGACCGTGTGCGCCCGGACCGCGGCCGGGTCGTAGCGCAGGTCCTTGTCCTCGGCGAACAGGTGGATCGCGCGCAGCCCACCGGCGTCGGCGACCAGCACCTCACGATCGGTTTCGGACACCGCGAGCAGTTCGGCGTCGAGTTCGATCAGCGCCACCGATCGGGCCGCCACGTCGAGGTCCGCGACGGTCTCGGCCAGGACCACGCCGTCGAAGCGGACGCGGCGCAGCCGGGCGCTTTCGCGCCAGGGTTCGTCACGGTCGTTGATCACGGCCAGGACGGTCCGTCCGTCCCGCTCACGGATCGAGAGCAACACCTGGTGGTACGCCCTGCGCAGCGCGAACCAGGAGGGCTTGAGCCGCCCGGCGCCGTCCACGACCGCCCACGAGGTGACCGGCCAGCAGTCGTTGAGCTGCCAGATGATGCTGCCCATGGTGCGCGGGGCATGACTGCGCAGATGCTCGACGGCGTACGCGGTGGCGCGGGCCTGGTTGAGCTGGGTGGCCCAGTGCCAGTCCCCGAAGTCGGCCGGCACCGGCATGTGGTGGGCCAGCCCCCGGTCGAGTTTGCCGTTGCCGTCCTCGGCCTTCTGGTGCAGCAGGAACACCGGGGACTCCTTGCGCAGGTCCTCCGGGGCGATCGCCGAGGTCAGCGTGGCCCAGGTGGGTGGCGCCTGCCAGCCGAACTCGGAGCAGAACCGGGGCACGAAGTTGTCGTGGAACGTGTAGTCCTCCCGGTTCCAGGCGTCCCACTCGTGCCGGGTGCCGTACCTGTCGTCGTTGGGGTGCACGATCTCCGGGTCGTGACCGGGGCTGGACGGGCTGCCGGGATGGTACGGGCGGGTCGGGTCGAGTTCGGCGAGCAGCGCCGGGAAGTCCTCGTAGTAGTAGCGGGCGCCCCAGGTCCGGCCGTCGAGGTCGGCTTTCCAGCCCCAGTCCTCGTGGCCCCAGATGTTCTCGTTGCCGCCGTTCCACAGGATCAGCGACGGGTGCGGGGCGAGACGGGTCACGTTCTCCCGGGCCTCGGCGAGGATCTCCGAGCGGATCGGGTCCTCCTCGCTGTACGCGGCGCAGGCCAGCGGGAAGTCCTGCCAGACCAGCACGCCACGCTCGTCGCACACCTCGTAGAAGTCGTCGGACTCCCAGATGCCGCCGCCCCAGATGCGCAGCAGGTTCGCGTTCGCGGCGACCGCCCGGTCCACCGCCGCGGCAAGGCTCGCGCGGGTGATCCGGGTCAGGAGGTGGTCCTCGGGGATCCAGTTCAGGCCGAGGACGAAGATCTCCCGCTCGTTGACGACCAGGGTGAACCGGCTGCCGTCCGCATCGGGGGTCTCGTCGAGGCGGACGGACCGGAAACCGACCCGCGTCGTGTGCGTGTCGAGTTTCCCGGATCCGCTGGAAAGGGTGACGGCGACGTCGGTGAGCGGCTGGTCACCGTGTCCGGCCGGCCACCAGACCGGCGCGCCGGGGACTTCAAGGACGAGGGTGGTACGGACGGCGCCGGGCGCGATGACCGCCTCGGCACGCAGGAACCCGGCCGTGAGCTCGACACGGAGCTGTTCGTCGGTGGCGCGTTCGACGGTGACGTGCACGGTCAGCCTGCCGGTGCGCCCGTCGGTGTCGAGGGTGGCCAGCGGCCGGACCTCGGCGAGCCGGGCGGTGTGCCAGCGCTCCAGCCGCACGCCCTTCCAGATGCCGGCCGTCTGCAGGTCGGGGCCCCAGTCCCAGCCGAACGAGCAGGCCATCTTGCGGACCGCGTTGAACGGGTGCGGGTACGGCCGGGGGCGGCTGCCGAGTTGCTCCTCGATCTGCTCGGCGTACTCCAGGGCCGAGTCGAAGCGGACGCTGAGCGGGACGTCGCCGCCGGTCAGCAGGTGCCGCACGTCGAAACGGTAGCCACGGTGCATGTTCGCGGTGCGGCCCAGCTCCTCGTCGCCGAGGGTGATCGTGGCGACCGTGTCGAGGCCGTCGAAGACCAGGTCGACACGGTCGCCCGGCTCGGCCGGGCCGGCGGTGACCGTCGTGTCGTAACGCCAGGCGCTGCGGTGGAACCAGGTGAGCTCGGCCTCGTTGCCGCCCAGGTACGGGTCGGGGATCAGGCCGGCGTCGAGCAGGTCGGTGTGCACGGTGCCGGGGACGGTTGCGGGCACCGGGGCGGCGGCGATCTCCGGCGGGACCGGTCCACCGGCGGCCCGGACGGTCCAGCCGGTGTGCAGGTCGGTCTTGAGCATGTCGGGAAACTCCCTGTCGAGTGGGTTCGGGGGTTGCCGCCGCGCCGGGGCTACCACATTCTTAAGCAACTGAACGAAGTCCGTCAACGCTGGTGGAGCGGAGGTACGGGTGGCCGATTTCGTCCATCTGAGCAGGGACGGCGTGAGTGTGGTGCTGGACTGCCGTGGGTCGTCACTGCCCGCGATCGTGCACTGGGGAGCGGCGCTCGACCCCCCACCCGGCGTGGCGACCTGTGGCGCGGAACGCACCACGGATCACCGCGCGGACCTGGCGGCGGTGGCGCTGGCCGCGGCCCCGCAGCCGATCGGGTTCTCGGTGGACGGGGCGGTGCGGGTGTCGGTCGTGCCGGAGCAGTCGGCCGGCTGGCTGGGGCTGCCTGGACTCGCCGGGCATCGTGATGGTCGGGCGTGGTCGAGCGCGTTTGCCGTGTCCGGCATTGATCGGGGGCGGGTAGCCGTACAGATCAATGGTTTTGATCGGGATGCGGGCCTGGAGCTGACCGTCGACCTGGAGTTGCTGGCCGGTGGGGTGTTGCGCGCTCGCGCGCGGGTGACGAGCGTGGCGCCGGGAACGTACTGGCTCGAGCATTTGATGGTTTTTCTGCCGGTACCGGATTCGGCGGTGGAATTGCTGGATTTCACCGGGCACCATCTGCGGGAGCGGGCGCCGCAGCGGACCGCGTTCACCCACGGGCTGCGGGTGCGGGAGAACCGGACCGGGCGGACCGGATATGACTCCGCGTATGTGCTGTGCGCCGGGACAGCAGGCTTCGCCAATCGGTCCGGGCAGGTCTGGGGATTGCATACGGCGTTCTCCGGTGGGGCGCGGACCGTTGCCGAGCGTAACTATCACGGGCATGCGGCGCTGGGTGGCGGCGAGTTGCTGCTGCCGGGCGAGGTGGGGCTCGGTGCGGGTGAGTCGTACACCTCGCCGTGGGTCTACGGGGTGTTCGGGGCGGACGGGCTGGACTCGATCGCTGACCGGTTTCACACGTATCTGCGGTCTCGTCCGCATCATCCCATCCGGCCGCGGCCCGTCGTCGTCAACACGTGGGAGGCCGTCTACTTCGATCATGACCTTGAGCGGCTGACCGAATTTGCCCAGGCCGCGGCGGAGGTCGGGGCGGAGCGGTTCGTGCTCGATGACGGGTGGTTCGGGTCGCGGCGCGACGACACGTCCGGGCTCGGGGACTGGACGGTGTCGGCCGACGTGTGGCCGGACGGGCTCGGGCCGCTGATCCGGGTGGTGCGGTCGCTGGGGATGGAGTTCGGGCTGTGGGTGGAGCCGGAGATGGTCAATCCGGACTCGGACCTGGCGCGGGCCCATCCGGACTGGATCATGGGGGTCGGTCACCGTCTGCCACCGGCGGCACGGTCGCAGCAGGTGATGGATCTGCACAACCCGGATGCGTTCACGTATGTGCTCGGGCGTCTCGATGCGCTGCTGACCGAATATGACATCGCCTACCTGAAGTGGGACCACAACCGGGATCTGGTCGAAGCCGGGCATCCCGGCAGCGGGCGGGCCGGGGTTCACGATCAGACCCTGGCCGCCTACCGGCTGCTGGACGAGTTGCGGGCGCGGCATCCCGGGGTGGAGATCGAATCGTGTTCGTCCGGGGGCGGGCGGGTCGATCTGGAGATCCTCGAGCGGACCGACCGGGTCTGGGCCTCCGACTGCATCGACGCTCACGAGCGGGTGGCGATCCAGCGGTGGACGTCGCTGCTGGCGCCGTTGGAGTTGATCGGTTCGCACGTGGGGGCGCCCACGTCGCACACCACACATCGGACGTTGCCGTTGTCCGCACGAGCCGCCTCCGCCATTTTCGGGCACTTCGGCATCGAGTGGGATCTGTCGGTTATTTCGAAGGAAGAGCGCGGCGAGCTGGCGGCCTGGGTCGACCTCTACAAATCGGTCCGCGGGCTGCTGCACTCCGGGACTCTCGTGCACGGCGATGTGGCCGACCCCGCCTACTCGGTGACCGGCGTCGTCGGGGCGGATGACGCGCTGTTCGCCCTGACCGCGACGGCGACCAGTGTGTCGTACCCACCAGGTGTCGTGACCCTGCCCGGCCTCGATCCGGACCGCGTCTTCCACGTCCGCCCGCAGCCACCCGGCGACGTCCCCGACGGCAACGCCGCAGCCTGGGGCGCTGCGCTACCCTGGTGCACGCCGCAGGGCGTCCGTCTCAGCGGGCGCGCGCTGGGCGCCTCCGGGCTCCGGCTGCCGGTGCTGTATCCCGACCGTGTCCTGCTCGTCCGTGTGACCCCGACCGAGGTGGCTGAGTGAGGGAAGCGGTCGGCGAGCCGGTCTCGAGCCACGGCCAGGTGGCTTCCAGCCACGGCCAGACGGTTTCCAGCCACGGCCAGACGGTTTCCAGCCGCGGCCAGGCGGTTTCCAGCCGCGGCCAGGCGGTTTCCAGCCGCGGCCAGGCGGTTTCCAGCCGCGGCCAGGCGGTTTCCAAGGGCGGCCAGATGCGGGGAAACGTCGGCGAACCGGTTTCGAACCGCCCGGGCCGGGGTCGCCGGCCCGCCGCGCGGGAGAGCATCCTCGACGCCATTCGTGCGTCCGACCAGCTCAGCCGGGTCGAGCTGGCCGCGGTGACCGGCCTGACCGAGGCTGCCGTGTCGATGACCGTCCGCCGTCTGCTCGACGAGGGCCTGGTCGTCGAGACCGGCCGCACCCCCACCGGCGGCAAACCACGCACCCTGCTGCGCCTGGACCCGGCCGCACGCCTCGCCGTCGGCGTCCACCTGGACCGGGACGTGACGACGTTCGTCCTGACCGGCCAGACCGGCGGCGTGATCTCCCGCCTGACCCGTCCCGCGCCGCCACCGCCCACCACGCCGCCCTCCCCCGTGGCGCCTGCCTTTCCCGCGGCGCCTTCACCGACTCCGGCCTTCGCCGCGGTGTCCCTGCTCGCCGGCCCGGTCGATCCGGCGGTTGCCTCCGCTGCCGCATCGTCCTCCGCCGGCCTGCTCGCCCACCTCGCCGAGGGCATCGGCACGCTTCTCGCCGGGTCCGGAGTGGATCACGCACGCTGCCTGGGCATCGGCGTCGTCTGGCCGGCCCCGGCCGGCGGCCTGCCGCCCGGCTGGGACTCCCCGCCACACCTGCGCGACTGGGACGCCGACGAACTCGGCCGCCGCCTGGCCGAGGAGACCGGCTGGCCGGTGCTGGTCGAGAACGACGCCACCGCCGCGGCCGTCGGCGAATACTGGGTGGCCCGGGTCGGCCCGGAACGCGCGTTCGCCGCCCTCTACATGGGAAGCGGCATCGGCGCCGGAATCGTCGCCGACGGCCGGGCCATGCGCGGCGGCCACGGCGCAGCGGGCGAATTCGGGCACATCTGCGTCGAGGTCGACGGCCCACCCTGCTGGTGCGGAAGCCGCGGCTGCCTGGAGGCCCTGGCCGGCCCGCGCACGGTGGTGGTCGCCGCCCGCTCCGACCCGGCCGCACTGGCCGAGGCGGGCCTGGGCAACGCGACGGGCCGCGGCGTGGCGGCGGACTTCGCCGCGGTGGCCCGGGCCGCGCGAGCCGGCGCCCCCCATTGCCTGGCGCTGCTGCAAAACTCGGCACGGTACGTCGCAGCCGCCGCCGAATCGGTGGTCAACCTGCTGGACGTCGACCTGGTGGTGCTGACCGGCCCCGGTTTCGCCGCGGCGTCGTTCGTCTACGGCCCGGCGATCATGCGCCGGGTGGCCCCCGCCGACACCAAGACGTGGCGCCGATCAGTAACGGTCACCGTCTCCCTGGCCGCCGCCACCGCTTCGGCCACCGGCGCCGCCGCCCTGGTCCTCCAGTCCCACCTGCGCCGCTGACCGAGCCGCCGTCCCGCCCCCTCCTCGTCAACCGCCCCGGGCCTTCCCCACCCGCCCCCCGAAGTCCTTCCTTCCGGTCTAGGTCGCGGTGGTTTCGTTGATTTCGATCAAGTGGCCGTCCGGGTCCCGGAGGAACGCCCGGACCTCGCCGCCCCACTCGGGTTCGGCTGGTCCGCTCAGCAGGCCGACGCCGTCGGCGATCAACTCCGAGCACGACAGGCGGCAGTCGTCGACCTGGAGAACGATTGCCGCAGTCGCTGTGGTCGCCACGGTGTCCGGTGCCCGCAACGCGAGTCCGGGCCGGTCCGCCGGTGGATCACCCGCACCGGCGAGGTGCAGAACCGCACTCCCGTTGACGAGTTTCGCGTAGGTGTCCCACTCGACCTCGGCCGCGAAGCCGAGTCTCCGGTAGAAGGTGGCACTCACCGCGACATCCCGCACCACCAGCAACGGCGCGATCCCCGACACCCGCATCCCGAAAACGCTACCCGAGACCGGCATCCGCAGGCATTGATCAACTTCCCGCGACCGGCGACGTTGATCGACTCATCGACGCCTCCACCCTTCAGGGCGAGAAGGTCCAGTCAACGATGGACAAGCGGCTGGTGGGATGCACCACCGACAGTTGCAACGGCACCGTCTCCCGGCGGATCGGTACGACGAGTGCCAAATCGGCCTGTTCACCCGGGTCGAGCTGCGGATCCCCGGCAATGGCGGGATCGATCGGGAGCGAGCGCGACAGGTCGGCCAGGTAGACCTGGCCGAGAGAGTCGAGCAGGCCCGTTCCCGAGGCGAAGCCGGCCGGCGTCCGTATGGCGCCGATGTTCTCCATGCGGACCCTGAAGAACAGGGTTCGCTCCGGTCCGATGTCCAAGGGCGGCCGATTCGGGTCCGGGCAGGCCGAGATCTCCACGCGGGCGCCGTCAGCCCCGTTCACGGTTCCGGACCAGCCCGGGCAGGCCACCATCAGGGGCTTCACGAGACTGAGCCTGGTCGTGTAACTCTCGGATCCGGGACTCTGTACAACCACCAAAGGCGGGACGACCGACCGCTCATCTGCGCGGATTCCGGCGATCAACGCGGTAGCGATCACCACGATGGTGAGGGCTGCTGCGCCGGTCGCCACTCGACGGGCGAGTGGAGTGAGTCGGGGCGCGGTCACGGACACGCCATCGGCGACCGGCCCGCGGATCCAAGCACAACCGGGCAATGACCGGGCTTGACCTTGACACTGTGACAAGCCCTTCACTGGGGCGTGGAGGTGGTCCCGGTGATCATGCAGGCTCTCCAGGGGTTGGAGAACACGAGCTCGTCGGTCCGGTTGCAGGCGGTGATGGCGATCGGTACCGCCCCGGACCCCGGGTATGTCGACGGGCTCGTCGACAGGTGTGCGGTGGAACCGGACTTCTACGTGCGGGACATGCTCACCTGGGCGATCACCCGGCATCCGGCGGCGGTGACGGTTCCGCGGCTGGTCGGGGAGCTGCGGTCGGCGAATCCGCAGGCTCGCAGTCAGGCCCTGCACACGCTGTCGAAGGTCGGCGACCGGACGGCCTGGCCGGCGATCACCCGCGAGCTGCTGACCGACGCCGACGACGAGGTGGCCCGGACCGCCTGGCGAACCGCGGTCGCGCTGGTGCCGGAGGACGCGAAACCGGGGCTGGCCGCGGTGCTGACGTCGCAGCTCGGGCGGGGTGACCGGGCGACCCGGCTGAGTTTGAGCCGGGCACTGATCGCGCTCGGTGAGACAATCGTCCCGACCTTGGAGGCCGCGATGAGGAGCACTGACCCGCACGTCGCCGGTCACGCGGCCGCGACCCGACGGCTGCTCGACGACCCGGACGCCGGTTTCGAGCTCGCCGTCGACGAGGCGATCCGGATCGTGGCGCTGGGCCCCCAGGCACGGGAGAAGTGAAGGGCAGGTGCTGATCGGTGAGGTGGCGCAGCGGTCCGGGGTGAGCGCCCGGATGCTGCGCCACTACGAGTCGCTCGGTCTGCTCCGGCCGACCGGGCGCAGCCATGCCGGGTATCGGGAGTACACCGGCGAGGACATCCGGCGGATCTTCCACATCGAGAGCCTGCGGTCGTTGGGTCTGTCGCTGCGCGACGTCGGGCGGGCGCTGGAGGATCCCGCGTTCACCCCGTCCGGCCTGGTCGAGGATCTGATCCGGCGGACCCGGGAACGCATCGCCCGGGAGACCGAACTACTCACCCGGCTCCAGCGGATCGGGGACGCCGAGCCGACCGGCTGGGCTGACGTGCTTCAGGTCGTCGCGTTGCTGCACGCCCTCGGGTCGGACAGACCGGAGGACCGGCAGCGGGCGGCCCTGGCCACCGGCACGGCGCCGGTGTCGGCCCTGGTCGAGGCGGCGCTGAACGAGTCGGACCCGAATGTGGCCGGCGCCCTCCGGTGGGCGCTGGCCCAGTCCGGTGACGCCGGGCCGGAGCTGCTGGCCGACGGTCTGGAATCGCCACTGGCCGAGGTACGGCAACGGGCCGTGCGTACGCTCGCCGAGATCCCCACCGACACGGCGGCCGCGCTTCTGCACCAGGCTCTCGGCAGCGCGGACATCGCGGTCCGGCGGCATGCGGCGCTGACGCTCGGCCCGCGCGGGGTGCCCGAGACGATTCCGATCCTGATCGACATGGTCGTCCACGCGGTGAACGACGTCGACGCCGCCGATGCCCTGGGGGTGCTGGCGGCCGATCCCACGCTGGCCGAGGCCATCGCCTCCGGGCTGGTCGGGCGGCTCTCCCCCGGTGACGTGCCGGTGCGCCGCCGGATCACCCAGGCTCTCGCCGACATCCCCGGCGACACGGCCACCCGGACTCTCACCGAACTGTCCCGGGACGAGGACCGTGGCGTCGCGCTGACCGCCGCGTACCTGCTGGAGTTGCGTGGCGAACGTTGACGGGTCGTCTGCCTTGCCGGCGCAGGTCGGCGGCGACGGCCCGGTGTTCCGCCTCATGGCGGTCGATGTCAGGGGCGGCGGGTGAGGACCTGCGGGCCGGCCGGGGTGATGGCGACCGTGTGTTCGGAGTGGGCCGTGCGGGAGCCGTCGGCGGAGCGGATCGTCCAGCCGTCCTTGTCGAACTTGATCTTGTCGGTGGAGCGGCAGAACCACGGCTCGATGGCGATCGTCAGGCCCGGGTCCAGGCGCATGCCGCGGCGGGCCCGGCCGCTGTTGGGGACGTGCGGGTCCTCGTGCATGGTGCGGCCGATGCCGTGGCCGCCGAACTCGCCGTTGACGCCGTAACCGTAGGAGCGGGCGACCTCGCCGATCGCCGCCGACACGTCGCCGAGACGGCCGCCGGGCTGGGCTGCCGCGATGCCGGCTTCGAGAGCGACCTCGGTGGCCTCGATCAGCTTGAGGTCGGCCGGGTCGGGGGTGCCGACGACGACCGAGAGCGCCGAGTCGGCGACCCAGCCGTCGATGCCGACCGCCATGTCGATGCTGACCAGGTCACCGTCACGCAGCACGTAGTCGTGCGGCAGGCCGTGCAGGACGGCGTCGTTGACCGACAGGCAGAGCACGTTGCGGAACGGGCCGCGGCCGAACGACGGCGCGTAGTCCCAGTAGCAGGACTCGGCACCGCGCTCCTTGATCCGGCTGCGGGCGTGGTGCTCGATGTCCATCAGGTTGACCCCGACCTCGGCGACCCCGCGTAGTTCGGCGAGCAGTTCGCCGACGAACTTCCCGGCCACCGCCATCCGGCCGATCTCCTCGGCGGACTTGAGCTCGATCACGACAGCCTCCCTCTCCGTGTGCGGTATTTTTATACCACGCAGCTGGAGCGGCTATCCTGCGGGCATGGTTCGCCAACCGCTCACCGCCGAACAGATCGCCGCGGGCCAGCGTCTCGGGGCCGCGCTCCGGGCCGCGCGGGGCGCACGCAGCCTGGTCGAGGTGGCTCTGGCGGCCGGCATCTCGCCGGAGACCCTGCGCAAGATCGAGACGGGCCGGCTGCCGGCGCCCGCATTCGGCACGGTCGTCTGCCTCAGCCAGGCCCTCGACATCCCGCTGAGCGACCTGGCCGACGTCTGGCTGGCCGGCGCCGTGTTCAGTCAGGCATCCTGAGGCCCGAGCAAACCAGGGTCCGGGACCACGGCCGGCCCCGAAGCCGCAGCCGGACCCAACGGCCCCGCAGCCGCAGCCGCAGCCGGGCCGAAACGGCGTGCCGGGCTCGGCGTCGCGTCGGCCAGCAGCCGGGTGTACTCGTGTTTCGGGTTGAGGATCACCTCGTCGGCCGGTCCGCGCTCGACGATCCGCCCGCGGTACATGACCAGGATGTCGTCGGAGAAGTGCCGGGCCGTGGCCAGGTCGTGGGTGATGTAGAGGACGCCCAGGTCCTCCTCGCGCTGGAGGGTGGCCAGCAGGTTGAGCACGCCGAGGCGGATCGACACGTCGAGCATCGAGACCGGCTCGTCGGCGATCAGGATGCCCGGTGACGGGGCCAGCGCGCGGGCGATGGCGACCCGCTGCCGCTGGCCGCCGGAGAGCTCGTGCGGGCGACGGCCGGCCATTCCGGGGTCGAGCTGGACGCGTTCGAGCAGCTGGCGGACCCGGGCGTCGATGTCGGCGCGGCTCAGCTCGGGGTGGTGCAGCCGCAGCGGCCGGGTCAAGTGATGGGCGACGTCGTGATGCGGGTTGAGGGACGCGAACGGGTCCTGGAACACCATCTGGACCAGCCGCCGGTACCGGACCAGCCCCGCGCCGCGCCGGGCGACCGGCCGGCCGTCGAGCAGGATCTCGCCGGCGGTCGGGCGTTCGAGCTGGAGCAGCAGTCTGGCGATCGTCGACTTGCCGCTGCCGCTCTGCCCGACCAGCGCGACGGTCCGGCCGTGGTCGAGGGTGAACCCGACGTCGTCGACGGCCCGCAGCCGCGCCGATCGCGACCGGTACTCCTTGACGAGGCCACGCGCCTCCAGCCGGGTCATGCGGCGCCGCCCCGGACGAACGCGGCGCGGTCGCCGGTGAGGCTGGGGAAGGAGGCCAGCAGTTTGCGGGTGTACTGGTGCCGGGGCTCGTGGTAGATCCGCTCGGCGTCGTCGAGTTCGACGATCTCCCCGTGCCGCATGACGGCGATCCGGTCGCTGATCTCCAGCAGCAGCGGCAGGTCGTGGGTGATGAAGATGACCGCGAACCCGAGTTCGTCCCGGAGCCGGCTGATCTCGCGCAGGATGTCGCGCTGCACCACGACGTCGAGGGCGGTGGTCGGCTCGTCCATGATCATGATCTGCGGCTCCAGGGCCATGGCCATCGCGATCATCACCCTCTGCCGCATGCCGCCGGAGAGCTCATGGGGATAGGACCTCAATCTGGTACGGTCCACGCCCACCCGTTCCAGCAGGTCACCGCAGCGCCGCCGCCGTTCGCCGCGGGACATCCGGGGGCGGTGCGTGACGAACACGTCCTCGAACTGGTCGAGGATCGAGATCACCGGGTTGAGCGAGTTCATGGCGCCCTGGAAGACCATCGAGATCCGGTCCCATCGGGCGGTCCGCAGCTCCTCGGCGTTCAGCTCACCCCAGTCGACCTCGCCGGACGAGGGCGAAGGAGCCGGCGAGGAGGGGGCCGCGGCGGAAGGGGAAGGAGTCGCGGGAGGGGAGGAGGCGGGTGCGGCGGCGTGGAACACCGCGCGGCCCGCGGTGATCACGGCGGGTGGTTTGAGGAGACGGACCATCCCGTACGCCAGCGTGCTCTTGCCGCAACCGCTCTCACCGGCCAGTCCGAGGATCTCGCCGCGCCGCAGCGTGAAGGAGACGTCCTTGACCGCGTGCACGACCGGATCGACGAGATAGTCGACGCTCAGGTTCTCGACGGTCAGCACCGGCTCGCTCACAGCGTCGCCTCCCGGGCCCGGCGCAGCTGCTCGCGCGACATCCGCCAGCCGCGGCGGGCGGCCCGGGTCTGGTCCCGGAGCCGGGGATTGATCTTCTCGTCGATCGAGAAGTTGATCAGCGCGAGGGCCGCCCCGAAAAGAGCGAGGAGCAGCCCCGGCGGTACGAACCACCACCACGCCCCGAGTCGCAGCGCGAGGCCGTTCTGCGCGTAGTACAGCATGGTCCCCCAGGTGAACGTGCCGCTGGCGCCGAGCCCGAGGTAGGACAGGCCGGCTTCGCCGAGGATCGCGAAGATGACCGCGAACACCACCTGGGAGGCGAGCAGCGGGACCAGGTTGGGCAGGATCTCGACGAGCAGGATCCGCCACCGTTTCTCCCCGGCGACCCGGCTCGCCAGCACGTAGTCGCGGCTGCGCAGGCTGAGGGTGGAGCCACGCAGCACCCGGGCCGACCCGGCCCAGCTGGTGATGGCGAGCACGATCGAGACGAGCAGCAGGCTACGGTCCGGCATGTAGGCCGAGATGACGATCACCACCGGCAGCCCGGGGATCACCAGCATGACGTTGATGAACAGGGAGAACGATTCGTCCAGCCAGCCGCCCGCGTAGGCGCCGACGATGCCGAAGAAGCCGGACAGCAGCAGGGTGAGCACCCCGACGACGGCGCCGACGATCAGCGAGCCGCGGGTCGAGTACGCGAGCTGGGCCAGCACGTCCTGCCCGGTCTGGGTGGTGCCGAGCAGGTGGTCGGCGCTGGGCGGGGTGAGCCCGATGTCGTCGACGCGCAGCGGGTCCTGCACGACGAGCGGGCCGAGCAGCCCGAACAGCGCGATCGGCACGGCGATGAGCAGGCCCACGGTGAGTTTGCCGGTCACGGGGCGGTCCGGATCCGCGGGTCGACGACCGAGTAGAGCAGGTCGACCAGCAGGTTCGCGCCCAGCACGGACAGCGTGATGATCAGGAAGATGCCCTGCATGAGGGCGTAGTCGTTGCCGCCGACGGCCTGGAGCAGGGCGGATCCGATGCCGGGGTAGGAGAAGACGGCCTCGGTGACGATCGACCCGGCGACCACGAAACCGAGCGAGATGGCGAACCCGGAGACGGACGGCAGGATCGCGTTGCGTGCCGCGTACCGAATCATGATCTTTCTGGGTCTGAGCCCTTTGGCCTCGGCGGTGATCATGTAGTCCTCGGAGAGCGTGGCGACCATCATGTTGCGCATGCCGAGCATCCAGCCGCCGATCGACGAGATGATGATGGTGAGCGCCGGCAGGGTTCCGTAGTAGAGGACCGAGCCGAGGAAGGGCCCGTTCCAGCCGGGGGTCACGTTGTAGACGTCGTATCCGCCGTTGAGCGGGAAGACCGGCCAGACGCTGCCGAGCACGAAGAGCAGGATCAGGGCGAGCCAGAAGTACGGCACGGACTGGAACATCGTGGTGACCGGGATGAGGTTGTCGGTCCACGAGCCGCGTTTCCAGCCGGCGACGGTGCCCAGGCCGACACCGGTCAGGAACGAGATGACGGTGGCCAGGCCGATCAGCCCGATCGTCCAGGGCAGGGTCTGCCCGATGATCGTGCTGACCGGCGCCGGGAAGAACACCAGCGAGACACCCAGGTCGCCGCGGGCCAGCCCGGCCAGGTAGTCGCCGTACTGGGCGAGCAGCGACCGGCTGGAGTCGGCGCCGAGCAGGGCCTCGATGGCTTTGCGGGTCTCCGCGGTCACCGGGCCCTTCTGGCCCATCTTGGACAGCATGATCTCCACGGGGTCGCCCGGCATCATCCGCGGGATCGCGAAGTTGACGGTGAGCGCCGCCCACAGGGCGACCACGTAGAAACCGAGCTTGCGGATCAGGTGGCGCACCCGGGGCTACTTGGCGGGCTGGAGGTTGGCCAGGACGATGCCGTTGTCCCAGATCTTCCAGGAGGCGGGCAGCGCGTACTTGTTGTCGTTGGTCGGCCAGCCGGTGGCGCGGCTGGTGTTGAACTCGGTGAGCAGCGAGTTCACGTAGATCGGGATGTACGGCAGGTCCCGCACGATCTCCTTCTGGATGATCGTGTACTGCTCCTTCTGCGCGGCCTCGTCGTTGGTGCCGCCGGCGATGTCGAGCGCGGCGTCGACCACCGGGTTGCTGTAGCGGGCGAAGTTGCCGCTGGTCTGGGCCGCCTCACCGACCTTGGCGGTGGTCACGGTGGCGTATTTGGCCTGGTAGGTGTGGTACGGGTTGGAGTTGGCGCCGAGCCCGATGGAGTCCAGGGAGAGCTGGTAGCGGCCCTGCACCTGGTTGTTGTTCCACTCGTTCCAGGACAGCTGGGTCGGCTTGAGCTCGATGCCGGCTTCCTTGAGCTGCTGGCCCATGGCGTCGTTGAGCGAGATGAAGTCGCTCCAGCCGGTGACGGTCTGGATGGTCAGCGACAGGCGCTGGCCGTCCTTGGCCCGGATGCCGTCGCCGCCCTTGGCCCAGCCGGCCGCGTCGAGGATCTGGTTCGCCTTGGCCACGTCCGGGGTGCCGGGCACGGTCACCTGGGTCGGGTCGGTGATCCATTTCTTGTCGCGCTCGGGCAGCAGCAGGGTCGGCGAGGCGACTCCGGCGTACCCGCCGCCGGCGAGTTTGTTGAGCTGGTCGCGGTTGAGCGCGTGGTAGATGGCCTGGCGCACGGCGGTGTCGGTCTGCGGGCCGGAGCATCCGTAGGCGGTGCTCGAGCACGTGAAGATCGACGCGGTGAGGACCGGCGTGTTCACGTACGACAGGTCCTTGTGGTTCTTCAGCAGCTGGTCCAGGCCGGGCAGGAACGAGCTCATCCAGTCGACCTGACCGGCGGTGAGCGCCGCGCTGGCGGCGTCGGCGGTGGCCAGCGAGATGTAGCGGACGTTCTGGATCTGCGGTTTGCCGGGCTGCCAGTAACTCGGGTTCTTCTCCAGGACATAGCTCTGCGAGGAGAAGGACTTCAGCTTGTACGGGCCGGTGCCGACCGGGTTCGGGTTGATGGTCTTCGCCGGGTCGTCGATCGCGCTCCAGACGTGCTCCGGGACGATCGGGGTGTGGCCGATGATCGACGCCTCGTCGGTGAACGACTTGGTGCCGAAGGTGAGCACGGCGGTCTTGTCGTCCTTGGCCACCGAGGACTTGAGGTCCAGGCCGGTCGCGTTGATCGCCTTGGTGCGCCGGATCAGGTCGAAGGTGAACGCCACGTCCTTGGCGCTGAACGGCTTCCCGTCGTTCCAGGTGACGCCCTCACGGGTGGTGATGGTGAGCTCGGTGCCGTCGGCGTTCCACTGGTAGGCGGTGCCGAGCATCGGCTGCGGCGGCGCCTCGCTGGCCACGTTGTACCAGAACAGCGCCTCGTGCATGGTGCCGTTGGTGGGCTGGAGCTGCGTCGGTGAGAACGGATTCCAGTTCTCCACGATGGTGCCGTTCGCGCCGTTGAAGATGGTGATCGAGCTGTTCGCGGCGTCCGGTTTCGCGTCGCCGTCGGAGCTGGAGCATCCGGCGAGCGCGAGCATCACCGCGGCAGCCGCCGCGACGGTCTTCTTCATCGGCGGGTTCCTCGTTCCAACGCAGGGATCAACTTCGATGTGGCTCATTATTAAGCGGCTTAAGTTTGCGATGTCAAGCGCGGGTTCTCATCGAAGATCATTAGCCTTCTGCCTCTTGACCGGCTTAGTTAAGTCCTTTTAGATTCTCGACGACCGTCCCCCGACATCTGTCCGTCGCCGTCCCCTGACGGACAGGGAGGAATCCCCATGAAAGCCAAATGGTGGGGCGGCCTCGCGGCCGTCCTGACCGCCGCCGCGGCGGTCCTCACCCTCGCCCAGCCGGCACAGGCCGCCGCCGGGTTCACCGTCTCCGGCACCCGCATCCTGGACGCCAACGGCAACACGTTCCTGATGCGCGGGGTCAACCACGCGCACACCTGGTACGCGAGCCAGACCAGCAAGTCACTGGCCGACATCAAGGCCCTCGGCGCCAACACCGTCCGGGTGGTGCTCGCCAGTGGCCAGCGCTGGACCGCGAACTCGGCCTCCGACGTCAGCAACGTGATCACCCAGTGCAAGGCCAACCGGCTGATCTGTGTGCTCGAGGTGCACGACACCACCGGGTACGGCGAGCAGTCCGGCGCGGCCACCCTGGCCCAGGCCGTCGACTACTGGATCTCCGTCAAGAGCGCCCTGACCGGCCAGGAGAACTTCGTCATCCTGAACATCGGCAACGAGCCGTACGGCAACGGCACCGCCTCGACGAACTGGACCGCCGACACCAAGTCCGCGATCAGCCGCCTGCGGGCCGCCGGGTTCCAGCACCAGATCATGGTGGACGCGCCGAACTGGGGCCAGGACTGGCAGTTCATCATGCGCGACAACGCCGCCTCGGTCTTCGCCGCCGACCCCAGCCGCAACACCGTCTTCTCCATCCACATGTACGGCGTGTTCGACACCGCCGCCGAGATCAACGACTACCTGGGCCGCTTCCAGTCGGCGGGACTGCCGATCGTGGTCGGCGAGTTCGGGCACAACCACTCCGACGGCAACCCCGACGAGGACACCATCCTGGCCACCAGCCAGCAGCTCGGCATCGGATACCTGGGCTGGTCGTGGTCCGGCAACGGCGGCGGCGTCGAATACCTCGACCTGGTCACCAACTTCGACCCGGCCCAGCTGACCAGCTGGGGCCAGCGGCTGTTCAACGGCGCCAACGGCATCAAGGCCACGTCGAAGGAGGCCAGCGTGTTCGGCGGGACCTCGTCCCCGTCGCCGAGCAGCCCCTCCCCGTCGAACCCGCCGTCGAACTCGCCGTCGCCCAGCAACCCGCCCGCCGGTGGGTGCACCGCCACCTACGCGGTCACCAACTCGTGGACCGGCGGCTTCCAGGGCAACGTCACCGTCAAGGCGGGCAGCAGCGCGGTCAACAGCTGGACCGTGACGTGGACCTGGCCCAACGGGCAGCGCTTCACCAACACGTGGAACGCCACGGTGACCACCTCGGGTGAGACGGTCACCGCCCGCAACGCCTCCTACAACGGCAAGCTGGCCGCCGGCGCCGAGACGAGCTGGGGCTTCACCGCCTCCCGCGGGACAACCAACAACAACCCGGCTGTGACCTGCGCCGCAGCCTGAGCGTGGAACGGCGCCGCGGGCCGTCCCCGTGGCGCCGTTTCCCTCAGTCCGATGATCACTGCGCCGAGAGGAAGGCACACACATTCATTAGGAGAAGAATTCCGATGCGTCTCGGTGACATCAGTGTCGGCAAACGACTCGCCGTTTCGTACTGCGCCCTGACCGCTCTCATCGTCACCTCGGCCGGCGCCGGGTGGTGGGGGCTGCGGCAGCAGGCCGCCGCCGAGCGGCAGATGGCGGGCCTGGAACAGACTCGCGACGACGTGCAGGCCGTCAAGTACAACGCCGCCGACGTGACCGGCTGGCAGGCTCTCTGGATCGGTGACGTCGCGGCCTACGGATACCAGCAGGCCACCGGCGCGGACGGCTACAACCGGCAGGGCGAGCTCAAGTCGAAGAAGGCCGTCTACGACGGTCTGAAAGCGACGGACACCGCCGGCATGACCGACGCCGAACGAGCCCTGTTCGACCAGCTCGAACCGGCCTGGGACGACTTCTTCACCTGGGACGACACGCTGAACGAGTGGTTGTCCGCGAACGACAAGGCGGCCATCGCCAAGACGATGGACAGCGTCAACGGCGGCGACGCCTCCAAGGCCTACGTCAAGATCCTCGACATCACCGCGGAACTCGACGAATCCGTCAACGCCCGGGCCGCGGCACTGCGGGCCGAGGTCGATCGGGTACGGACGACCGCCCTCACCATGCTCGGCGTGGCGCTCGCGCTGGCTGTCCTGGTCGCGGTGCTGATGGGCGTCTGGGTCACCAGGTCCGTGGTCGGCCCGCTGGCCACCGTGGTCGCGGCCCTGCGCCGCCTGGCCGACCGCGACCTGACCGTCAGCGTCGACCTGAAACGCCGCGACGAGCTGGGGCGCCTCGGCGAGGCGGTGAACGAGACCGCGTCGTCACTGCGCGAGACGGTCTCCGCCATCGCCGGGCACGCGAGCGCGGTCGCCGGCGCGTCCCAGGAGCTGTCGGCGGTGTCCGAGCAGATCGCCGACGCCAGCACCGAGATGGACACCCAGGCCGCGACGGTCGCCACGTCGGCCGGTCACGTCTCCGGCAACGTGCACACCCTGCAGGCCGGCAGCGCCGAGATGAGCCAGGCGATCGACGAGATCGCCCGCAACGCCGGTGAAGCGGCCCGCGTCGCCGGCGAGGCGGTCACCGTCGTCGACCGGACCAACCGGACCGTGTCCAAGCTGGGCGACTCGTCGGCCGAGATCAGCGCCGTGGTCAAGATGATCACGGCGATCGCCGAGCAGACGAACCTGCTCGCCCTGAACGCCACCATCGAGGCGGCCCGGGCCGGTGAGCTCGGCAAGGGCTTCGCGGTGGTGGCCGGTGAGGTCAAGGAGCTGTCCCAGGAGACCGCGCGGGCCACCGACGAGATCGCCCGGCTGGTCAAGGCGATCCAGTCGGACTCGCACGAGGCGGTCGGCGCGATCGGCCAGATCGGCGACGTGGTGGCCCGGATCAGCGACTTCCAGACCCTGATCGCCGCCGCCGTCGAGGAGCAGACCGCCACCACCAGCGAGATGACCCGCAACGTGGCCGAGGTCGCGGACGCCAGCGCCGACATCGCCGGCAACATCGCCGGGGTGGCCGGTGCGGTCGGCGCCACCACGACGGTCGCCACCAAGGCCCGGGAGAACGCCGGCAACCTGAGCCGGACCAGCAACGAGCTGCGCGAACTGGTGTCCGGCTTCACCCTCTGACCCTGGCCCTGACCCTGGCCTTGCTCCTGCGGCGCGGCGCCCTCACTCCTCGCCGGAGAACCGCTCCCACGCCGACTGGCGGGTGATCTGCAACGCGGCCCCGATCCGCGCCCAGGTCACCCGCCGCTCGCGCAGGATGGTGACCAGCCGCTGGAGGCTGGCCTCGGTCTGCACGCCGACCGCGGCGATGCGCGGCAGCACCTCGAGGATCTGCTCGTCGGTCATCGACTCCTCCCACACCGGCAGAGGTGTGGACGGCTCGTCCGGCGCACGTTGCTGCTCGATGCCGAGCACGTCGTTGCAGAGCCCGACGCACTCGTTGCAGATGTAGACGCCGGGCCCGGCGATCAGCTTCTCGACCGCATCGGCCGGCTTGGCACAGAACGAACAGTTGAGCTTGACGTCGGTCATCACGCCCCCCTCGGGCACTGTCAGGCACATCCTGACAGCGTCAGGCTACACCTGACACACGCGCGGCCGGAAGGGCGGCCGGGCGACGGTCCGGGAGCAGGAGCAGAACCGCGAGCAGCAGCATCGCGGCCAGGGCGACCACGTTGCCGATCCGGTCGGCGACCGGGAACACGCCCAGATGGAAGGCATGCCAGAGGAAATGCTGGGCGGTGAAGACGGTCCAGGCGCCGCCGGTCACCCGTAGCGCGGACGGGGTGGGCCGGCGCAGCGCCCAGACGCTCAGCACCAGCAGGGCCAGGAACAGGCCGCCCACGTCGCGGGTCAGGTGCTCGTTGTACGGGCCCAGCGCAGACACCCAATGCCGTCCGGGAAGCGGGAAGTCGTTGTGGAACGAGAGCGGAAAGGCCGCGGCCCAGACGCCGAGGACCGCCGCCGAGACGGCCAGCATCGCGGCGGCGAGGCGCTTGGTGGAGATCGGGATGCTCATGCCACAGGGACGAGGCAGCCCAGCGGTACGTGACAGTCCGATCCGACACCTCCATGAATCACCAGCTATAGGCTGAAAAGGTGGGGAAAACGTCCCGGTCGTACGTCATCGTCTCGTTCGCTGTGGTGACGGTGCTGGCGATGTTGTCGGCCGCGACACCGCCCCGCATGCTCACCTTCGGGATGCTCGCCCTCGGCCCCGCGCTCGCCGCGGCCTCGGCCAGCCCGGTCGCCGTCCTGGCGACCGGCGCCTACGCCCTGGCCGCGGCCTTCGCGATCTCCACATGGCAAGGGCTGCTCGGCACTCTCGATCAGTTCCTGCGGCTCATCGTGATGGTCACCATCACGGTCATCGGCTGGGGCCTCGCCCGGCACCACCACCGGCTGCTGGGCGTCGCGGCGGAGGCAGCACGGGAGCGGGAGATGCTCGCCGCGTTCGCCGAACAGTCGTCCGACGCGGTCATCGGCACCACCCTCGACGGGAGGGTCACCTCGTGGAACAGCGGCGCAGAACGCCTCTACGGCTACACCGCGGACGAGATGGTCGGCGGCGACGTCCGCCGGGTCCTGCCACCCGAACGCCTCGCCGTCGTCGACCACACCCTCGCCGAACTCGCCGCCGGCAAGGAGATCCACCTGGACGAGGTCCGCCGGATCCGCCGGGACGGCAGCCCGGTGACGGTGTCGGTCGCCGTGTCACCGATCCGCGACGCGACAGGCGCCATCGTCGCCGCCGCCACCACCGAACGTGACGTCACCGACAAACTGCGCCGGATCCGCGCCGAACGCATGGAGAGCCTCGGCCACCTCGCCGGCGGAGTCGCGCACGACTTCAACAACCTGCTCGCCATCATCGTCAACTACGCCGACATGATGGCCGACGAGGTCACCCCGGCCGGCGCCCGCGATCTGGCCCGCATCCGCGACGCCGCCGGCCGGGCCGGCGCGCTCACCAGCCAGCTGCTGCTCTTCGCCAAACGCGAGCCCACCGAGGTCGAGACAGTCGACCTGAACCGTGTCGTCACCGACGCGCAGGAACTGCTCGGCCGCAGCATCGGCGGCCTGATCCGGCTGACCTGCCGGCCACACCCCGAACCCGTGCCGGTACGGGCCAACCGCGGCCGCCTCGACCAGATCCTGATGAACCTCGTGATCAACGCCCGGGACGCGATGCCCGACGGCGGCGACGTGACCATCGAGACCGACCGGGTCGACACGTTCGGCAAGCTCACCGTGCGCGACACCGGCACCGGCATGACGGCCGAGGTCAAGGAGCGGCTGTTCGAGCCGTTCTTCACCACGAAACCGGTGGACCGGGGCACCGGGCTCGGGCTGTCCACGGTCTACGGCATCGTCACCGACGCGGGCGGCCAGATCAGCGTCGACTCGGCACCCGGGGCCGGCACCACCTTCGTGATCATGCTGCCGCTCGTGGCGGCGTTCTCGCCGGTGACGCTTGGCGCGGGTAGGTCATCATGAACTCGTGCGCTTGATCCTCAACATCCTCTGGTTCATCTTCGGCAGCGGCTTCCTACTCGCGATCGGCTACGGCTTCGCGGCTCTCATCTGTTTCGCCCTCATCGTGACCATCCCGTTCGGTGTCGCGTCGATGCGCCTCGCGGTGTATTCGCTGTGGCCCTTCGGCCGGACCATCGTCGACCGTCGCGACGCCGGTGTCGCCTCCGGCATCGCCAACATCCTGTGGCTCGTCCTGTTCGGCTGGTGGATCGCGCTGGCCCACGTCGCCGCGGGCGTCGCCCAGTGCGTGACGATCATCGGCATCCCGTTCGGCATCGCCAACTTCAAGCTGGTCCCGGCCGCCCTGTGGCCCCTCGGCCGGGAGATCGTCGACGTCGACTGAGGTCACGGCGGCCCGGCACGCTCTCCGGAGCGTGCCGGCCAGCGGTGCGAAACGAACCGCCACTCGGCACGTTGCAGCTTTGCCGCTGACGCGTGCCGGCCAGCGGTGCGAAACGAACCACAGCCCGGCACACTCCCGCCGCGCCCCCGCAACGTGCCGGCCAGCGGTTCGAGACGAGCCGTGGGTCGGCACATTGCCGCTTCATCGCTGACGCGTGCCGAGCTGCGGTGTGGAACGGACCATGGGTTGGCACGGTGATGGCTGGTGCCTGGGGGCGCGTGGGGGCGGGGCTATTCTGGGGCGGTGAACGTTCGCCCACACCCGACGGTTCGGTGGGCGTTCGCGGTCGTCGTCATGGTGGTGCTGCTGCTGGCGGCCAGTTCGCTGTTCTCGGCGGCGGCCCCTCATCACCGGGCCGGCGCGCAGGTGTCCACGGCGTGTGCCGATCAGCACCATGGGGGCGCGGTCACCTCCGAGCACGAGCATCAGCACGGCAACGACTGGACTCCGCGCCTCAACCAGCGGGCCCGGAGCGTGACGGTGGCCTCCGTGCCGTACCACCACGGTGAAGTTGATCTTCTGATTCCCGCCTCGGCGGTTCCCGGTGTGCTGCTGAGCCGGCTGGGTGTGCTGCGGGTGTAGGAGACGGGTCCGTCCACCCGCCACTCCCCCCGTTGCGCCTGCCGATCAGGAAGACGACCCATCGTGCACCCTCGACCCCCTCGGCGTACCACCCATACCCACGGCACGCTCGTCTACGACCGCTGGGGCTGCTCCGGCCGCCCGGTGGTGCTGCTGCACGGACTCCACTACGACCGCACCATGTGGTGGCCGATGGCCGCCGAACTCGCCGACGACATCACCGCGGTCGCCGTCGACCTGCCCGGCCACGGCGAATCGGCGCCGCGCGACCACTGCGACGTCGACGATCTGGCCCACGACCTGGCGATGCTCGTGCACGGGCTGGACCTGCGCCGCGCTCCGATCCTGATCGCGCACGCCGAGGCCGCGCACCTGTCCGAACGGTTCGCGGCCCGGTACAGCACCCAGCGCGTGGTCACGGTCGGCAGCTCCGGGCCGGCGCCCCTCGACGACGTTCCGGAGGTGTACCGGCAGTTCGCCGTACCCCATCTTGATCCGGCCCTGCCGGCCGCCTACCGTGACTGGCTCACCGGCGCCCTGCCCCGGTCGACCCACCTGGGCGCCGAGGCCTTTCCGCATCTGCGGGACCCGGCCGGGTTCGCGGCGATCCTGCACACGCTGCGGTGAACGGGTCAGTCGTCGACGCGGAACCCGAGCTTGACCAGCACCTGGTAGTGGGCGACCTCGCCGTCGACGACCTGACCGCGGATCTCCTTCGCCTCGAACCACTCGATGTTGCGGACGGTCTCGGCGGCCTTTCGCACAGCGGTACGGACGGCGTCATCGATGCTCTCCGGGCTGCTGCCGACCACCTCGGTGAGCCGGTACACGTGGTGCGTCACGACGATCCCCTCACTCTTCGGGTATATGTCCGGTTCCGACCCTATGCCAGATCGAGGAAGGCCCGCAGGAGGCCCGACTCACCGCCGGCCGGCCAGACCGCGGCCCACTGGACCGGCGGGAGTCCCGGCATCGGCAGCAGCACGACGTCGGTGCGGGGTGAGAAGCGGGCCGCGTGCTCGCCGACCGGGAAGACGCCCCGCCCGGCGGCGACCAGGGCCAGCGCCTCCGGAAAGTTGCTCGCCTCCGGCCCGGGCCGCGCCGGGCCGGGTGGGAGCCGGTAGATCCGGGACTCCTCGGCGGCCCCGGCGCGCAGCCGGATCACCGGGAAGCCGGCCAGCGCGTCGCGGGTGGCCTCGGGACTTGCGGCGAGCGGATGGCCACGGGCGACCGCGAGCACCCACGGTTCGGCGAGCAGCACCGGGCCGACCCGCATGCCGTCGACCGGCGGTGCCGTGATGAGCAGGTCCAGGTCGCGGGCGGCGTCGCCGATGCGTGTCTCGTGGACGTGGACCGTACAGCCGGGATGTCTGTCGTTGAACGTCGCGACCGCGCCGAGCAGAAGCCGTCCGGCGACCGCCCCGGCGAACCCGGCCCGCAGGGTGCCCCGGATGCCGCGGCTCGCCTCGACCGCCCGGCGGACCGCCGCCTCGATCCCGGCCACGTGCGGAGCGAGATCGCCGACCAGCCGCGCGCCGACCGGGGTCAGCCCGACGACCCGGCTGTTGCGGACGAACAGGCTCGCCCCGATCCGCCGTTCCAGGCGCTGGATGATCCGGGTGACCCGGGCGCTGGGCAGGTGCAGGCGTTCCGCGGTACGGCCGACGTGCAGCTGTTCGGCGAGGGTCAGCAGCACCTCGATCTCGTTACGGTCGAGCACGTCGGTCCCGCCGCCGCCGATGGCCGTCCGCATCAGATCAGGCCGGCCTGGCGTGCGGCGATCACGGCTTCCCGGCGGCGGCCGACACCGTATTTCCGGTAGATCGACCGCATGTGGGCCTTCACGGTGTTGACCGAGATGCCGAGGTTGACGGCGATCTCCGCGGCGGTCAGCACGGTTGGCAGGTACTGGAGCACGTCCACCTCCCGCTCGCTGAGCGGCCCGGCCGCCGGCACCCCCGGCAGCACCGGGATCTCGCCGGTGATCTCGGCGAGCACCCCGCCGCCGCCCGCCGGCCCGCGCAGTTCGGTCAGCCACTGCCGGCGCTCGGCCAGGACCAGCACCCGCTGGGCGTCGTAGGTCCGGAACGGGCGGCGGATCCGCTCCGGCTCGGCGATCGCGAGCGCGCGGGCCAGCGCCTCGCTCGCCACCGAGCTGCGGCCCTGACTGTCGGCGGTGAGCGCGGTGAGGATCCAGGCGCCGACCGCGGACACGCGGTCGGAGCCGTCCCGGACCCGGCCGAGCAGGGTCTCGGCGGCTGCCGCGTTGCCGGTGGCCTGGAAGGCGCGGGCCAGGCAGAGCTGCTCGGCGGGCAGCAGCCCGGCCCGGCCCCGGTAGCGGGCCAGCACCATGCCCGAGTCGCCGAGCATCAGGCGGATCTCCGCGTCGGCCAGCGCGAGCAACCGGTTGAGCAGCGGCGCGGACACCGGCGGGCCGATCTCGGCGGCGATCCGGGACAGCACCGCCCCGGCCGCGGCCGGCTCGCCGCGGTCGGTGAGCAGGCGGACCCGGACCAGCCCGGCCAGCACCGACTGGGCCACCTCGGGCCGTTCGCCGATCGCGTGCAGCGCCTTGCGCAGCTGCTCCTCGGCCTCGGCGTCCCGGCCACGCTCGGATTCGACGAGAGCCCGGGCCAGGTACGCCGGGCCCATCGCCATCCGGTACTGCACATCGAGGCGCCGGGCGATCTGGTCGGCTGCGTCGGCGTGCCGCTCGGACTCGCGCAGAGCGCCCTGCACGAAAGCGAGCTGGGCCAGCAGCGCCAGCGAGTTGATCTCGAAGAGCGGCACGTCTGCGGTGCGGGCCGAACCGGTGGCGGCCCACAGGTAGCGGTCGGCGTGGTCGAGGCGGCCGGTCCAGAGCAGTCCGGCGCCCTTGCAGTTGAGCATCATCGCGCGGTACTGGGTCAGCGCCGGGAGCTCGTCGAAGGTGCGCCGGGCCAGGTCGTTCAGGGCGGTGGTGCTGGTCTCGATCAGCTGGGTCATCTCGCCGCGCCAGCGCACCACCGAGGTGGCCCGGAGCACGGCGAGCGCTGCGCCGACCTCGGTGCGGGCCGCGTCGTCGCGGCCGGCGAGCAGCGCCTCCGCGGTGGCCACGGCGCGGGGCATGGCCGCGTGGTCGCCGTGCGCGTACACCAGGATCGCCCCGCACACGGCCAGCTCGGCCGAGTCGGACAGCCGCTCCAGCGGGACGCGCCGGAGCACCTCGACCAGTTGTGGACGGTCGGCCGAGGTGAACAGGGGCAGGCCGCGCCGGACCACATACCGCGCGGTCATGTCCCAGTCACCGGATTCCGCGGCGTGCACGATGGCGGTGAGCACGCTGCCGTTCTTCACGTGCCAGGCGGCCGTGGCGCGGTGCAGCCGCGCCGGTTCGGCGGGCCGCCGGCGGGCCAGGCGCCGGCGCAGCGCCGACCGGAACAGCGGGTGGTAGCGGAACCAGCGGTCGTCGCCGCAGCGCTCCACGAACAGGTTGCGCTGGACCAGGTGTTCCAGTATCCGGTGGCCGTCGTGGTCGCCGGTCAGCGCGTCGGCGAGATGCCCGCAGATCCGGTTCGGGATGCTGGTCCGCAGCAGGAACTCCCGGGCCCGGTCGTCCAGGCCGGGCAGCACCTCACGGATCAGGTACTCCTCGGCGATCTCGTCGGCGGCGGCCGGGTCCGGGGTGTCGAGGAGGAGCCGGAGCCCGGCCGGCCAGCCCTCGGTCCGGCGGACCAGTTCGGCGAGGTCGTGCCGGCTCCGGTCGCGCCGCAACTCGGCCGCTTCGTCGAGCTGGAACCCGAGGTCGGCCGCCCCGATCTCGGTGAGGTCGCCGCTGATCCGCAGCCGGTGCAGTGCGAGGTCCGGCCGGCGGCGGCTGATCAGCACGAACCGCAGCCGCTCGGACCGGCGCTGGACCATGCCGGCGAGGATGCCGAGGACCCGCTGGTCGGTGATCGCCTGGAGATCGTCGAGGATCAGCACGCCCGGGTCCCCGTCGCGCAGCGCCAGCTCCAGGTCGGCCCGGAAGTGATCCGGGTCGTTGTGCCGGGCGTCCAGGGTGAGCCATCCGGCCGCCCGTTCGGCCGCCCAGGCCTCGGCCAGAGTGGTCTTGCCCCAGCCCGGCCCGGCACAAATCAGCGTCACCGCCCGCTGGACGCCGTCGTCCAGTGCCGCGATCAACCGGGGCCGCCGGCCCACACTGCTCTCGATGCGCTGGTCCGTCCGTTCTCTCACATCGCCCCCAGACGATCTTTCCGGCCCCGGGGCAAACCGAATCACAGTGCGCGCACGGGCGGCAACCGCCGGTATTCGCGCGTTACGCCGAAGAACGCCGTTTCCCCTGCGTGCAAGTTGCAGATCAGGCGCGCAGTTCATCCGCTACGGATGAGTCCGCGACCACCCGCCGCAACGGAACGGATCACTCGGCAGGGATGACGCGTACCCGGCCCGGCCTGGCCATCCTGGGAGCGCCATGACCCGACGACACGCTGGAGGAGGCCCACCTTGGCCGAGACGACACCACCGGCGCCGCCGGATCTGGCCGCGCGATACGAACAGGCGAAACTCGAGATCAGCCGGCTCCGCCGCCGCCTCGACGCCGAGGGGATGCTCCGCCCCTGGCAGGTCGAGCTGCTGAAACTCCAGCAGCATCTGGAGGCCCAGAACCTGCGGATGATCGTGCTCTTCGAAGGGCGCGACGCCTCGGGCAAGGGCGGGGCGATCCGCCGGGTCGCGCGTTACATGAACGCGCGGCACTGCCGGGTGGTCGCGCTCGGCCGGCCGACCGCCGAACAGCGCTCGCAGTGGTATTTCCAGCGTTACGTGGCCGAGTTCCCCACCGGCGGTGAGCTCGTCCTGTTCGACCGGAGCTGGTACAACCGCGCGATGGTGGAACGGGTCTTCGACTTCTGCACCGCCGACGAATACCACCACTTCCTGCGCGGGGTCACCGGCTTCGAGAAGGACCTGACCAGGCAGGGGACGATCCTGGTCAAGCTCTACTTCAGCGTGACCCGCCAGGAACAGGCCCGGCGGTTCGAGCGCCGCCGCACCGATCCGCTGCGCCAGTGGAAACTCAGCGAGATCGATCTCCAGGCCCAGGATCGATGGGACGACTTCACCAACTTCAAATACGAGATGCTCAGGTGTACGGACACCCGCCCCGCGCCGTGGGTGATCATCCGCTCCAACGACAAGCAGCTCGCGCGGCTGAACGCGATGAAGGTCATCCTCGGGGCGGTCGACTACAAGGACCGCTCGGCCGATCTGGACTTCACGCCCGACCCGCGGATCGTCGTCACCGGGGCGGACGAGGTGGCGCTGATGCAGGCGGAACGGCGGCGTCTCGGCCGGTTCACCGGGTAGATCAGGCCGCCCACCGGCGGCTTCCGGCTCGCGGCGGCCGCCGGCTTCCACCTCGCGCCGGCCGCCGGCTCCCGCCTGGCGCTTGCCGCCGGCTTTCCTCTCGTGCCGGCCGACGGTGTGGCCCTGAAGTGTGCGGGTCATCGGAAAATGCCTCCATGAGCATCGAGGTCATCGAATACGACCCGGCGTGGCCGGGCATGGCGGCGGACGCGATCAGCGAGCTCCGGCCGGTGCTGCACGGCGCCGTGTCGGCGATCGAGCACATCGGCTCGACAGCCGTCCCCGGGCTGGCCGCCAAACCGACGATCGACCTGATGGCGGCGGCGGCCGATCTCGGCGAGGTGGGCCGGCGCGCGGACGCCCTGGCCCGGCTCGGCTACCAGCGACACACCAACGGCATGGCCGACCGCCTGCTCTACATGCGTTTCGTGGCGGGCCGGCGCACCCACATCCTGCACGTGGTGAGCGCGGACAGCTGGCCGACCCGCAATCAGCGGATCCTGCGCGACTATCTGCGGGCCCACCCGCGGGAGGCCGCACGTTACGCCGAACTGAAGCGGGACCTGGCGGAGGCGGGCACGCACCCTGGTGACTACGCACGGGCGAAGACCGCGCTCATCCAGGAACTGACCGACCGGGCCCGCGCCGAACGTGGCCTGCCCTCGATGCCGGTCTGGGAGAAGGAGCAGCGCTGAGCTGGGTATGCACACGGTTTATACATGGTGTGTATAGTAGCGCACATGTCAGTCACCTTCGCTCTGCTGGGCCTGTTGGAAAACGGGCCACGCCACGGCTACGACCTGAAGCGCACCTATGACGACACCTTCGGGCGTGACCGGGCGCTGCACTACGGGCAGGTCTACTCGACGATGGCCCGCCTGCTGAAGAACGGTCTGGTCGAGGTCGAGTCGGAGCCGGGCGACGGCCCCGACCGCAAGCGCTACGCGATCACCCATGCCGGCGTCACCGACGTGGCGGAGTGGATCGGCCGGCCGGAGAAGCCGGAGCCCTATCTGCAGAGCACCCTCTACACCAAGGTCGTGCTGGCGCTGCTGACCGGCCGCGACGCCAACGAGGTGCTCGACTCCCAGCGCGCCGAGCACCTGCGGATGATGCGGGAGCTGACCCGGCGCAAGAGCGACGGCGACCTCGCCGACGAGCTGATCTGCGACCACGCCCTGTTCCACCTCGAGGCCGACCTGCGCTGGCTGGAGCTGACCGCCGCCCGCCTGGATCGTCTGGCCGCCCGCGTCCGCCCGTGAATCCCCAGGGAGTTGCCACGATGACCGATCAACCGCTGCTGGTCGCCGAGAGTCTGCGGCTCAACTTCGGCGAGACCAAGGCGCTCGACGACGCCTCCCTGCACGTCTGGCCGGGTGAGGTGGTCGCGCTGATGGGCCCGTCCGGCTCCGGCAAGTCGACTCTGCTGCACTGCCTGGCCGGCATTCTGCAGCCCGAGTCGGGCCGGGTCGGCTACGACGGCCGTGACCTGACCGCGATGTCCGACAGCGAGCGCAGCGCCCTGCGGCGCGGCGAGTTCGGGTTCGTCTTCCAGTTCGGGCAGCTCGTGCCGGAGCTGACCTGTGTGGAGAATGTGGCGCTGCCCCTGCGGCTGTCCGGCGCCGGCCGGCGGGCGGCGCACCGCACCGCCACCGAGTGGCTGAAGCGACTGGAGGTCGGCGAGGTGGCCGGCAAGCGTCCCGGCCAGGTGTCCGGCGGCCAGGGCCAGCGGGTCGCGGTGGCCCGGGCGCTGGTCAGCCGGCCCCGCGTGGTGTTCGCCGACGAGCCGACCGGCGCGCTCGACTCGCTCAACGGCGAGCTGGTGATGAAGTTGTTCATCGCAGCCGCCCGGGACACCGGGGCCGCGGTCGTGCTGGTCACCCACGAGGCGCGGGTGGCGGCGTATTCCGACCGGGAGGCCGTGGTGCGTGACGGCCGGGTCCGCGAGCAGGAGTATGCACGGTGACCGGCCGTGGCCGGTTCCGCCGGTGGATCTTCGAGCTCGGCCTCGGCGCCCGGATGAGCGTCGCCGGTGGCCGGGCCGGCTGGGCCAGGCTCGCGCTGATCGCAGCCGGCACCGGGGTGGGTGTCGCCCTGCTGGTGTGCATGGCCGCGCTGCCCTCCGCGCTGGAGGCGAGCAGCGCCCGCAAGGAGGCGCGCACCGAGGCGATCAACAGCGAGCGTGACCTCGCCCGCGGCGACGACACGATGCTGATCGGCCTCGCCACGACGACCTTCCGGGATGACGCGATCCACGGGCGGATGCTTCAGCCAGAGGGCTCACGGCCGCCCGTCCCGCCCGGCCTCACCACGCTCCCGAGGCCCGGCGAGATGGTGGTCTCCCCCGCTCTGCGGCAGTTGATCGCCGACAATCCGGTGCTGGCCGATCGGTGGGATGCCCGGATCGTCGGGACGATCGGCGACGAGGGCCTGACCGGTCCCGCCGATCTCGCCTTCTACCTGGGGACCGACTCGCTCACCGAGGAGACCGGCTACCGGATCGACGCGTTCGGGCACACCTTCGAGTCGGAGGGCGTGTCGCCGGTGATGGTCCTGCTCACCGCGGTCGGCATGGTCGTGCTGCTGACGCCGGTGATCGTGTTCATGGCCAGCGCCGTCCGGTTCGGCGGGGAGGCCCGTGACAAGCGCCTCGCCGCGTTACGGCTGGTCGGGTCGGATGCCGGGATGACCCGGCGGATCGCGTCCGGGGAGACCCTCGCCGGGGCCGTGCTCGGCCTGCTGGTCGGCGCGGTTCTCGCGGTCGTGGCGGCGTTGCTGGCCAACCGGTATGCGACCGGGCCGATGAGTTTCTTCCTGTCCGACATGCGCCCGGTCCCGGTGCTGGTTCTGCTGATCGCGCTGGGTGTTCCGTCGGTGGCCGTCCTGGTGACACTGTCGGCGATGCGCCGGGTCGTGGTGGAGCCGCTCGGGGTGGTCCGGCTCAGCGTCACCGTCCGGCGGCGGCTGTGGTGGCGGCTGATCCTGCCCGTGGCCGGCGTCGCCCTGCTGTGGCCGCTGAAAGACGGGCTCGGCGAGTCGTCGGGTTCGATCGAGTTCCAGGCGGCCACGGGGGTCGCCCTGCTGCTGATCGGCCTGGCGCTGCTGTTGCCGTGGCTGGTCGACGCGGTCGTGCACCGGCTCGGTGGCGGCGGTGTCGCGTGGGAGCTGGCGGTGCGCCGCCTCCAGCTGGACAGTGGCACGGCGGTGCGCGCGGTGTCCGGGATCGCGGTCTCGGTGGCCGGGGTGATCGCGGTGCAGGGCCTGGTCAGCGGCATCGAGGCGCAGGTCGGCGGCTCCGGCCCGACGTCCGCACGCACCGCGCATCACCAGATCCTGCCGAAGACGGACCTGCCGATCAGCACGTGGACCACGGCGCTCAAGGAGACGCCCGGGGTCCAGACCATCGAGCCCGTGCGCATCAACAGAGCCAGCCAGGACGGTGTGGAGGCCCTTGTCCGGATCGGGAGCTGTGCGGCGCTGGCCGGATTCGCGGACGTCTCCGGCTGCGCCGACGGCGACGCCTACGCCATCAACGTGGCCGGCAGCGGAGTCTTCGCCGTCGAGGGTGGCGGGCAATGGACGGCGCCCGCGTCCACCCGTGACGTCGTGGCGATCGACACCCTCCTCGACTACGGGCCGGTGCTGCTGATCACCCCGGCCGCGGCGGGCGACGCGTTCCCGATGGGCGAGGTGCGCTACACCGTGACCCTCGACGGCCGGAGTCCCGACGCGGTGGACCGGCTGCGTAACACGGCGGCCCGGCTGGATCCGCAGACGCTGCTGTTCGGGCCGGGCAACGACGCCGTCGCCAACGCGCTGCGCACGATCCGGCAGGGTCTGCTGGCCGGCACGATCGCGATGCTCGCCCTGATCGGGGCCAGCATGGTGGTCAACGTGGCCGAGCAGATGCGGGAGCGGCGCAAGGTGCTGGCGGTGCTGGTCGCGTTCGGGACGAGGCGGCGCACGCTCTCCGGGTCGGTGCTGTTGCAGGCGGCGGTGCCGGTGCTGCTCGGCATGACGCTGGCGATCGGTTTCGGCAGCGGGCTGTCCTCGGTGCTGATGGCGGCGGTGCAGGCGCCGGTCACGGTGGACTGGTTCGGGATCGGCACGACGTCCGGGATGGCCGCGCTGGTCGTGCTCGGGACGACGGCCGCCGCACTGCCGACCCTGCTGCGCCTGACCCGGCCAGGAAACCTGCGCAGCGAGTAACGGAGATTCGATCGGGTGCTCACCGTCGGGGCGATGTGTTCAGATCGTGCCGGCGGTGAGTTTGGCGGCCACCTTGTCGGTGTCGGGGTGGCCGATCCCGGTCATGATGCCGAGCGCGTCGCGCCACGCCTCGGCGGCCTGTTCCGGCTCGCCGGCGGCGGCGTGGTTGTCGCCGAGGCGGTGCAGGGTGTTCGCCTCGTAGACCCGGTCGCCCGTGGTGCGCCGCAGGCGGATGGCCGCACGGTAGATCTCGTCGGCCTCCCGGTACCGGCCGAGGTGGTGCAGGGCGTGCGCGAGAGTGTCGCGGGTGGCCGCCTCGCCCTGGAGGCTGCCGTGCTCGATGACGATCGGCAGGGCCTGCCGCGCGTTCCCGACCGCCTCGAGGTGCTCGCCCCGCAGGACCTGCACCCACGCGATCGAGTTCAGCACGTGCGCCTGGCCGAGCCGGTCGTCGCCGGCCACACAGTGGTCGACCGCCTTCCACAGCTGGGTGAGGGCGTGGTCGTAGCGTTCCTCCTTGTAGGAGATGCCGGCGATCCGGCGGTACACCTCGGCGAGTCCGGCGTGGTGGCCGAGCGCGGTGAAATGGATGATCGCCTCGTCGAGCCGGGTCCGGGCGTCATCGAAACGGCCGAACTCGGTGTAGGCGAGACCGAGCTGGCTGTTGGCGAAGGCCCGGCCGAGCACCGGACCGAGATCAGCGCCGGCATCCACACCAGACGAGCCGGGCGGGCCGGGCGGGCCGGGCCGGCCGGGCGGGCCGACATCCACGCCGGGGGCGTCGGCGAGCGCGTTCAGGGCCGTCTCCTGGGTCGTCACCCAGTCCGCCCAATGGCCACGCCAGTGCAGGTAGGGGCCGATCGCCCAGGCCAGCCGCCAGGTGTGGCCGGGCAACCCGGCCGACGCCGAACGGGCGACGACAGCGAGCAGGGCCGGCCGCTCCCGGGCGAACCAGGCCATGGCGCTCTGGCGGTCGGCCTCCCCGCCGACCAGCACGCCGGGCGCCGGCGCATCGATGGGGACAGGCGGCCGGGTGGCGATCCGCCGTTCGTTGGCCATCGCGGTGTGCAGGTGATGGTCGAAGAACCGGAGCAGAGCGGCGGCACGATCGGCGCCGGTGTCCACGTCGGCCGCCAGCTCGGCGGCGTAAACGGCGAGCAGGTCGTGCATCGTGTAACGGCCCGGACCGACCTGGTTGACGAGGCTGGTGCGGACCAGCTCGCGCAGCAGCGGGCGCACCTCGCGTTCCGGGACGCCGGCGAGGCTGGCGGCGGCGGTGACCGTGACGTCGCCGGTGCCGGCGTGCCCGAGCAGGCGGAACAGCCGGGCCGCGGCCGGGTCGAGGGCGTGATAGGACCAGGAGAAGACGGTCCGGACGTCGACGGCGGCGTCGTTGTTCGCGAAGGCGTCCAGCCCGTCGTCGTCGGCCGTCAGATCGTGCAGCACCTCGGCCAGCGAGAGCGCCGGGCGCATCGCGGCGCGGGCCGCCAGCACGGCGAGCGCCAGTGGCAGGCAGCCGCAGCGGCGGATGATCTCGGCGGTGGCGCCGGGTTCCGCGTCGACCCGGTGGCGCCCGAGGCGCTGCACGAGCAGTTCGCGCGAGTCGGCCAGCGGGAGCACGTCCAGCAGCAGCGGGTGCGCGCCGTGGGTGGCGACCAGACCGGCGAGGTCGTCGCGGCTCGTGACGATGGCCAGGCAGCCGGGGTTGCCGGGCAGCAGCGGGCGTACCTGTTCGGCGTCGCGGGCGTTGTCGAGCACGACCAGGACCCGTCGCTCGGCCAGCAGGCTGCGGTAGAGGGCGGCCTGCCCGTCGACGGTCCGGGGGATCCGCTCCGGCGGCACGCCGAACGCGTCGAGGAAGTGACGCAGCGCCTCGTCGGGCCGCATCACCGAGCCGGCCGGGTCGAAACCGCGCAGGTTCACGTAGAGCTGGCCGTCGGGATAGCGGTCGGCGACCCGGTGCGCCCAGTGCACGGCTGTGGTGGTCTTGCCGACGCCGGCCATGCCGCTGATCGCGCTGATGACGAGGATGCGGGCGCCGGGCTCGGGCAACAGATCGAGCACCAGGCGCAGCTCGTCGCGGCGGCCGGTGAAGGTCGCCAGGTCCGGCGGCAGCTGAGCCGGCCGGACCGTCAGGCTCCCGGGAACGACGGGCTCGACCGGGGCCGGCACGCGGACGGGCGATGCCGGGGTGCGAAGGGCCGAGGCCGGCACGCGGACGGGCGACGCCGGGGTGCGAAGGGCCGAGGCCGGCACGCGAACGGGCGACGCCGGGGCGCGACGGGCCGAGGCCGGTTCGGTGGGCGCCGCGGGCGTGAGGATGGCCGTGTGGGCGGCCCGGAGCTCGGCGCCCGGGTCGATGCCCAGGTCGTCGGCGAGGCGGACGCGGACCCGTTCGTACCCGATCAGGGCCTCGGCCGGCCGGCCCACCGCGCCGAGCAGCAGCATGAGCCGCGCCTGCAACGGCTCGTCGAGTGGATCACGGTCGGCGGCCGCGCGGACGCCGGTGATCACGTCCTCCGGCCGGCCCGCCGCCAGCGCGCAGTCGGCGGCCTCCCGGGCGACGTCGGCGCGGGCCCGGTCGACGGCCAGGAAGAGCGGATCGGCGCGGGCCGGCGCGCTCACATTGCCGGCACACGGGCCCTGCACGAGTTCCAGCGCCTCGGCGAACCGGGCGGCCGCGCCGGCGCCGTCACCGGCGGCAAGCGTGTCCCGGGCGGCCTGGGCCAGTCGCCGGAAGCGGAGCAGGTCGACGCTGTCGCCGTCATCGGAGAACTGGTATCCGCCGGCGGACCGGAGCAGCCAGCGGCCCTGCCGGCGCGCCCCGAGCCCCGGTTCCAGCAGCCGCCGCAGCGTGCCGACGTGCCCGTGCAGGGCGTTGACCGCGGTCGACGGCGGTTCCTGGCCCCACAGCAGGTCGACGATGGCGTCCAGCCCGACCGGCCGCCCGGCCTGGGCCAGCAGCACCGCGAGAAGGGTGCGCACCTGCGGCGCGCCGAGCTGGATCTCCGTACCGTCCCGCCAGGCCCGGACCGGTCCCAGCACGGTGAATCGGAGGTCGGGCTCCATCTGTCGGGTCGTCCTCACTGTTTCCTCAGTCGATTCCGGTGTGCCCCGGCCTACCGTCCAGTCGCGACGAACCAGCGGACACCGCGCCGGGATCCTGACATTCACGGTAGGAGATCAGCCATCGTCCGCTCGGTCGTTCAAGTCGGCCCCGTCGAGAGGACGAAACCATGGGGCACGTGACCGACCGGCCCGACACCGTCGTTCTGGTCCACGGCTTCTGGGTGACCCCGCGCAGCTGGGAGCACTGGATCACGCACTACGAGCAGCGCGGTTTCCGGGTCCTGGCGCCCGGCTACCCCGGGTTCGAGGTGGAGGTGGAAGCCCTCAACGCGAACCCGGACATCATCACCGCCGTCACCGTCCCGGCGATCATCGACAGGCTGACGGCGGTGATCGACGGGCTGGACCGGCCGCCGGTCATCATCGGCCACTCGGCCGGCGGCGCGTTCACGCAGATCCTGCTCGACCGCGGGCTGGGCGCGGCCGGCGTGGTGCTGAACTCGGCGCCCACCGAGGGGGTCCGGGTGGTGCCGGCGTCGCAGATCAGGTCGACGTTCCCGGCCCTGAGGTCGCCGGCGAACCGGCACCGGGCGGTCGGGCTGACGTTCGACGAGTGGCGCCACGCCTTCACCAACACGTTCGGCGAGGAGGAGTCCCGGGAGTTGTACGAGCGCTACCACGTCCCGGCCAGCGGGCGGATCCTGTGGGGCAGTGTGCTGGCCGAATTCCAGCCCGGCCACCAGGACACCTGGGTCGACTACCGTAACCACGCCCGCGCGCCGTTGCTGTTCATCTCCGGCGGGGAGGACCACATCATGCCCCCGGCGGTGCAACGCTCCAACGTCCGGCACTACACGTCAAGAACAATCACCGAGCATTTCGAGTACGACGGGTACGCGCATCTGCTGCCGGCCCAGAAGGGCTGGGAGGAGATCGCCGACCACGCCCTCGACTGGGCGCTACGGCACGCCCGATGATCAGTGGCGCAGGGCCAGCGAGCCGTCCGCGACGACCCGGTTGCGGCCCTGGTTCTTGGCCGTGTAGAGGGCACGGTCGGCCCGTCGCAGCAGCTCTTCGACCCCGGTCCCGGGGACGAGTTCGGCGACCCCGGCGCTGAACGTGACCCGCAACGCGCCACGTGGGGTGTCGAGAGTGGCCTGCTCGCAGCACCGGCGCCAGTGTTCGGCGAGTTCGGCGGCGGTGTCCGCGCCGGCTCCGGGCAGGATGACCGCGAACTCCTCACCGCCGTAACGGGCCACCGTGCCGGTGTCCCCGACGGCCGCCGTCAACTGCTGGGCCAGGCGGATCAGCACCTGGTCGCCGACCGCGTGGCCGTACGTGTCATTGATGTTCTTGAAATGGTCGACGTCGAGCATGACCACCGCGAGCCGGTCGGCCTGTTCGCTCAGCACCGCCGTCAGGTGGCGGCGGTTGTAGACACCGGTGAGGCCGTCGCGTACCGCCTGGTCGGTGAGTTCGGCGCGGAGGCGTTCCAGTTCGGTGACGTCACGGACCACGACGACCGCGCCGGACGTGCTGCCGCCGGCCGTGCGCATGCGGACCACGCGCACGTCGTACATCGTGCCGTTTCCGCTGGTGAGGGTCTGTTGTTCGGCGCCGCCGGCGAAGGCCGCGGTGAGCTCCGGCCCGACTGCCTCGAACCACATCCGGCCGACCACGTCACCGTCGGGCACGTGGCCCTCCCCGGCGAGCATCTCGGCGGCGGCCGGGTTGACGTCAAGAACCCGGCCGTCCTGGTCGATCACCATCACGGCGTCCGTGATCGCGGCGATGACCTGCCCGTACGCGACGGGCATCCGGCGCGCGGGGGTGCCGGACCGGTCCGCCCAGAACCACATCGACGCGGTGATCAGGAAGAGGACCGGGGTCAGGTCGACCTGGCGGGCGCCGAGGTCGGCGAAGACGGTGAGGATGTTGCCGCCCAGCGGGGCGAGCGCGCCGGCCAGGAAGATCACGAAGACCCGGCGGTGCCCGCGGACCGCCCGGCGCATGGCGCCCACCGACCGGACCGTGCCGAGGCCGATCATCGCGTAGCAGTACGCGGTGTGCAGCCAGTACAGCGGCCCGAACTGCACGATGACGCCCTCGACGGAGTCGACGGTGGCCGAGGTGAAGAAGAGATGGTGCCACGGGTCGGTGATCACGGCCGCGACGAGCAGCGCCGGATGCACCCAGAGCACGACCCGGCGCCGGCGCAGCAGTTCGACCCGGCGGCCGGTGAAGACCGTCGAGTGCCACAGGAACCCGGCCACGACCATGGCCACGCCGGGGAACATCACGTAGGTCGCCCCGAGCGCGATCGGCGCCGCGTCGGCCCCGACGGCGACCGCCTGGGCCAGCGACCACAGCGCTGCCCCGGCGGTGATCAGCGCCAGTGACGGCGCCAGCGGCGTCCGGTGGCGCCGCCGCCAGGACAGCACCGCGTAGGTCGCCGCGACCAGGGTCGCGGCGGCATACACCGTGACCAGTGCGGCTCGCATGCGGTCTCCTTCGTTCCGGCGATGCGCATCGGCCGGGCGGAAACCGAGTTGAGGAAAACTATCCGTAGAGGCGGTCGAGCAGGCGGAACAGCGGCCGGTCGTAGGCGCGCAGGGCGGCCCGGGTGTTGATGTGGTTGTGCACGCCGTCCCCGCCGATCGGCCCGGTGCCGCCGGCCCCGAAGTACGTCTCCAGGCCCTGCGCGAAGTATTCGTCGACGGCGCCGCCGCCACCGGTGTTGAGCCACAGCCCGAGACGGCGGGCGGCCCGGTGGGCGGCGGCCAGCTCACCGTCGAGCTCCGGGTCGAGACGGCGCAGCGCCACCCGCAGCAGGACGTGCCCGAACTGCCTGACGAACCGGTCCTCGGTCGACACCAGCAGCGGAAGGGCCTGGCCGGGACACCACGCCGGATCGGGCACGACGATCACATGTATGCCGCGCCGGACGAGTTCCGGCACCACCCGGTACGAACGGAGCCGGATCAGGACACCGAGCCGTTCCCGGACCCGGGCGAGAACGTCGTCGCTGATGTCGCCGGATCCGAACACCGGAATCCCCCAGGCGTCGACGTGCCGGGAGGGGTCTGCGAGCCGGTTCATGGGGCTACCCTGTTAGCGTGAACAATTCGCCGACCGTGACCCGACCTGGCCGGGAGCTGTACGCCGGCCAGTCCCGTGAGCAGCGGGAGTCCGAGCGGCACGACAAGATCGTGGCCGCGGCCGTGCATCTGTTCGCCACCCGTGACTACGACGAGGTGACGGTCGCCGACGTCTGTGCCGCGGCGAAGGTGTCGAAACGCTACTTCTACCACCATTTCACCGACCGGGCCGACCTGCTCTTCCGGGTGCACACCGCGCAGAACTCGTGGCTGCTCGACGCCCTGGTGGCGGCCGGGCCGCCCGCCGGGACGGTCGAGGAGCTGGTCACCCCGGTGATGCACACGCTGACCCGGCTGCTGCGGGAGCATCCGGAGCGGGCGCGGGTGATCTACATCAACGCCCCGCGGATGGAGCTGCGCCGGCGTGGCCTGCTGCGGGAGGAGGCCGTACTGCTCGGTGATCTGATTCTCCGGTCCGGTAACACGCCGGCCGACCGGCGGCTGTTCGAGCGTGCGGTGCTGGCCCTGGTCGCCGGGGCGACCGAGCTGATCATCGAGTGGGTGGTGCAGGGTTTCACCGAGCCGGCCGAGGAGCTGGCCGGTCATCTGACCAGCATCGCCGTGTCGATGCTGGCGGAGATGGTCGCGGGCGTCGCCGTGACGCCGGAACCGGCCTGAGCCGGCTCCGGCGTCACGGGTCACGCCGCCCAGGGTGCGGCGAGGTTCCATGTGCTGTCCGCCGAGAGGGTCTGCGGCCTGTCGAATCCGGCGCCGGCGCCGGCCGCGATGTGGGCCGCTGATTCGAAGTGCCGCAGGTAGGAGCCGGGCAGGTTGTACGACTCCAGGGTGACCCCGGTGCCGCCGAGTCCCGGCCGGGCACAGAACGTGGCGTCGCCCGCGAACAGTGCGGACCCGTCGTTGACGGCGAGCCGGATCCGGCTGTCGGCGTGCCGCAGGTACTGGCCCGGGTAGTTGACCGACTCGAACGTGTAGCACGAGTTGTCGGCCAGCCCTCGCCGCACCGTGAAGGTCGCGTCCTGTTTGAGAAGCGCACTACTGCCGGAACCGACGATCTCGGTGGAGCCGAGACCGCCCGCATGCCGCAGGTACCGGTCGGTGTGACCCCAGGTGGTGACCTGGAGCGACCGCTGCACGTCGACCGGGAGCAGCACCGAGCTGCGCCAGAGCGCCGGGTCCGCCACGTTCCAGGTGGCGTCGGCGGCGAAACCGCCGCCGGTGTTCGGGTCGATCCGCACCTGGTCACTGGCGTGCCGCAGGTACCGGCCGGGCTGGTTGGCCGCCTCGAAGGAGATCCCGCCGGCCGCCAGGCCCGGCCGGGTGCACCAGGTGGCGTCGGCGGCGAAGGTGCCGCCCGTGTCGGCGTCGAGCCGGACCAGGCTGCCGGCGTGCCGCAGGTAGCGGCCCGGATAGTTGACCGACTCGAAGGAGTAGCAGCGAGGATCGGACAACCCGGCGACGGTACGGAACGACGCGTCCTGCCGTGCGGTGTCGCCACTGATCACGTCGGTCCGGGCCAGCGAGTTCGCGTGCCGCAGACGCCGGTCGGTGTGCCCGGCCGTGGTGACCTGGAACGACCGGACGTGCCCGAGGGTGAGCTGCGGCGAGGCGTTGAGGTTGCGGGACGCGTTGATCAGTGCCGTGTGTGCGGCCCGGACCAGCCCGGTGTCCACCTTCTGCACCCGCCGGTCATAGGTGAGCAGCCCGTTGTACTCCCCTTCGACGTCGGTGATCTCGGTGAACACGAATCCGGACAGCCCTCGGGTGGTCATCAGCCGCTGCGCGTCCCGGACCATCCCGGTGTACCTGTCGTTGAGCTGCGCGGCGCTGGTGACGGTCTCGTAGGCGAAGAACCCGCCGTGCGGGCTGTACTCGTGACCCGGCGTGCGCAGCCCGATGCCGCCGAACTCGCCGAGGATCGACACCCGCGTCGACGACGGCTGTGGCGCGTCCGGTCCGGTGTAGATGTGCCAGTCCAGGATGTCGCCGGTGCCCGGGTCGCCCTTGGAGACGCAGCAGTTGTAGCCGCTGTGCGCGTTCATCAGCCGGGTCGGGTCGTAACTCTCCAGGTCCCGGGTGATCCGGGTGGTGTCGCCGAGGTTCCACTCGCCCCAGCCCTCGTTGAACGGCACGTAGGTGATCACCGAGGGGAACGCCCGGTGCTCGTCGATGATCTCCCGTGCCTCGGTCTCGAACTGGGCGATCTGCGCGGCGGTGCGGGTCTGGTCGAACGCCGGGGTGGACGGGATGTCCTGCCACACAAGCAGGCCGAGGCGGTCGGCGTGGTAGTACCAGCGGGCCGGTTCGGTCTTGATGTGCTTGCGGACCATGTTGAAGCCCAGGTCCTTGTGTTTCTGCAGGTCGAACTGGAGAGCCGCGTCGGTCGGCGCGGTGTACAGCCCGTCCGGCCAGAAGCCCTGGTCGAGGGTGCCGATCTGGAACACGAACTCGCCGTTCAGGGTGGGCCGCAGCACCCCGTTGACCAGCTTGGTGCCGACCTCGCGCATGCCGAAGTAGTTCACCACGTGGTCGACCGTGGTCCCGCCGGCGTTGCGCAACGAGACCCGCAGGTTGTAGAGGAACGGGTCGTCCGGCGACCACCGGCGGGCGTTCGGCACCGGGACGGTGAATTCGGTGAACCCGCCGGTCGCGGACCCGACCACCGTCGCGCCGGCGAGAGCCTCGGCGAAGACGCTGTGCCCGGTGACGTTTCCCCTGGTGAAGACCCGGACTCGGAGCGAGTTCGAAGCAAGCTGAGGGTAGACGTCGACCGAATAGATCGACGACGAGGCGGTCGGTTCGATCCACACCGTCTGCCAGATTCCCGACGTCGGCGTGTAGAAGATGTTGCTCTGGCTGTTGACCTGTTTACCGACCGGCTGTTTCTCACCACGCCCGTTGGTCGGGTCGTAGACCCGCACGATCAGCTCGTTCACGCCACCGTTCACAGCGTCGGTGACGTCCACTTCGAATCGGTCGTAGCCGCCTTTGTGGGTGGTGACCTGCCGGCCGTTGACCCACACGGTGGCCTCGTAGTCGACCGCGCCGAAATGCAACTGCACGCGGCGGCCGTTCCAGCCGGCCGGAACGGTGAACGTCCGCCGATAGAACATCAGATCACGGTTGTCGTTGCGCATGATCCCGGACAGCGCCGACTCGACCGGATAGGGCACCAGAATACGTTCGGGAAGGGTCTGCCCGATCGGCGGCGCCGCGTAACGGTCGGTGTCGGCGGCCGGGTTGAGGAATTCCCATTCGCCGTTCAGCGACTGCCAGTCCGGCCGGGTCATCTGCGGGCGCGGATATTCCGGAAGCGGGTTGGAGGTGGAGACCTGGCTGGTCCAGGGCGTGGAGAGCGGCGGCGTCTTGGGGGATATCGCCGCCGAGGCGGGCGCGGCGGCTCCGACCAGGCCGGTGGCGGCCAGGGTCAGAGCCGCGAGGAAACGGCGCATGGGGAACTCCTAGGAGATACGGCGGAGACGGTTGAGGACGGTCTGCACGACGACCACGACAGCGAGGAAGGTGCCGCTGATCACCTGCTGCCAATTGCTGTTCAGGTCACCGACCTGATTGATCATGTTCTGGATGACACCGAGCAGGAGCACCCCGGCGACGGTTCCGGCGATGCTTCCGGCGCCGCCGGTGAGAAGGGTTCCGCCGATCACCACGGCGGCGATGGCGTCCAATTCCATACCGGCGCCGAGAACGGTGACGCCGGATCCCAATTTGGCGGCGTTGACGGCGCCGGCCAGGCCGGCGAGCAACCCCGAAAGGACATAAACCAAGATTTTGGTACGCCGTACCGAAACCCCCATGAGAGCTGAGGCGTCCTCACTCCCGCCGATCGCGTACACCGACTGCCCGAACCCGGTCCGGGCGAGCACCAGCATCCCGATCAGCACCAGGACCACGGCGAGCCACACCTGGTTGCCGACACCGAGCAGGGAGCCGGTGCCGAGCGTGCCGAAGGCGTCGCTCTGCACCACGAACGTGGTGGACCCCTCGTCGCTGATCGCCCGCATCAGTCCCCGGGCGCCGAGCAGCGCGGCCAGTGTGACGATGAACGGCGCCATCCGCGTGTAGGCGATCAGCAGCCCGTTGACCAGCCCGATCAGCCCGCACACGGCCAGCGGCACGAGCACCGCCGCGACCAGCCCGTACCGGGACGCCCAGGCGGCGAGCACCCCGCCGAGCACGTAGAGCGACCCGACCGACAGGTCGATGCCGCCGGTGACGATCACGAAGGTCATGCCGAGCGCGATCAGCATCGGCGGCGCCGCGGCGACCAGGATGGTGCCGGCGTTGTCGAGGCTGCGGAAGTCCGGGAACACGGCGAGCGCGAACACCACCACCGTGACCAGGACGGCGAGCGCCCCCTGGCGCTGGACGACGCCGACGATCCGGTCGGTGCGCTCACTGCGGGCGACGTCGGTGGCGCTCATGGCCGGGCTCCCGTCGAGCAGGGCCGGGGTCATCGCGACTTCCTCTCCCGGGCCACGTAGACGGCGACGAGGATGATGACCGCCTGGGCCATCTCGGCCGTCGACGGCCCCAGATCGTGCTTGATCATGGTGGCGATCACGAGCTGCATCAGCAGAGCGCCGGCGACGGTGCCGAGGATGCGGACCTTGCCGCCGGTGAGCGGGGTGCCGCCGACGACGACGGCGGTGATCGCGGACAGTTCGATGAGCAGGCCAACTGCGGACGCGTCGCTGGACTGGATGCGGGCCACCGACAGCAGGCCGGCGATCGAGGCGAGGACCGCGCAGATCACGTAGACGGTGATCAGCACCCGTTTGACCGGCAGCCCGGCCAGCTCGGTGGCCCGCCGGTTGCCGCCGACGGCCAGCAGCCGCCGGCCGAACACGGTGCGGCGCAGCACGAACGCGACGATCGCGACCAGGACCGCGGCGATCCACACCAGCACCGGGATGCCGAGCAGGTCACCGGAGCCGAGGTAGAGCACGTCCGGGTTGCGGATGTCCTTGAGCTGGCCGTCCGAGATGACCACGGCCAGGCCGCGGCCGCCGACGAACACGGCCAGGGTGGCGACGATCGGCTGCAACCCGACCCGGGCCACCAGCACACCGTTGATCAGGCCGACCGCGACTCCGGCGGCGAGCGACACTGCGATCGCGGCGACCACGCCGTACCCGAGGTAGAGCGGGATCAGGGCAGCGGCCAGCGCCATCACCGAGCCGACCGACAGGTCGATGCCCTCGGTGCCGATGACCAGCGCCATCCCGAGCGCGACGATCACGATCGGGGCGACCTGGATCAGCTGGATGCGCAGGTTGCTGAGGGTGAGGAAGTACGGGGTGAAGAAGATGTTGTAGAGGATCAGCAGCCCGACGGCGAGGTAGACGCCGTACTCGGGCAGCCAGGACCTGATGTCCGGGCGGCGGGCGGTGAGAGTGGTCGTGGTCATGCGGGTTCCTCGGGGGGTGCTGCCGCGGCGATGCCGGCCATGAGGTGTTCGGTGGTCACCTGGTCGCCGGTGAGGTGGCCGACGACGACGCCGTCGCGCAACACCACCACCCGGTCGGCGCCTTCGACCAGTTCCTCGGCGTCGGACGAGACCAGGACGACGCCCAGTCCCTCGCCGGCGAGCTCGTCGATCAGGCTCTGCACCTCGGCCTTGGCGCCGACGTCGATGCCGCGGGTGGGCTCGTCCAGCAGCAGGATCTTCGGATCGGTGGCGAGCAGGCGGGCGAGCAGAACCTTCTGCTGGTTGCCGCCGGACAGGTTGCCGACCAGCTGGTCCGGGCTGGACGCCTTGATCCGCAGCCGGGTCATGTACCGCTCGACGACCTGGTCGATCTTCGCGTCCGAGACGATGCCGAGCCGCGACATGCGCGGCAGCACGGCGAGGGCGATGTTGTCGCGGACCGACAGGCCGGCCACGATGCCCTCGGCCTTGCGGTCCTCCGGCTGCACGGCGATGCCCGCGGCGACGGCCTGGACGGTGGTCGGCCGTTTCAGTTCGGCGCCGTCGACCTCGACGGTCCCGGAGTCGATCGGGTACGCGCCACCGATCGCCTTGATCGTCTCGCTGCGGCCGGCGCCGAGCAGTCCACCCAGGCCCACGACCTCACCGGGCCGCACGTCGAAGCTGATGTCGTGCAGCCTGGTCCGGCTGGTCAGCCCGGTGACCTTGAGGACCGGCCGGGCGTCGCCGTCGGTCTCGTGGTCGCCGGCGAACGCGGTGAAGCCCTGCCGCCTGGTCTGCGACATCTCCCGGCCGAGCATCATCGACACGAGCTCGATGCGTTCCAGGCCGGCGAGCTTTCCGGTGTGGACCAGCCGGCCGTCGCGCAGGATGGTGACCGAGTCGCAGATCTCGTAGAGCTCGTCCATCCGGTGCGACACGTAGACGATGCCGATGCCCTGGCCGTGCAGGCGGCGGATCACCGAGAACAGCGTCTGCACCTCGCGGGGCTCCAGCGAGGAGGTGGGCTCGTCCATGATGACGACCTTCGCGTCGATCATCACGGCCCGGGCCAGGGCGACCATCTGCTGCGCGCCGAGGGCCAGGGTGCCGAGCTGGCGGCGTACGTCGGTGGTCACGCCGTAGTCGGCGAGGATGCCGCGGGCCTCGCGTTCCATCCGGCCGCGGTCGATCAGGCCGAGCGGGTTGCGGGGCTCCCGGCCGAGGAAGAGGTTCTGGGCCACGCTCATCAGCGGGATGAGGTTGACCTCCTGGTAGATCGTGGAGATCCCGGCGCGCTGGGCGTCCATCGGGGCGGCGAACGAGACCGGCCGGCCCTGGTAACGCAGTTCGCCGGTGTCCGGCTGGTAGACGCCGGTCAGCACTTTGATCAGGGTGGACTTGCCGGCGCCGTTCTCACCGACGAGGGCGTGCACCTCGCCGGGCCGCAGGGTGAAGGACACGTCGTCGAGCGCGCGGACCCCGGGGAAACTCTTGGACACGCCGGCGACTTCGAGCAGCGTCACGCGTACCTCTCAAAGGGGGTTGGGAAAGGGCGCCCGGCGGAGAGCCGGACGCCCTCGCGATCAGTAGGCGCTGCCGACGTCGGTCTTGGCGTTGGTGGTGTCGTACGCGCGGTCGGAGATGATGATGTCCTGGCCGACCGCCTCGCCGGCGAAGAACTTGGTCGCGGTCTCGAAGGCCAGCGGGCCGAAGCGCGGGTTGGACTCGATGACCGCGGAGATCCAGCCGTCCACGATGCCCTGGACCGCGCCCTTGGTGCCGTCGATCGACACGATCTTGACGTCGCCGGCCTTCTTGCCGGCGCCCTTGAGCGCGGTCACCGCGCCGAGGGCCATCTCGTCGTTCTCGCCGTAGATGCCGTTGATGTTGGGGTTGGACTGGAGCAGCTGCTCGGCGACCTTCTGGCCCTCCTCGCGGGAGAAGTTGCCGGTCTGCTCGAAGGTGACCTTGATGTCCGGGGCGACCTTGGCGATCTGGTCCTTGAAGCCGCTGGTCCGGAGGGTGGTCACGTTGTTGCCGGGCGCGCCCAGCAGGATCGCGACCTCACCCTTGTTGCCCAGCGCCTTGGCCATCTCGTCGGCGGCGCGCTTGCCCTGCTCGGCGAAGTCGGAGCCGATGAAGGTCAGGTAGTCCTTGCAGGCGGTGGCGTTGATCTTGCGGTCGATCGTGACGATCGGGATCTTCTTGGCCGACGCCTTGGCGAAGACCGAGTCCCAGCCGTCGGAGTTGAGCGGCGCGATGACCAGCAGCTGCACGCCGGAGTCGATCATCTGCTCGACGTCGCTGATCTGCTTGTTGAACTGTGAGTTCGCGTTCGCTGTTGTGAGGTTTGCGATGCCCAGCTTGGCGGCCTCGTCCTTGATGGACTGGGTCTCGGCGATCCGGAACGGGTTGGCCTCCTTCTCCGACTGAGAGAAGCCGACCTTGGCCGTCTTGAGATCGACCTTGGTGCCGCCGTACTGGTCGATGGTGCAGGTGGCGGCGCCGGGCGCGGCCGACTGGACGACCTGCGACGCGGCAGGTACGGGGCCGGCGCCGCTGGTCGCGGGGGTCTCCTCGGACTTGGCGCAGGCGCCCGCTCCGGCCAGCACCATGGCAGCACCGAGCACGGCAGCCGCAGGCCGCCACCTGTTCGACCGAACACTCATTGCGTGAACTCCTTGCGAGAGAAGCGGCTGCTAGCCGCGGTGATGTCTCGTTGGGGGTGACCGCGGGGTGACTCGCGGTGGAACACATTCACGCATCATCGAACTTTTTCTGTCAAGGACTTGCGCGGAAACCTAACTGAAACGAACATGTTCCAGATGACAGCCTCGCGCATTGCCGAACACCTGGCAACAGACCCGCCCTAAGGCATCGACATATTTTGTTGAAGCTTGTTGACAGTTACCTTAGCCGTCACAAGACTCTGCCGGTGAGAGCGCTCTCTTTCCCCCGTCAAGTGCGTGCAAGAAAGGACGAACCATGCACCGTCCCGCACTGCTCGGCGCCGCTCTCCTGCTGGCTGCGACCCTGAGCCCCGCCCCCGGCTTCGCCGCCCCACCAGCGCCGCCATCCCCCGCCCTCGCCCCCGGCATGCTCGCCGCTGCCCTCTCCCCCGGCATGCTCGCCGCCATGCAGCGCGATCTCGGGCTGGACGCCGACGAGGTCGCCGCGCGCCTGACCGTGGAGGCCGCTGCCCCGGTCGTCGAGAAGCGCCTGCGAGCCCAGCTCGGCAAACGGTTCGCCGGGGCCTGGATCCCGGACGGCGGCACCCGCCTGACCGTGGCCGTCACCAGCGCCGCCGACGCCGCCGCGGTCCGGGCCGAGGGCGCCGTCCCGAAGCTGGTCCAGCGCGGTGAGAGCGACCTCGCCACCACCCGCGCCAAGCTCGACAAACGCGGCGACGCGGCACCGGACACCGTGCACAGCTGGTACGCCGACCCGGTCTCGAACACCGTCGTCATCACCGCCGCACCCGGCGCCGAGGCCCAGGCCCGGAAGTTCGCCGAGGCCAGCGGCGCGACCGGGGTCACCGTCCGGGCCACCACCGCGGCCCGTCCACAACCGATGTACGACACCCGCGGCGGCGACCAGTACGTGATCAACGGCAACACGCTGTGCTCGGTCGGGTTCTCGGTGGCCGGCGGGTTCGTCACGGCCGGGCACTGCGGCGGGACCGGCAGCCCCACCCTCGGATTCAACAACGTCGCACAGGGCACGTTCGCCGGCTCGTCCTTCCCCGGCAACGACTACGCGTGGGTGCGCACCAACGGCAACTGGGTCTCCCAGCCGTGGGTCAACAACTACTCCGGCGGGAACGTGCTGGTCGCCGGCTCGCAGGAGGCCGCGATCGGCAGCTCGATCTGCCGCTCCGGGCGGACCACCGGCTGGCGCTGCGGCACCCTGCTCGGCAAGAACGAGACGATCAACTACGCGCAGGGCTCGGTGTCCGGGCTGAGCCGCAGCAACGCGTGCGCCCAGCCCGGCGACTCGGGCGGGTCGTGGATCTCCGGCAATCAGGCCCAAGGCGTCACCAGCGGCGGCACCGGCGACTGCACCTCCGGCGGCACCATGTGGTTCCAGCCGGTCAACGAGATCCTTTCGGTGTACGGCCTGTCGCTCACCACATCCGGCGGCAGTGCTGGCAGCGCCGTGATCAGCAACTGGAACAACAAGTGCCTCGACGTGCCGAACTCGAACTTCGCCGACGGCGTCCTCGTCCAGATGTGGAACTGCAACGGCTCAGCCGCCCAGCGCTGGGAGGCCGTCGGCGGGGCGCTGCGCACCGGCAACAACAAGTGCCTGGACGTGCCGTGGGGCTCCACCGCCAACGGGGTGGTCCTGCAGATCGTCACGTGCAGCGGCAACCCGGCCCAGCAGTGGGTGCTCAGCGCCGCCGGTGATCTGGTGAACCCGCAGGCCAACAAGTGCATCGACATCCAGGACTGGAACAACAACGAAGGCGCCCGGGTGCAGCTCTGGGACTGCGCCGGAACCCTCAACCAGAAGTGGCGTCGCGGCTGACGTCCTGACCGCGTTACCTGACCGGTCCAGGCGGCGGGCCCGGCCGGTCAGGTAACGCTTCACCTTGCTCGACCGCCGCCCGATGCCGCCCGGCCGGCTACTCCGCCTTGCGCGACCGCTGCCATATGCCGCCCTACCGGCTACTCCGCCTTGCTCGACCGCCGGCCCTATGGCGCTCAGTCGGCTACTCCGCCTTGCTCGACCGCCGGCCCTATGGCGCTCGGCCGGCTATTCCGCCTTGCTCGACCGCCGGCCCTATGGCGCTCGGCCGGCTATTCCGCCGGCGGTGCGGTCGCCGCCCGGTGCTGCTTGGCCAGCTCGACGTAGATCAAGGCGTTGGCGGCGATGGCGGCATGCTCGTCGGTGGTGGTCTCCCGGCGCACCTTGCCCGGCGCGCCGAGCACGAGCGACCCGGGCGGGATCGTCACGCCTTCCGGGATCAGCGCGCCTGCGGCGATGATCGAACGGGCGCCGACGTGAGCGCCGTTCATGACGATCGCGCCCATGCCGATCAGCACGTCGTCCTCGATGACACAGCCGTGCAGGACGGCCCGATGACCGACGCTGACGTTGGCGCCGATGCTGGCCGGATGCCCCGGGTCGGCGTGCACGACCACACCGTCCTGAAGATTCGTGCCGGCGCCGATGCTGATCGCGTCCAGATCGGCGCGCACGACCGTGTGATACCAGACGCTGGAGTCCGGGCCGAGCGTGACACGGCCCGCGACGACCGCGCCCGGCGCGATCCAGGCGGTGGGCGAGGCTTGCGGGAGATGGCCGCCGATCTCGATCATGGAGGCATCTTACGCACGGTCAGCGGAACCATCACCCGGCCTCTATTCTGAAAATTAATCGACATAGATGTTTACAGACGCCGACCTTGGGTACGCCCGCCGCCTGAAGCACCGACACCGTCAGCGAGAGGTATGGGCAGCGTGATCGTCGAGGACACCACCGCCGCGGCCTGGGTATGGCCGCGCTGCGCCGTCGCCACCACGCTCACCCCGGCCGAGATGGACGGGCTGGCCGACCTGCCCGAACGGGTCGGAGCTCCGCCGTCCGACAACGTCGCCTGTGAACTCGCCGCCGGCCACGAACAGATGCACGCCGCATTCATCCTCGCCGACGACGGCGGCGACCGCTGGTGGTGGATCCGCTGGAACCGCCAGGCCCGGGAACTACGCCACCTGGACACTTGCGAACAAGCCGACCCACCGAGCGGCGACGACTGCCTGCTGCCGGCCACCCACCCGGGCCGCCACAGCTTCCAGATGTAACCACCCCTAGCCCGCGCTCCCGCCCATCTCCACAACCGCGCCCCCTGCCCGGCCCGCGCCCACTCTCGCGGCCACCTCCGTGCCTCGCCGCCCGCGACTCGCTGCTCGCCGCCCGCGACTCGCTGCTCGCTGCTCGCTGCTCGCTGCCCGCCGATCTTGCACGGTTCTCCACCCTCGCGCCGATCTTGCAGGCCTTTCCACGTCCCGCTTGGAGTCAAGGGGTGGTTGCATCGGTGCTGGTGAGGAACTCGTTGAGTTTTTCGGTGGGGGTGCGCCAGTTGAGGGTTTCGCGGGGG
>NZ_JBEZXU010000078.1:0-54392 GCF_040638175.1 Actinoplanes sp. NPDC026670
GGCCCGGCCTTGATGGTCCAGAAACTGGCGATCGTGGCGCCGGTGGCCACCGAGAAGTTCGGGGGCACCCGCGCGCCCCAAACGGTGGGCACCACCACGGGCCACCCCCGCACGGTGGGGCCCGCCCCCCCCCCCGGGCCGGCCCCCGCCGCTCCGCTCAGAGGCCGGCGTCCAGCGGGGCGTCCAGCTTCAGGTTCGGGTGGCGGCCGGCCACCGTCCGCATCCGCCAGCGGTGCGCGAACACCGCGAGCAGCGCACCGTCCCGGACCCGGGTCATCACCTCGACCTGGGACTCCCCGCGCAGCATCTCCTTGCCCTCGGCGTCGGTGACGGCCGCGATCTCGTACGGCAGCCGGTCCAGATGCACCTTGACCCCGAACTCGGCCTCCAGGCGGAAACTGGCCACCTCGAACTGCATCGGCCCGACCGCGGCCAGCACCGGCAGGCCGTCACCACGCAGGTCGGACCGGAGCACCTGCACCACACCCTCGCCGTCGAGCTGCTCGATGCCCCGGCGGAACCGCTTGTAGGCGCCGGTGTCATCGGTCCGGCACACCGCGAAGTGCTCCGGCGGGAACGACGGCAGCGCCGGGTACTGGACCGCCTTGTCGGCGTAGAGCGTGTCACCGATACCGAGCGCGGTCGCGTTGACCAGGCCCACCACGTCACCCGGGAACGCCTCGTCGATGGTGTCGCGGCCCTGCCCGAAGACCTGCTGCGCGTACTTGGTGGTGAACGGCCGCCCGGTCCCGGCGTGCGTGACGATCATGCCGCGCTCGAACCGGCCCGAGCAGATCCGCATGAACGCGACCTGGTCGCGGTGGGCGCGGTTCATGTTCGCCTGGATCTTGAACACGAACCCGGAGAACGGGCTGTCCACCGGCTGCTCGCCACCGGCCGCGGTGGGCCGGGCGGTGGCCGGCGGGGCCATCTCGACCAGGATGTTCAGCAGCTGCCGGACACCCAGGTTGGCGACCGCCGCCCCGAACAGCACAGGCGTGCTGGTGGCGGCCAGGAACGTCGCCTGGTCGTGGTCGGCGCCGGTCATCCCGAGCAGCTCCAGCTCCTCGTTGGCGGTCACCCACTCGGCGCCGTACCGCTCGGCCGCCTCGGCGTCGCCCATCTCCTCCTCGATCGCCAGGTCGGCGCCGCCGGGGGAGCGCTGCATCCGGGTGAACACCCCGGTCCGCCTGTCGATGACGCCGTGGAAGTGCCCGGCGATCCCGACCGGCCAGGTCAGCGGGGTCGGCTTGAGCCCGATCCGCTGCTCGATCTCGTCCATCAGCGCGAGCGCCTCATGGCCCGGCCGGTCCCACTTGTTGATGAACGTGATCACCGGGATGCTGCGCTGCCGGCACACCTCGAACAGCTTCAGCGTCTGCGGCTCCAGGCCCTTGGCCGCGTCCAGCAGCATCACCGCGCTGTCGACGGCGGTCAGCACCCGGTACGTGTCCTCGGAGAAGTCGGCGTGACCGGGCGTGTCGAGCAGGTTGATGACGGTGTCGCCGTAGGAGAACTGGAGAGCCGCCGACGTGACCGAGATGCCACGCTGCTGCTCCATCGCCATCCAGTCGGAGACGACACCCTTGCGGTCGCCCTTGCCGTGCACCGCGCCGGCCTGGCCGATCACACGCGCGTGCAGGGCGAGGGCCTCGGTCATCGTCGACTTGCCGGCGTCCGGGTGGGAGATCACCGCGAACGTACGCCGTCGCGCCGCCTGGGCGGCAACCCCCGCCGCCGATGTCAGCACGTTTTGACTCACCGATCCACACCCCTCACGAAACGATGGCGGCCACCGGCCGCCACACCCCGCAACCATAGTTCAGGTACGGCCGTCGCGTTCCTGTGCCTGTCGCAGCGAGCGTTCGTACGGCACCCAGTCGGCCAGCCGCACCGGAAACCCCTCGCTTTTCAGCCGTTTCACGACGGCCGGATCGTCGTCCACGACGACCGCGATCGCCCCGTCCCGGGCGAGCCGCCGCAGCCGGCTGAGCTTGTAGTCCCGGGCGGGCCGCCGGTCGTCGTCGGGCCGCATCAGCAGCCGCCCGGCCGGCAGCCCGTGCCGCGCGAACCAGGCCTCGGTCACCGGCCGCAGCCACTCCGGCCGCCCGGTCAGCCACACCAGCCGGTGATCGCCGGCATAGCGGTGGACCAGGTCGGTCCCGTCGGCCAGCGGCGTGTCCCGGTCGGCGGCGCGGAAGAACGCCGCCCAGTTCTTCGGCTGCCGCGCGACGTGCCGGAGCCGGTGCCGGACATCGGCGACCACCCCGTCCACGTCGAACACGGCGAACGGCGCGTCAGGCATGTGATCATCCTGCCCGACGCGCCGTCCCGGCCTGTCGTCCGCCCGTTCAGAACTGCCCTGGGGTGTCCAGCTTCCGGTAGAAGGTGATCTCCGGCGTGCCCTCGGCGCCGGCCGCGTGCATGATCTGCCCCACGTCGGGCTGGCTCGCGAAGAACGTGTGGAACGCCGCCTCGTCCGGCCACTCGTCGACGACGACCACCTCGCCGTCGCCGGCGGCGAAGGAGTGCCTGACGTTGCCGAGCTCACGGCCCGCCTTCTCGACGCGGGCCATCAGCTCGGGGTTGGCGTTCGCGAAGCGCTCCAGAGCGTCCGGGTCGGCCTTCAACTTGAGGATCATCATGACGGACATGCCCTCAGCATCAGCCGCCGGACGCTCCCGGACCGCCGCCGGGCCGCGGATTCACTGCGGCGAGTGATCGGCCGCCCGGATCCGGTCCACCATCTTGCGGCGGTCGCTGTCGTCCTGGCCCAGGTCGGCGCCGTCGATCGCGGCCATCAGGGCGGCCCGCTCGGTCTCGGTGAAGCGCCGCAGGTTGGCCAGCACCAGCACCAGCGCCTGGAACTGCTCGTTACGGGTGACCGGGACACTGATCCCCTCGGCCAGCGCCGCCACGTCGACCAGCCGCGGATCGCCCTGCATCAGCCCGAGCAGCAGCACCCGCACCGGCCCGGACGCGGTCGGGAAGAGAGCCCTGATCTCGTCCGGGTTGAGGGTCCGCTGGCTGGCGAACGCCGCGGCCCGGGTGACGAGGTGATCCTGCACCTGCTTGCGGACGGTGTAGAAGGTGCCGCCGACCAGCTGGGTGTGGATCACCCCGTACGCCTCGGCGATCTCCGCCAGTTCGGTGTTGTCGAGCAGCCGGGCCGTCTCCGGCGCGCCGTGCAGCGCCATCTCCCGGACCACCCGCAGCTTGAAGCCGTCGGTGCCGAGGACGAGGGCCTCCAGGCGGGGCAGCAGGAACGGGCTGATCAGCAGCAGGCCGCCGGTGATCACCAGCACGATGAGCGCCGCGCCCGGATCGGGGGAGAAGAAGGTCTTCCACCCGGCCACCGCCAGGATGACCGCGCCGACGCCCCCGACCGCCCACAACCACCATCGATTCATGCTGGAGAACCTAGCGCCTCACCCCTTCAGGCCGGTATGGGCCAAACCTTCGATGAACTGCCGCTGGGCGATCACGAACACGATCAGCACCGGGATCGCGGTCATCGACGCCGCCGACAGCTGCACGTTCCACAGTTGTCCCTGGTAGGCGTCGGTGAACTGGGTGAGCGCCTGGGGCAGCGTGTATTTCGTCCGGGACGAGATGTAGACCACCGGTTCCAGGTACAGGTTCCAGCTGTGCAGGAAGGTGAAGATCGCGACCGCGCCGAGGGCCGGGCGGGCCAGCGGCAGCGCGATCCGCCGGAAGATGGCGGGCCGGCCCAGCCCGTCGATGCGGGCCGCCTCCTCCAGTTCGCCGGGCAGCGTGATGAAGAACTGCCGCATGATGAACGTCGCCAGCACGCTCGGCGGGCCCAGCATCGGGACCAGGATGAGCGGCCAGTGCGTGTCGACCAGGCCGAGGCTGTTGAACATCCGGAACAGCGGCACGATCGTCACCTCGCTCGGGATCAGCAGCCCGGTCAGCACCACCAGGAAGAGGGCGTTCTGCCCGGGGAACCGGATCCGCGCGAACGCGTAGCCGGCCGTCGACGCCACCACCAGGGTGCCCAGCGTGACCACGACCGCGATGTACGCGCTGTTCCAGTACTGCTGAGCGAACGGCTGCATGGTGAACACCTGCCGCCACGGCTCGAGTGTCCAGGTGCCCGGCGCGAAGTCGAACGCGAAGATCGAAGCGTTCGGCTTGAACGAGCTGGTGACCATCCACCAGGTGGGGAAGACGAACGGCACGCACAGCGCCAGCAGCAGGCCGTACAGCAGAAGCTTGTTCTTAGTTCTCATGGAAGACCCACTTCTTGCGCATCTGCCATTGGAGAACGGTCAGCGCCAGCACGATCAGGAACAGCACGACGGACAGGGTGGAGCCGTAGCCGAAGGCGTGGAACTGGAACGCCTGCTGGTACAGGTAGTAGACGAGGACCGTGGTGGAGGTGCCCGGCCCGCCCTGGGTGAGGACGCTGATCTGCGCGAACACCTGCAACGAGCCGACCACCGTGATGATCGAGGTGAGCAGGATCGTCGGGCTGATCAGTGGCAGCGTGATCCGCCGGAAGACGGTCCACGCGCCGGCGCCGTCGGTGCGGGCCGCCTCGTACAGTTCCGGCGGGACACCCTGCAACGCGGCCAGGAACAGCACCATGTTGAGGCCGACGTTCTTGAACACCTGCACGATCACGACCGAGGCCATCGCCGTGCCCTCGGATCGCAGCCAGTTCGGGCCGTCGACGCCGGCCAGGTCGAGGAACGCGTTGATGCCGCCGTTGTCCTGCAGCAGGAAACCCCACACGATGGTCCAGGCCAGCAGCGACACCACGACCGGCGAGAAGAACAGCACCCGGAAGAACGTCGTGCCCCGCAGCTTCTGGTTGAGGAGCACGGCCAGGACCAGAGCAAGACCCAGATTGAGTACGACCAGGCCCGCCGAGAACAGCGCGGTCGCCCGGAGCACGCCCGGGAACTGCGGATCCTCGGCGAGCGCCCGGTAGTTCTGGGCCCCGACGAAGTCGAACGTGTCGGCGAGCACGTTCCACTCGTGCAGGCTGTACCAGACGACCAGCACGAGGGGAACGAACACGAAGGCGACCGCGCCGATCAGGGCCGGGGTGACGAACAGGTAGCCGGTCAGATGGTCGCGCCGCCGGGTGGTCCAGTAGCTCACTTCGCCAGCAGCGGGTTGATGGCTGTGCACACGCCGCCGAGGACCGCCTTGACGTCGGCGCCGGGCTTCCACAGCGGGTCGAGCGCGGCCCGGACCGCCTGGTTGATCTCGGCGCTGCCGGCGTGGCTGGGCTTGACCTTGCCGGTGGCGATGCCGTCGATCACCACGTCCTGCAGCTGTTCCGGCTTGAGCAGCGGGTTCGCCTTGGCCAGGGTGGTCGCGTTCAGCTGCGACTGCCGGGGCGGCGGGAAGAACTGGGCGAGTTTCTCCGAGTTGGCCTGGCTGGTGAAGAATTTGACGAACTCGCTGGCGGCGGCCGTGTTCTTCCCCTTCTTGAGCACGCCGAGCCCGCCCTGCCCGATCACCGAGTAGGCGCCGGCCGGCCCGGCCGGCAGCGGCACCAGGGTCCAGGCGAACGTGCCGTCCTTGAGCAGCGACGCCCGGGAGATCTGGGCGATGGTCATGGCCGACTCGCCGGCGAAGAAGTCGGCGGCCACGCCCGGTGCGGGCAGCGCCTTGCCGGTGAAGACGGCCTGGTGCAGGAAGGTCATCGCGTCGACCATCGGCTGCTGGTCGAAGCCGCAGGTCTTGCCGTCGGCGGTCCAGGCGTCGGCGCCCCAGCCACGGAAGACGGTCGCCAGGTTGGTCCAGTCCTTGTAGTCGAAGTCGCGGATGACCAGACCCTGTTTTCCGGTCTTCGCGGCCGTCGCGCCGGCCACCGCGATCGCGTTCTCCCAGGTCCACTGTTCGCCGGCGGGCAGCGTCTGACCGGCCTGTTTCAGCAGGTCGGTGTTGACGAACACACCGAACGGCGAGGTGGAGAACGGGTACCCGATCAGCTTGCCGTCCTGCTTCCACAACGCGGTCGCCGTGGGCGCGAGGTCGGCGGTGTTCTCGATGCTGTCGTCCAGCGGGACCAGAGCGCCGGACGCCACGAAGTCGGGGGCGGCGCCTTCGAGGATCCATGCGATGTCGGGTGGGTTGCCGCCGGCGATCTGCGTGGTCACCGTGGTGGTGTAGTTCTCCAGCGGCAGCGCCTCGAACGCGACCGTCACGTCCGGGTGGGTCGTCTTGTAGTCGGCGGCGATCGCGTTGAACAGTTCGACGTGGGCCGGGTTCGCCGACCAGGTGGTCATCCGCAGCGTGACCGGACCGTCCGCCTCGGGCTGACTGCCGCAGGCGGTGAGCAGGAGCAATGCGGCTATGGGAGCGAACTTTCGCATGAGGGTCCTTTCTCAGTAACCGCTGATGTCGGGCCAGCGCAGCTCGACACCGTCGGCGCTCAGGTGGTTCTGGAACTCGGTGAGAAGCGAAGGGGTGTTCCGGACGGCGCGTGGGGACACCGCGCGGTCGAGGCAGAAGGCGGCCAGCGCCCCCGCCACCTCGCCGGCGTTCCACTCGACCGGGTGCAGCCGGAACGAGCCGTTGGTGATGTGCGTGGTGCCGATGTTCTTGCCGGCCGCCAGCAGGTTCTCCATCCGCTGGGGCAGCAGCGCGCCGAGCGGGATCTCGAACGGGCAGGACGCCACATCGATGTAGTTGTCGCCCCCGGTGGACGGGTGCAGGTCGATCCGGTACATGCCGACCCCGACCGCGTCGGGATAGGACACCGCGCCCTTGTCGCCGCGCACGGCCAGCGACAGGTCCTGCTCGACGACCGTGTACTCGGCGCGGATCCGGCGCGACTCGCGGACGTACGGCGCCATGGCCAGCCCGTCCGGGCTTCCGGTGACGTCGCCGCGCAGCCGCAGGCCGGGCCAGCCGGTGCCGCCGTCCGGCCGGGGCGCCTCGGTCTGCAGCCAGTACAGGACCGAGCGGGACAGCTCCCGGGCGGCCCGTTCCACCGCGGCCGGGTCGGGGGCGCCTACGTACGGCTCCTCGAAGTAGTCGATCATCGGCCAGTTGACCAGGCAGATGTCGCTCGGATAGGCGCCGCCAGCGAAGTTGCGGCGGGCGGCGATCCGCCGGAACGTCCACAGGTTGCCGTCACCGGGGTTGACCCGCTGGTCGGCGTCGACCAGCCACGGGTCGTCGTCCGGGTTCGGGGTGAACGACCGGGTGGAGATCTGCAGGGTGCGCGGGTTCGGGGTCTGCCAGGACAGCATCGGCGCGCCCCAGAACGGCGGCTGGTAGGCGCGCCAGAAGTCGTAGCGCTCCGGCCGGTCGACGGTGTGGTCGCCGTCGACGTGGTCGATCGCGAAGCACACCGACATCGCCTGCATGTTCGCCGGGTCGGCGATCTCGGCGGCGCTCGGCTCCCCGGTGTCGGCCTGCGACTCGGCGCCGGTGACGTGTTCGGTTCCGGTCATCGGCAGCAGCTCGCCGGTCTCGGTGGCGTCCAGCACGTACGGCGCGGTGAGCACGATCGGGTCGCCGTGGTGCCGGACGGTCACCGAGGTGACCCGGTCGCCGTCGGTCTCCGCCGACACCGGCACGGCCGGTTGCAGCAGCCGCAACCGCCCCGAACCGCGGTAGGGCGCGAGCATCGCCTCCAGGACGGCCACCGCCACCCGCGGTTCGTGACACAGCCGGCTGACGTGCCCGGCGCCCGGGTTGAGGTCCCGGGTGCGGCGGGCCCGATCGGTCAGCGGATAGTGGGCGCGGTAGTAGTCGCGGATGCCGTCGCGCAGCGCCCGGTAACTCGCCGTCACCCCGAACCGCTCGACCCAGCTGTGCTCGTCCGGCGGCACCGCCTGGCTGGTCAGCTGCCCGCCGAGCCAGGCGTGCTCCTCGGTCAGCAGCACCGACCGGCCGGCCCGCAGCGCGGCCAGCGCCGCCGCCACCCCACCGAGCCCACCACCGATGATCACCACGTCGGCCTGCATCTCACGCACGGGCCACCGCCAGCGTCGCCCCGGCCACCGGCTCGCACGGCAGCAGCCGCTGAATCGACCCGCCAGTTCCGTCCAGGATCGCCGACAGCACCTCGACGGCCTGCCAGCCCATCTCCCGCCGCGGAATCCGGAATCCGGTGAACTCCAGGTCCGTGCCGACCGGCCGGGTCGGATCCCCGAGAGCCACAAAAGACAGATCATCGGGTACGGCCAGCGCGCGCCGCCCAGCCTCCTCGGCCAGCATCGCCCCGTCCGCGAACTCTTCCACGAAAATCGCCGTGACCTCCTGCTCCAGTAGTCGATCCATGACCTGTGCGGCCGCGGTGAACGGCACGTGCACGCCGCTGATCCCGGCCTCCCCGACCGCGGCCGTGAAGCCGCTCAGCCGGTCGGCGTGCGACTCGGCGCCCGCGCCCTCACCCACGTAGGCGATCCGCCGGTGGCCCAGCTCGACCGCCCGCCTGACCTGCGCCGCGGTGGCCGCCGGGTAGTCGGCGCCGACATAGGGCACCGGCCCGCCGGCGTCGTCGCGGCGGCCCACGCTCACGAACGGCTGCCCCTCGGCGATCAGCCGGGCCAGCTCGTCCGGGTCGAGCCAGCGGCCGAGCAGGATGCACCCGTCGGCCAGCCGCAGCCGGTTGTCCGAGTGGAAGATCCGCCGCCGCCCGTCCACCACCGGCGCGCTGGTGAACAGCAGCAGGTCACAGCCGATGCTCTCGGCACACTCCTCGATGCCGACCAGGAACGGGTGGTAGAAGTCGCCGAGCCCGGCCGGGAACACCGGCTCGTAGGTGAACACCCCCAGGAACCGGTTGCGCCGGTCGGCCAGCCGCCGGGCGATCGGGTCGGCGACGTAGCCGGTGCGGCGGATCGCCGCGAGCACCCGCTCCCTGGTCTCCGGGGCGATCCGGGCGGCGTCCTCCCGCTCGTTGAGCACCATCGACACGGTGGTCTGGCTGACGCCTGTCATCCGGGCGATGTCCTGCTGCGTCACCCGCCTGCTGCTCGACACTGGGTCCCCTTTGTTGCGCCGGTAATACGCATTAACAAACTGGGGAAATCGTGGGACACGGCATCGGCGGGCGTCAAGGAAAGTCCAGCAGTAATAGGTATTAGCACCTTGACCTGCATCGTTAACGGTCGCGAAACTTCAGGTCATTCGGGGGCCCGTCGTCCGTACCCAAGAAAGGGTTTGATTGTGAAACGACGCTCGTTGATCGCCGGGACCGCCGGCCTGTTCGTCGCTTCCGTGCCCCGCGCGGCGCAGGCCGCCGGGCCGGCCGGCATGCCTGCCTACACCTACCTGCGGGATGCGCTGACCATGCCGCTGGCCTACAACCCGACCGGGGAGTTCATCTTCCCGTGCATCCGCGGCGTCTACGACAAGATCAGCGGCGCCCGCGGCCGTTACTACCTGTACTACGCACCGCACGAGAAGCCCGGCGGCATCTGCGTGGCCTGGGCGAACTCGCTGGCCGGGCCGTTCACCGAGCACACCGCGAACCCGGTCATCGACAACGTGCTGCCCAGCACCACCGTGTCGCACGTGTCGTCACCGCACGTCACCTGGATCCCGTCGGCCCGGCAGTTCTACCTCTACTACCACGGGGAGAACACCACCACCCGGGTCGCCCGGTCCTCGGACGGGCTCACCTTCCGTGACGAGACGCCGATCCTCAGCACCCGGCTCGTGCCCGGCCTCACCGAGACCTCCTACGCCCGGGTGTTCGCGCACAGCGGCCGGTACGTGATGGTCTACATGGGTGTGCTCGGCGGGAAGCGGCACATCTACCACGGCTGGTCACCCAACGGCTGGGACCAGTGGCAGTTCGCCCAGACCCCGTTGATCAGCCCGGCCCCGGACGGGCTCACCGACATCTCCGGCCCGCACGTGGTCGAGCGCAACGGCACCACCTACGTCGCCTACCACGGCAACGACGGGAAGATGCGGATCACCGAGGTCGGCAACGGCTTCGACCGGGAGGTCCACCTCGGCGTCTTCCACACCCCGATCGCCTCCGACAACGGCCGCACCGCCGCGCCGTCGTTCGGCACCGACGGCGGCGTGCAGTACATGTTCTACGAGGCCGGGGCCCGGCTGAACGCCCGCATCTGCATCGCCCGTGCCTCCTGATCTCATCCGGGGCTCCTGATCTCATCATTGCGGGGTGACGCGCCCGCCCGCTGACCCGTCGAGGCTGTAGCCAGGACGGAACGCGGAGGAGTTGCGGGTTGAACGTATCGATCGTCGCGTCGGCCGCTCTGCTGGCGCTGGGTTTGTCACTACTGGCCGGCATCGCCTGGGACCGCCGCCGGCAGCGGGCGTTCATCCGCGAGGGCCCGGTGTTCGCCGCCCGGTTCCGGTCCGCCGGGCCCCGGCCGGCCTGCTGGCGGTTCCTGCGCCGGCGCTGGTCCCGGCGGATGTGGGCATACTGGCGCGACGACGTGCTGGTGATCCGCCGGGGGCCGGTCCTCGACCGCCGGTTGCGGATGTTCGCCCAGATCACCGTGGCCGGGGTGTACGGCCTGTCCGGGCGGCGGGGCGCCCTCGCCGTGCACCTGCGCCTGCCGGACGGCGCGTTGCTCGAGGTCACCGCGCCGTCCGGGGACCGGGTGGAACTGGTCGGCCCGTATCTGGCGGCCGGCATCAGCCACCTGCCCCGGGCCCCCCAGCGCCGCCGCGACCGCCGCCGGCGCTCCTGACCGGAACAACGGAACAGGCCCGGCAGCACGCTGCCGGGCCTGTTCCGTCCCCTCCTACTTCCGGTAATGCCTCAGGAACAGCGCCTCGGCGTGCGCCAGGCGGGCGATCTCGCCCGGGTCGACGCTCTCGTTCGGGGCGTGGATCGCGGCCAGTGGCTCCTCCACCCCGATCAGGATGATCTCGGCTTCCGGGTAGGTGGCGGCGAACACGTTGCACAGCGGGATCGAGCCGCCCTGACCGAGGGTGGCCATGTCCCGGCCGTACGCCTCCCGCATCGCCGACTCCAGCGTGCGGTAGGCCGGGCCGCCGGTGCGGGCCTCGAACGGCTGGCCCAGGGCCTCCGGCTCGACGCTCACCCGCACGCCCCACGGCGCCGCCGCGTGCAGGTGCGCGATCAGCGCGTCCTGCGCCTTGGCGGCGTCGGTGCCCGGCGGCACCCGCAGATTGAGCCGGGCCCGGGCGCGCGGCTGGATCGCCGCCGCCGAACCGACCACCGGCGGGCAGTCGATGCCGAGCACGGTGACCGCGGGCCGCGCCCACACCATGTCGGACACCGTGCCGTCACCGAGCAGCGCCACCCCGTCGTGCAGTCCGGCGTCGGCCCGGAACTGCTCGGCCGGGTAGGGCGCCCCGGTCCAGGTCTGGCCGCTGTCCAGCCCGGCGATCGTGGTGTTGCCGACCCGGTCGCGCAGGGACGACAGGATCTGGATCAGCGCGGCCAGCGCGTCCGGGGCCGGGCCGCCGAACATGCCCGAGTGGACCTCGCCGGCCAGCGCGTCGACCGTCACCACCACGTTGGCCAGGCCGCGCAGCGTCACTGTGGCGGCCGGCGCTCCGACCGCCGCGTTGCCGGTGTCGCAGACCAGGATCGCGTCGGCGGCGAGCAGGTCCGGATGGCGTTCGACGAAATCCTCCAGGCCGCCGGTGCCCTGTTCCTCGGAACCCTCCACGATCAGTTTCAGGTTGACGCCGAGGTCGTCGCCCAGGGCCCGCAGCGCGGTCAGGTGCATGACGATGTTGCCCTTGCAGTCGGCGGCGCCCCGGCCGTACCAGCGTCCGTTCACCTCGGTGAGGGTGAACGGCGGGGTACGCCAGGCCGCCTCGTCCAACGGCGGCTGCACGTCGTAGTGGGCGTACAGCAGCACGGTCGGCGCGTCCGGGTCACGCGACGGGCGTACCCCATGGACTGCTTTGCTGCCGTCGCTGGTGTCGTGCAGGGCCAGGCCGGTGAAGCCGGCCTCGGCGAACCGGTCCACCACCCAGTTCGCCGCCTTCGTGCACTCCTCGGGCGGGAACTGCCGGGGGTCGGCCACCGACGGGATCGCCACCAGCTCGGCCAGGTCGCTGCGGGCCCGGCCCATCAGGGCGGCGACGTCCTCGCGCAGCCCCATCAGGCCACGTCCTCGAGTTTGAGGCCGTCGACGACCTCTTGGAACGGTTCGAGGTATGTCGGGCAGTACACCTTGATGATCAGCAGCTGGCCCTGGACCACCTTGTTGTCGGCGATCACGGGCCGCAGCCCGGGCCCGCCGGCGCCGTTGGTGAGCTGGCCGTAGAGGATGCCGCGACGCAGCGCGTCGTCCGGGTCGAGGCAGACCGCCCCGCCGTCGGCGCCGAGCGTGTTGACGATCTGCTCGGTCGACGGCACCCGCAGCCCGGCCGCGGTGAGTTCGGCCTGCAGCTGGGCGGCCTTCTCGGCGGCCTTGTCGGCCTGGTAGTCGTTGCTGTAGGTGATCAGGCCGATGCCGGCGAACAGCACCACCGTCGCCCCGCAGATGGTGTAGAGCAGCGTGTTGGCTCTCATGCCGCCGACGCCTCCTTCCAGGACGGTTTGCGCAGCCGGTAGAAGAGGTACGGCACCAGCAGGCCCAGGCCGAGCGCGCCACCGGCGACGATCAGCAGGTAGGTGCCGACGCTGCCGGAGCCGAACTGCGACGGCGGGATGAAGCCGATCAGCAGGGCGGCCAACGACGCCGCGAACCCGACGCCGCAGAGCCCGGTGATCATCGGGGCCCGGTAGCCGCGCGGGTGGTCGGGCTGGGTCCTGCGCAGGCGTACGGCAGCCACGAACATCAGCAGGTACATGATCAGGTACACCTGTGTGGTGATCACCGAGAAGATCCAGTACGCGCTGGACACGTCCGGGATGAACGCGTAGGCCAGCGCGATCACGGTCGTCACCAGCCCCTGGGTGACCAGGATGTTCTGCTGCACGCCGTGCTTGTTCAGCTTCTGCAGGAACGGTGGCAGATAGCCCTCCTGCCGGGAGATCAGCAGCAGGCCCTTGGACGGCCCGGCCAGCCAGGTCAGCATGCCGCCCAGCGACGCGGCGACCAGCATGATGCCCAGGATCGGGGTCAGCCACTGGGTGCCGAACTCGGCGAACACCGCGTCGAACGCCTGCATCACCCCGGCGGTCAGCGACAGCTGTTCGGCCGGCACCACCCAGCTGATCGCCAGCGCGGGCAGGATGAAGATCAGCAGCACCAGGCCCATGGCCAGGAACATCGCCCGCGGGAACTCCCGGCCCGGGTTCTTCAGCGAGCCGACGTGCACCGCGTTCATCTCCATGCCCGAGTAGGACAGGAAGTTGTTGACGATCAGCACCAGGCTGGACAGCCCGGCCCAGGCCGGCAGCAGGTGGTCGGCGGTCATCGGGGCGGCCGACTCGTTGCCCTGACCCAGGAACACCGTGCCGAGGATCACCAGGAGGGCGCCCGGGATCAGCGTGCCGATGATCAGGCCGCCGCTGGCCAGGCCGGCGACCCCGCTGGTGCCGCGCGACGAGATCCACACGCCGGTCCAGTAGCAGACCATGATCACGATGGCGGTCCAGACGCCGCTGGAGGCCAGTTCGGGATTGATGACGTACGCCAGCGTGCTCGCCACGAACCCGAGCAGGCTCGGGTAGTAGAAGATCGTCATGGCGAACTGGCACCACACCGCGAGGAAGCCCAGTGGCTTGTTCAGTCCCTCGCTCACCCACTTGTAGACGCCGCCGGACCAGCCGGACGCCAGTTCCGCCGACACCAGCGCGGTCGGCAGCAGGAACACGATGGCCGGCACCAGGTACAGGAAGATGCTGGCCAGGCCGTAGACGGCCATCGTCGGGGACGGGCGCAGACTGGCCACCGAACTCGTGGTCATCAACGCCAGCGCGACCCAGGATATGTAGTTGATGGTCCGCTTGGCGGACACGTCAGTGGAGCTCAACGCCGCCTCCCTTCGTGACAGAGCGGCTTCTGGCGGCATCGTCGGTGTCGGCGGGCGGTTGTCGCCTCATCCGTGGAGAGCGGTTTACCTGCGTTCGATGCGCAGAGCCGTTACCTGCGTTCGGTGCGTATCAGCCCGTTACCTGCGTTCGGTGCGCAGCAGCCCGGTCCGGCCGAAGGTGCGCGCCAGGGCCCGGAAGATCGGGTGCCCGCAGAGGACGCCGAGCGCCACCGCCACCATCGACCCGGCCGCGCCGAGCAGATCCTCCGAACCCAGCGTGGCGCTCTGGGCCAGGTATTCGGTCAGCCCGATCAGGCTCAGCGCCCCCGGCACCAGCAGCCAGAACCCGGGCAGGAAGGAGACCAGCGCCGGTGGCCCGGACGGCAGACGCTCCACGATGTACGCCACCACGGTCAGCACCAGAGCGCCGACGAACCCGCTCAGGTAGCCGCCGAGCACGATGCCGCCCAGGTACTGGCCGGTCCAGCCGGCGTAGAGCACGAAACAGAGCCAGCCGAGGGTACGGGGCGGGCCTGAGTACACCAGATAGCAGCCGATCCCCACGACCAGCGCGCCCAGCCACGGCGCCCACGTGCCGATCGAGTTCTCCGGGGCGCTCACCGGCACCTCGTACCGGGGCAGGTCGACCACCTGCGCGGCCCCGATGATCCCGAAGGCGAGCAGCATCAGCTGCAGGATCCCGGCGACCAGCCGGCTCGCTCCGGTCACCATCTCGGCCGCGGACAGCTCGACCACGGCCATGGTGAGCATGGCGCCGGGCAGGAAGGTGGCCAGCGGGGCGACCATGGCCCGCAGGTCGGCGTCCGCCCAGCCGCTGTCGGCGAGCAGGAACGTGGTCGCGGCGACCAGGAACGACGCGGTCACCGGCATGATCATCTGTACGCTGGCCCAGCGCACGCCGACCATCTTGAACACCCCGACCAGGGCGCCGAAGATCCCGGCGAGCAGCAGGTCCGACCAGGTCGGCTGGAGGATCAGGCAGATCCCGACGGTGAGCACGGCGTAGCCGAGGGCCTGGACCGACAGGTGGAACCGGGGCCGCATCCGGGAGATCGTCCGCAACCGTTCGATGCCCTCCACCGGGGTGATCTCGGTCCGTTCGGCCGCCTTCAGAACGTCGTAGACCGCGGCCGTCTGGTCCAGCCGCAAGCCGCCGTTGAGCATCCGGGTCGGTTCCATGGTGGCCGCTTGACCCGGTTCCAGGGCGACCACCAGATAGGTCGGCAGCACACTGACCCGGGCCTGCGGCGCGCCGTACGCCCGGGCGACCCGCAGCAACCGCTCCTCGATCTGGTTGACCGCCTCACCGGCCGAGGTGAGCGCACTGCCGAGATACTGCAGGAACTCCTGCAACCCGACGTTGTTCATCGGCTGGACGGTAGGTCCACAGCAGTGGCCGACGGCTCACCCCGGGCGGGTGATCCACCGTGCCCGCGAAGGCGCGAGGCTGACCGGCGTGTCCATTGAAGTGCAGTCGAAGAAGGCCGGACCGGGCGTGCTGCTGGCGGCCTGCGTCTCGGCGCTCGTGGTCAACGCCAACACCTCGGCGGTGACGATCCTGCTCCCGGCGATCAGCGCCGACCTCGGTGTCCCGGTCGACCAGCTCCAGTGGGCGGTGACCGGATACATGCTGGTCGGTGCGGCGGTCATCGTCACCTCGGGCGCGCTCGGCGACGTCTTCGGCCGGCGGCGCGTGTTCATCGGCGGGCTGCTGCTGTTCGTCGTCTCGTGCGCGCTGATCGCCCTGGCCGGCTCGGGCGGCGGGGTGATCGCCGGCCGGATGATCCAGGGCGCGGCCGGCTCCACCATCCTGGCCTGCGGCATGAGCCTGCTGTCGGTCGGCTCGGCGGGCGCCGAGCAGATGAGGGCGATCACCATGTGGGGCGCGGCGTCGGCGGTCGGCGCGGCCGCCGGGCCGCTGATCGGCGGGGTCCTGGTCGACTCCACCGGCTGGCAGGGCCTGTTCTGGATCGACGCGGTCGTCGCCGCGATCTGCATCCCGATCGCCCGGTTCACCGTGCGGGAGTCCCGCGACGAGCAGCGCAGCCGGTCGATCGACGTGCTCGGCACGATCCTGGTCGCGGTCGCGCTGGCCCCGCTCGTGCTGGCGCTCAGTGAGGGCAGCTCGTGGGGCTGGCTGTCCGCCCCGACCATCGGCTGCCTGCTGCTCGCGGTCGTCGGCGGGTTCGGGTTCGTGGCCGCCGAGAAGCGCGCCGCCGCCCCGCTGGTCGATCTGGCGCTGCTGCGCAACCGGGTGCTGGTCGGCGCGACCATCGCCATCCTGCTCGTGGCCGGGGCCATCAACGCCCTGATGTACCTGCTCAGCCTCTACTTCCAGGACCCGGCCGCGTTCGGCATGACCCCCCTCGAAGCCGGCCTGGCCACCCTGCCCGCGGCGGCCGCGATGATCGCGATCACTCCGCTGATCACCCCGCTCGCCGTGAAGATCGGGGCGGGCCGGGCCGTCGCGCTCGGGTTCGGGCTGGCCGCCCTGGCCAGCGCCGCGCTCATCCTGGTCGACGCGAGCTGGACCTACTCCACCTTCGTGCTGCCGCTGATCGTGATCGCGGTCGGGCTCGGGCTGGCCAACGGCCCGGCGTCGTCGGCATCCACCTCGGCCGTGCCGGAGGACCAGGTAGGGCAGGCGTCCGGCATCTCCAACATGGCCCGCTACGTCGGCGGCTCCCTGGCCGTCGCGGCGGTCGCCACCGTGTCCACGGCGGTGACCGAGTCCCGTACCGCCGAAGGGGCCTCCACCGCGGACGCGCTGGCCGCCGGCCTGGCCGGCGCGTCGATCCTGATGACCGTGATGTCCGCCGCCGGGGTCGCCCTTATCGTGTTGATGCGCCGGCACCGGGCCGAGAAGCCGCGTGCCGTGCACCTGGCCGCCGCCGCGGCCTCGACCAGCCACACCATCCCCACCCGGCCCGTCCCCACAGGAGGAACCCCGACATGACGGACCTTTTCCGCCGCCGGATGGACCGCGCGGTCACCCAGGCCGCCGAGGCCGGGCTGACCGGCCTGCTCGTCACCCCCGGCCCGGACCTGACCTATTTCACCGGCTACCGGCCGACCGCGATCACCGAGCGGATCACCATGCTGGTGCTCGACGCCGGCCACGATCCGCACCTGATCGTCCCGGTGCTGGAACGCCCGGACGCCGCGAAGGCCGCCGGGGCGGGCGCGGTGACGATCACCGACTGGGCCGACGGGACCGATCCGTTCGCGGCGGCCGCGCGCCTGCTCGACCCGAAGGGCCGCTACGCGGTCTCCGACAACGCGTGGGCGCTGCATCTGCTCGGCCTCCAGGAGGCGCTGCCCGGTTCGGCCTACACGTCGATGACCGGGTCGCTGCCGATGTTGCGGGCGGTCAAGGACGACGACGAGGTGGCCCGGCTGGCTGCCGCGGGCGCGGCCGCCGACGCGGCCTACGAGCAGATCGTGGGGGTACGCTTCGCCGGCCGCACCGAACACGAGATCGGCACCGACCTGGCCGCGCTGCTGCGGGCGCACGGGCACTCGCAGGTCGACTTCACCGTGGTCGGCTCCGGCCCGAACGGCGCGAACCCGCACCACGAGATGGGCGAGCGGGTGATCGCCGACGGCGACATGGTGGTCCTCGACTTCGGTGGCCTCAAGGACGGCTACGGGTCGGACACCACCCGTACCGTGCACGTGGGCGAGCCGACCGCGCACGAACGGGAGGTGTTCGAGATCGTGCGGGAGGCGCAGCAGGCGGCGTTCGAGGCGGTCCGTCCCGGCGTGGCGTGCGAACAGATCGACCGGGTCGCCCGGGACGTGATCACCCGGGCCGGGTACGGCGAGTTCTTCATCCACCGCACCGGCCACGGGATCGGGCTGACCACGCACGAGCCGCCGTACCTGGTCGCGGGGGAGCAGCGTCCGCTGGTGCCGGGCATGTGTTTCTCGATCGAGCCGGGCATCTACCTGCCGGGCCGGTTCGGGGTGCGGATCGAGGACATCGTCACGGTGACCGCCGACGGTGGCCGGCGGCTCAACAACACCAGCCGGGAGTTGCGCATCGTGGCCTGAAATGTCCCTACCGGCAGGGCGGGTATCACCTCGGCCGTTCGGCCATCAGACATATGGAGCAGCCGTCTGAGCCGAACGGGGAGCCGACATGTCCGTGGAGTCGATAGATCTGCGCAGTGACACCCTGAGCCGGCCCGCCCCCGCGATGGTCCAGGCCATGACGGCCGCCGGCCTTGGCGACGACCGGTACGGCGAGAGCACCGCCACCCGGGAGCTCGAGGAACACTGCGCGGCCCTGTTCGGCAAGGAGTCCGGGCTGTTCCTGCCGTCCGCGACGATGAGCAACCAGATCGCCCTGAAGGTCCTCGCCGCCCGTGGCAGCACGGTGCTCTGCGAGACCGGGCATCACCTCGACCAGTTCGCCGCCGCCGCCGGTGACCTCGCCGGAGTGACCGTCGACGCCGTCACCACCCACGACGGCTTTCTCCGCCCTCCGGCCGCCGGCCCAGCGGCCACCGGACTGGTGTGGACCGAGAACACGATCACCGCCCACGGCGGCCGGATCCACCCGCTGCCGCTGCTCACCTCGTTGAAGGCGTGGAGCAGCCGGCACGGCATCCCGGTCTACCTGGACGGGGCACGGATCATGCACGCCGTCGTGGCCACCGGCATCGCCCCGGCCGCCTGGGCCGCCACCAGCGACGCGATGTCGCTGTGTTTCACCAAGGGCCTCGGTGCGCCGCTCGGGTCGGTGCTGCTGGGCACCGCCGACTTCATCCGGGCGGCCCGCCGCTACCGTCTGTGGTACGGCGGCGCGCTGCACCAGTCCGGCCCGTCCGCCGCGGCCGCGCTGTGGGCGCTGCGCCACAACAGCGCCCGGCTCGCCGAGGACCACGCCAACGCCGCCCTATTCGCCGCCATGCTGGCCGAGTCGCCACACTTCGAGGTCACCCGGCCGGACACCAACATCGTGCACGTCGACGTGAGCCGCCTGCACCGGGCGCCGACCGAGTTCGTCGCGCGGGCCGCCGAGACCGGGGTCCGGGTGCTCGCCGGCCGTGGCGTGCCCGCTGGGCGCGCCGAGATCCGTGCCGTCTTCAGCAGCGGCACGCCCCGGCGGCTGGCGATCCGCGCGGCCGAACGGCTGATCGCCGTGGCCGGGCAGTGCCGGCCTACCCGCACCTTGAACCTGGGCCGGGTGCCCTGGTGGGACCGGATCGGCCCGTCCGACCCGGTCACGGTGTCCGCGCAGGCGCAGAGCCGAACCTGGCGCTGAGCCGGGGTTTCACCGGTCCCCATCGCTTCGCGCGGGCCCTGCGGCTCGGCGCGGTTCGCACCGTTCGGTGAGGTCACCGCGGCTCGAGGCGGGTCCGCACCGCTCGGCGCGATCCCCGCTGTTCGGCGCGGTCTTGTTCGACGTGGTCCTCACTGGTCGGCGCGCTCGAAGGTCAGGGCGCTGTGCCTGGGAACGGCGCGCCACAAATCGTACAGATGCGGATGTTCGGGAATCGTTGCCCGGACCGCGGCGAGCGCAGCCGCCCGTGCCGGCCCCGGCGGGGTCCCGTCGAAACCGGTGCCCCCGGTGGTCAGGGTGTGGAATCCGGCGAACCGCATGTCGAGACTGACCTGCCACAGAGCCGGGCCGCCCGGCGCCGGGAGGGTGAACCGGCGGGTCAGACCGAGGGTGGCGGTGCGATCCGACCACGAGTAACGGCCCCACTGGACCTGGAAACAGTCGTCGCCGAGCCCGTCGAAGCCGGTCTGGACGAACTCGGTGAACGCCAGCCACGCCGACTCGACGTCGGTGACGCTGTCCGGATCCACATGATGGCTCAGCAGCAGCCGCTCAAAGATCTCGCCAGGCGTCTCCGGGCGTACGGCCTCGGCCGCGACCCGGAAGGTGTCCCGGCCCCGCCGGTCGGTGGCGCCGTGCCCGAGCCGGATCACCACGGTGTCGTCGTCGCGGCCCACCACGTCACAGCACAGATCGAGCGGTGTCGGCAGCCGTGAGCCGCGGATGTCGCCGATGTCGATCAGCGGCGCGCGGCCGAGGATCACCGCCGCCGACCCGTCCCACTCGGCCAGGTGCACCTCGACCCGGACGGGCCAGTTTCCGGTCATATCGATCGCTGTCGCCGTTACGTAGTGCACCCGACCGATCGTGCCTTATCGGCGCATCCCGGGGGCCGCCAGGGGCGGCCCCCGACGACGCCGGTCAGAGGACCGTGCAGGCGGTCCCGTTCAGGGTGAACGCGGCCGGGACCGGGTTGCTGCCGGTCCAGCTGCCGAGGAAGCCGAACGAGGTGGAACCGCCGGCGGCGATGCTCCCGTTCCAGGCGGCATTGCTGACTGTCACCGCGGCGCCGGACTGCGTGTGGGCGCCGCCCCACAGCTGGCTGATCTGCTGTCCGCCGGTGAACTGCCAGGCCAGCTTCCACGAGGTGAGCGCGGCACTGCCGGTGTTGGCGACCTTGACGTCACCCTGGAAGCCGCCCGGCCAGCTGCCGGTGATCCGGTAGGTGACCGCGCACGAGCCGGTGCCCGGGTTCGTGCTGGTGCTCGGGCTGACACTCACACTCGGGCTGACGCTGGGGCTCGTTCCGATCTTGGAGGGATCGACCACTCCCCAGTACGCCGACTTGGCCTGCAACGTGGTGTCGAACAGCAGCGGCGCGTCCTTGCGGGCCACCGGGTAGGTGTCCAGCCAGGTGTTGTCGTCGGCCAGCCCCCACAACGTGACCGAGGTGACCTCGCCCTGGTACTTGCGGAACAGGGCGAACATGTCGCGGTAGACGTACGCCTGCTTGAGCAGCCGATCGGCGGGCGGCGTCGGGAAGCTCTCGCTGCTGCTGGTGTAGATGCTGACGTCCATCTCGGTGACCTGTTGATCGATGTTGAGTGGAATGAACTTCGTCAACATTGATTCAGTATCGGCGACCGTCGGCCAGTTGATGTTGATGTGCACCTGGTGGCCGACCCCGTCGATCGGCACACCCTCCGCCTTCAGCTGCTGCACCAGGCCGAACAGGAAGTCCCGCTTGGCCGCCACATTGGTGTTGTAGTCGTTGATGTACAGCTTGGCGTGCGGGGCCACCTCACGGGCCACCCGGAACGCGGTGCGGATGTAGTCCAGACCGGCCACGTTGTACCAGTTGCTGCGGCGCAGGCCGTCCGACTGGCTCTCGTCGATCACCTCGTTGACCACGTCCCAGACGCCGATGTCGGTGCCGTAATGGGCGGCCACGTTGCGGATGTGGTTCTCCAAGCGGGCCAGCAACAGCGTCTTGTCCTCGGCGGTCGCCGTCATCGGCTGGCCGTCGGCGCCGGTGAACACCCACGACGGCGTCTGGTTGTGCCACACCAGGGTGTGCCCGCGGATGGCGAGACCGTTCGCCTTCGCGAACGCGATCAACGGATCGGCCTGGGCGTACGTGAAGGTGTTCTCGGTCGGCTCGGTGGCGTCCCACTTCAGCGCGTTGCCCGGGGTCACTGAGTCGAAGTGCTTCGTGAGCAGCTGGCCGTGCTGGGTCACGGTCTCCGCGCCGGTGATCGCGGCGCCGACCGGGAACTCGGTGACGACGTCCTTGACCGAGGGGATGTCGGTCTGGATCGGCAGCGCCGGCACGTAGCTGGCGGTGACGTCGTCGATGTGGAAGTCACCGGTGGTCGACGCGGTCTCCACGTAGACACGCAGGAACTCCACATCGGTCGCCAGGGTGTACCGGCCGGTCAGGTTCACCCAGGCGCCGCTGGTCACCGCGGTGTTGCCGACCACCTGGTCGTAGGCGGCGACCCCACCGGTGCGGCGTTCCACACTGAGGCGGGCGTTGTCCGAGGCGGAGGCCATCCGTACCCAGACGGAAATGGTGTAGGCGGTGCCCTTCTCGAACGTGCCGAGCACGTTCAGGGACGGCCCCTGCCAGGTGGCGGTGCGGCCGCTGACCAGCAGGCTGGCGGCCCCGCCGTGCGCGACGGTGGTGCTGTTGGCGAGCGTCTCGGCGGACCGGCCGGCCCAGCTCTGGACGGTGCCGTCCTCGAAGTCGCTGGTCAGAACGGTGATGGGGGTTGGATCGGCGGCGGCGTCGGCGGTCGCGCTGACCACGGCGACGGTTGCCAGCGCGGTCAGGGCGGCCAGGGCCAGCCGGGGGAGAGCGCGCATTCGCGGGCTCCTTCGGGGGAGAGGAGGGAGATTGAGCGACATCGTTACATGGGAGCGCTCCCATTACAACGGTGTTGCCGCCCGGTGTCCGACGCCTCCTCCGGGCCTGCCGATCGTGCCCGGCTGACCTTCCCGTGCCTGCTCGGCTCCGGTCGCCCGGCACCCGCTTCAGCGCTCTCGGCGACGAGCAGATGCAGCCAGCCGACCAACCGATGCAGCACGCCGGCGGCGGCGATCTCGCTCGGCGCCCCTTTCCTGTATCGCCGATCCCGCTGTGCGCCATTCGAGGGAGCAGTTGATGCTGCGGATCGTTTCGCCGAAGCCACGGCCGTTGACCATTCCCGCCCCTCGTCATCTCCGCCCGCACCTCAACGAGCGCGGCCCGCACCTCGTCATGACCGCCCGTGGCCGGGCTTCCTCCGTGTCAACGGCCAAGACGAAGTCTTGGCTGATGGTCTTCTGATCTCGTCGTAGGCGGACAGCAGAATTCCGGTGTCCGCGAGCCGGGACTCAACTGTCCGCTGACAAGGATTTTCGCGTTTCCGCTAGCACTCCGAGGCGCGGCCCGCGCTCGCTGAGTCCGCTCCTCGAGAAGAGGCAATCAGGCTAGAATCCTAGGATGCCCTAGCGGGGGTGCGGCGAGTCTCGAACATGCCCGCCGGCCGTCCATGATCGAATCAGGTGAGGGTCGATCGATGGGGAGGAGGTCGGATGGGTGGCGTCCGGCAGTTCCGGTGGGGTGACTATGAGCGGGTCGTCGTGGTCTGGGAGGCGTCCGGCATCGGTGTGCTGTCCCGGCCGGAACTCGAGGCCAAGCTGCTACGCGACCCCGAGCTCTTCCTGGTGGCCGAGCCGGAGTCAGGGGAGGACGTGTCCGGTGTCGTGCTCGGCACCTACGACGGCCGGCGGGGCTGGATCTTCCGGCTCGGTGTCCATCCCGGGTACCGCCGCCAGGGCGTGGCCACGCAACTCGTCGCCGAGTTGGAGAGCCGCCTGCAAGCCCTCGGCTGCCCGCGGATCAACCTGCTGGTGATGCCGGACAACGACGCCGGCCTGCGCTTCTGGGCAAGCCTCGGTTACCTGTCCTACCCGGACGTACTGTGCAGCAAGCCGATGCCCGACCCTTCCAACCTATTATCCTAGGACGCCTCAGACGGTGTGCGGCAAGCCGCACCAACAGCACAAACGACGGCTTCGCCGACAACCCTGGTTTTGTCGGCACCCGATTCGCAGAGACCGTTCGGGCAATACCGTTCGGGCATCAAGACAGGACCGGCAGTGTGCCTCCTGGACCGACATCCGCCGCCCTGGGCGGCAAGACGGTGTCACGCCGAGAGGACAGTGTCGCGCTCGGACGTTCCGATCTTCGCGCCCGCTGGGGAGCCCGCGCGGTCTCGACCGAGAACGACGAGGTCTTCGGTGACACGGGACAGGCTCGGTCCGAGGGCAAGCCCGCGCCGTAGGGCGTGGCGGCACCGGCGAGCGGGACCAGGTGTCGCAGCTCGGTGTTGTCGGCCACCTATCGCTAGGAGAGGTTCCCGGCCTTCGTATCCCGTATGCCGCGCCCGGTTGGCCACCCCTTTCATCCTAGGATGGCTTAGACGTAGTGCGGCAAGCCGCACTACAAACCCACGAAAAAGCCGGCTTCGCCGACAGACGCAAATACTTTTGATCGGGTACGCCCAGAGCATCCGGATCCTGCTTGGCAATGCTGGACGGGGTTCGAGGCGTCGTTGCCGCTGCTCTCGCGCGGGCAGGGGTGCGTCGGGTGCCGTCGATTCGGAGGGTTGGTCGGCATCCGCGGTGGTGAACCGCCCATGCGGAGACAGCCGGATAAGGATCGTGGACGCGGGGCCGGTTCGATGGTTCTGGCGGTTTGCAGCGACTACCAGCTCACACAATCGGTGAACGTGCGAGTCCACCGTCGTTCCTGGCCGGTTGAACGCACACGATCAGCGCATTGCGTGCGTCTGTCCGCGTCAGGACGTGGATGAGAGCACGCGTTCGGTGATTGTGTGCGCTGGTCGTCAACCGTGACGCCAATTGAGGTGCCTGTATACCTGTGGAACGTGGTGGTGACCGTCGGCTGACAGTCGCCCATGGGCCTCCGGCTCTTGATCGAGGTCCGGTTTCCGCTGCCGAGGCCCGGGGCCGGCGGCGCGGCATGGCTGTTTCCGGCTCTCATCGACCGGCCGGCGGCACGGTATGGCTGTTTCCGGGGCCCGGCCGGGCGGTCGGCGGCACTGCACGGCTGCTTCCGCGGCGTTTTAGGGTTTCCCTCGCACCGCCGGGGCCACCTGCGCGGTGTTTTGGGGTTCCTGGCGCACCGCTGGGGTGGCCGGATGTCTGGGTTCGCTGCCGCGACGCTGGGGAGGTTACGCCACCCGGGTCGGTCATCGGACCAGGTGAGGGGGTGTCGGTCATCGGGCCGGGGTGAGGGTGGGCTTGGTGGTTCGGGTGGTGGTGTGGAGGGGGTGCAGGGCGGCGAGCATCAGCAGGCCGGTGAGGGGCATGAGGTTGAGGTCGACGGCGGGGAGCACTACGGCGATGAGCATGGTGGCGGGGCTCCACCAGGTCAGGTTGCGGGTGATGGCGGCGAGGGTGGCCATGGCGACGATGCCGAGGAAGAACAGCAGTGGGCCGGCGTCGTAGATGGCGAGTTGGGCGCCGGGGATGTCGGTGACCTGTTGTTGGAGGCGGCGGAGGGCGTCGCGGTCGGTGGCGGCGAGGGCCAGGAGGATGTCGGCGGTGAACTGGATGACGGTGGTGGTGAGGCCGAGCAGGGTGATGGCGGTGACGAGGTTGCGGCCGGTGGTGATGTGTCGGCGGAGGGTGAGGATCACCGGGATGAAGAGGATCATGCCGGTGAGTCCGAGTAGGTGGGCGATCTGCCAGTCGGGGCCTGGGCCGTATCGGCCGTCGAGGCGGCCGATGATGCGGGTGATGCCGTAGGCGGTCATGGCGAGGGGCGCGGCCACGAGCGGGAGTTTCGTCATATTGACGATCCTTGTGGTGGTCGTGGTGGTGGCGCCTCCGGTGGTTCCCGGGTGGTCGTCCCTGAGAGTCCCCTGACGAATTCGTCGGGGTGCCCCGGAAGGGGGAGGTTTCACCCCGCCAGCCGTCGCTGAGTGTGGTTATCGGCCCCGGGAAAGCCGTGTGAGCGACGGCTGGCGGTCTTGACCCACGATGCCGCGCGGGTTGGGTTGCGGTTCGTTGGTGAGGGCTGGACCGGGGTGGGCGTGTGTGGGCTGCTTTGGTCGAGGTCGAGGCAGTGTGGATTCGCCCGTCGTGGGATACCCGCAGGTCACGGTGGTGTGTGGCGACGGGTGGCGGGCCGGCCGTCGCTGAGGTGGGGTATCGGGGTGTCGAAGGGTCGGTGAGCGACGGCTGGTGGTGTGTGGGTCAGGGCCGCTCCTCTGCGCGGAGCGGCCCTGACCGGGAGGAGGTAGGTCTACTTCCGGGTTCGTCGCCGTCGCTCCGCTGCGCGGAGCGGTCGTGGCCGGGAGAAGGTGGGCCTACTTCGGAGCTAGAGGGTGATGAAGGTTGGGGGGTCGTGGCGGAGGAAGTCGTGGTGGGAGATGTCGTAGCCGTAGGCGCCGGCGCGGGGGAACAGGAGCAGGTCGCCGGTGCGGAGCCGGGGGACGTGTTGGTTGCGGGTGAGGACGTCGCGGGGGGTGCAGAGTTCGCCGACGGCGTCGATGTGGGTGTCGGTGACGGTGAGGCGGGGGTAGGGGTGGGGCCATTGTTCGATGGGGATGACGGTGAAGGGGTGGGAGTAGCCCCAGGCGGCGGGTAGGCGGAAGTGGTGGGTGCCGCCGCGGAGGATGGCGAAGGTGCGGCCGTGGGTGGTTTTGAGGTCGAGGACTTCGGTGGCGTACCAGCCGGCGTCGGCGGTGAGGTAGCGGCCTGGTTCGAGGATGAGTTCGAGGTGGTCGGGGACGGTGACTGTGGAGAGTGGGCGTAGGTCGATGGTGTGGCCGGTGAGGTAGTCGATGCCGAGGCCGCCGCCGGCGTTGACGATGCGCAGGGGGATGTCGTGGGTGTGGGCGGTGCGTTGTGACCAGTCGATGGCGTCGGTGAGGAATCGGGCGTGGGCGTGGCCGTCGAGGTTGTTGGAGACGGCGTGCAGGTGGAAGCCGATGACGCGGAGGCCGGGTGGGAGGTCGGCGAGGACGGTGGGGAGTTGGTTTTCGTCGATGCCGAAGGGGGTGGGTGTGCCGGTCATGGTGTGGCTGCCGGTGAGGGCGGTGCCGGTGCGGTTGATGCGGAGGCAGATGTCGGTGGTGGCGCCGAGGGCGGCGAGGCGTTGTAGTTCGTAGGGGCTTTCGACGTTGAGCAGGGCGCCGGTGTGGAGGGCTGCGGCGAGTTCGGTGTCGGTTTTGGCGGGGCCGCCGAAGGCGATGCGTTGGGCGCCGGCTTGCTGGGCGAGGGTGAGTTCGCCTCCGGAGGCGACTTCGAGTCCGTCGCATGCGGACGCGAGGGTGTGGATGACGTCTGGGTGTCCGTTGGCTTTTACGGCGTACAAGATGGTGGTTTTGGGGGGTAATGCTGCCCTTAGGGTGGCGGCGCGTGCTTTTAGGGCGGTGGTGTCGTAGAGGTAGGCGCAGCGTGGCGCGGGGAGGCGGCGTAGCGCGGTGGTGATGCGGGGGTCAGCCATGGAGGGGGTTGCTGACCGGGATGTGGATGTCGCCGGCGCCGGCGAGGCGCATGCGGACGAGGGCTTTGTGGGGGATGGTGCGGGCGGTGAGCCAGGTGTGGTCGTCGGTGGTGAGGCCGTGGTCGCGGGTGTCGTCGATGACGGTGCGGATGAGGCGCCAGGCGAGTTGTTCGTCGAGGTTGTGGGTGTCGGCGAGGCGGATGACGAGTTCGCCGAGGTGGGCTTGGAGTGCGGTGTAGCCGAGTTTGGCGCGCAGGGTTTCGGTGTCGGTGGTGGTGATGACGGAGCCGGGCCAGAGGTCGATGGTGTGGCCGGCTTGTGCGAGGCGGCCGGGGTGGATGCGTAGGCCGGCGAGGTCGCGGAGGGCGAGGCGGTGGGGGTGGCCGTTTGTGAAGGTGGGGATGCAGTTCTGGAGGTGGGCTTCGAGGGCGATGCCGTGGCCGAGCAGGCGGAGCAGGGGTGGCAGGAGCAGGCGGGTGTAGTCGGTGAGCCAGGTGGCGGGGTTGCCGCCGGTCTGGTCGACGAGGTCGGCGAGGAGTAGGGGTAGGGCGCCGCCGGGGATGGGGGTTTCGTCGGGGTGGAGGTGTCCGGTGAGGCCGGTGCGGGTGATGGCGGAGAGGTCGCGGCCGGTGCCGATGGGGACGGCGGCGGCGGCGGGTTCGGTCATGAGGATGATGCGGTCGTCGTCGGTGATGAGCCGGGTGAGCAGGGTGGAGAGGGCGGGGCCGTTGCGGGTGGAGGCGACGCTGATGCTGCGGCGGGTGGAGGTGACCTGGATGTCGAGGCTGAGTTTGAGGTAGCGGCCGTCGGGGAGCAGCAGGGTGCGTAGGGCTGCGGTGGGGATGGCGTCGAGGTGGCCGTCGATGTGGCGGAGGGTGCCGTCGGTGAATTGGTCGGCGTAGCGGGTGCGGACGGTGTCGAGTTGCCAGGCGTGGACGGGTTGGAGGCGGTAGCCGGGTTCGTCGTGGTCGATGCCGAGGTAGGTGCCGAGGTCGTCGCCGAGGTGGGTGTCGTCGCGGACGGCGATGAAGTGGATGCGGGTGTGGCCGGCTTCGAGGTCGTGGGTGAGGACGTCGGTGGTGTCCCAGCCGAGGCGGGTGCGGCCGCAGGGGTGCAGGTTGTGGCCGGCGACGGCGAGGCGTTCGAGGCGTACGGCGGTGGTGTCGGGGTCGTTGCCGGTGGGGAGGTTGTGGTCGGCGCGGGCGAGGGCGATGGCGAGGTTGAGGACGGCGTTGCGGATTTCGGCGGCGAAGGTGCCGGTGTTGTCGATGCCGGTGAGCAGGTCGACGGGGTCGGCGGCGCCGGCGTCGGGGTATTCGACGCGGTGGAAGGCGTGGCGGCGGCCGCCGGGGGTTTCGGGGGTGAGGTCTTCGCGGACGAGGGCGGCGCGGAGGCGGCGGCCGACGGTGTCGGCGGCGGTGGGCAGGTGGTGGGTGAAGGCGTCGGTGAGGTGGGGGGCGTGGACGGTGAGGGCGGCTTCGGTGTGGGCGGCGGCGGTGGCGAGGCGGCCGTTGGTGGCGATGCGGATCATCGGGGGTCCTTCCGCGGTGGTTTCAGGCGTGCGCCGCCATGGGGTTGGGCAGGTGGGTCCATTGGTCGTGGAGTGGGTCGGTGGCCAGTCGCATGGCGGTGGTGGCTTTGACCGGTAGTGGTGCGGTGAGGAGGGTGGGGTGGTTTTTGAGGGCGGTGGCGAGGAGGCGCCAGAGGGGGTCGGGGTCGGTGTCGGCGTTGGTGATGAGCTGGCGGGCGACGGTGGCGAGGGCGGCGGCGGCGAGTTTGGTGCGTAGTTCGGTGTCGTCGTCGGTGGGTAGGTCGCCGTGCAGGGTGGGTGTGTCGTAGCCGGCGGTGCGCAGGCGTGCGGGGTGGACGCGGATGCCGCCGAGGTCGCGGTAGAGGGTGCGGGTGATGCGGCCGTCGCGGATGATGGCGAGGCTGTTCTGGCCGTGTGCTTCGAGGGCGATGCCGCGGTCGAGCAGCTGGGCGAGGGGGGTGAAGAAGGCAACCCCGAGGTCTTTGACGATTTGGTACGGGTCTCCGAATCGCCGTGGGTTGTCGGCGAGGATGCCGAGGGGGACGGCGTCGGCGGGGGTTGGCTGGCGGATGAGGTGGGCGAGGCGCCGGTCGGGTCCGTGGTCGGTGATGACGGCGCCGGCGGTGGTTTCGGCGAGTACGTCGATCGGCAGGTCGCGGGTGAGGTCCTGGAGGAGGGCGGACAGTAGGGGGCCGTTGTGGACGGCGGCGGGGGAGACGGTGCGGACGGCGGAGGTCATCTGGATGTCGACGGCGGTTTTGATGTGGGGTCCGCCGTCGAGGGGTGCGACGGTGCGCAGGGACATGAGGGGCCGGACCGGTCCGGTGGTGCCGTCGTCGGTGAGCCATGGGTATTGGTCTTGGAGGCGTGCGGCTTGCCAGGGGTGGGCGAGCAGGACGGGTTCGCCGGTGCCGTGCCAGCGGTCGGCTGGTACGCGGAGCCGGCGGAGGGTGATGACGGGGTGGTGTTCGGGGGCGTAGGCGAGTTGGTCGGCGACGGTCATGCCGGTGCGGGTGCGGCAGCAGGGGTGCAGGGGGTGCCCGTCGATGAGGGTTTGTTCGATCTGTCCGGGTTGGGGGTGGGTGGGCCAGGCCGGGGTGGGGTTGGCGGCGCGGGCGAGGGCGAGGTTGTCGACGCTGCCGGCGAGTTCGGCGGCGAGGGGGGTGCCGGGCCAGAGGGCGGCGGCGAGGTGGGCGGGGTCGTCGGTTGGCCGTCCGCCGATGGTGACGTGCAGGCCGGCGGGTGGTGCGGTGAATGGGGTGGCGGCGCTGGTGGGGTAGGTCAGGAGGGTGTCGCCGAAGTGGACGTGGGTGTGGCCGTTGTGGTGGTGGCGGCGGGTGAGGCCGGGTAGTGGTTCGGTTTCGATGGCGATCAGCAGGCGGCCGAGGATGGCGGCGCGGGCGGCGGGGTGCTGGGTGTCGTAGGGGTCGAGCAGGTCGGGGCGGATGGCGGCGATCTGGGTGCGGGTGCCGGCGGTTTCGGCGGTGGGGTGCGGCACGGTTCCATTGTTGCGGTCGGGGTGGGTGGTGCGCTGGGGGGAGTGTGGGGGGCGGTCGGCGTCACATCGTGGTGGTGGGTTGTGTTTCCCCTCCGCCACGAATCCGATAAATTCTCGTATTCATCCGAGGGGAGTGGCCGTGGACGTCGACGTCATCGTGGTCGGGGCGGGGCTGGCCGGGCTGGCCGCCGCGCATGAGATCACCCGGGCCGGGCGGACGGTTGCCCTGCTCGATCAGGAGAATGCCGCCAATTTGGGCGGGCAGGCGTTCTGGTCGTTCGGTGGGCTGTTCTTCGTCGGTAGTCCGGAGCAGAAACGGGCCCGGATCAGGGACAGTGTCGAGCTGGCGTGGGCGGACTGGAGCAACAGTGCCGGGTTCGACCGGCTCGGTGACGAGGATGCGCAGGCGGTGAAGTGGGCGCGGGCGTATGTGGAGTTCGCGGCCGGGGAGAAACGGGCGTGGCTGTCGTCGCTGGGGATGAGCTGGCTGCCGTTTGCGGGCTGGGCCGAGCGTGGTGATCTGCGGGCCGGTGGGCACGGGAATTCGGTGCCGCGGTTCCACATCACGTGGGGGACCGGGACCGGGGTGGTGGCGCCGTTCGTGGCGTCGGCGGTGTCGGCGTCGGAGAACGGGCTGCTGAATTTCTGTCACCGGCACCGGGTCGACGAGTTGATCATTGAGGGTGGGGCGGCGGTCGGCGTACGCGGGAAGCTGTTGGCTCCTGATGATTCTGCGCGGGGTGTGTCGTCGAACCGTGACGAGGTCGGTGACTTCGAGATGCGGGCGCAGGCGGTGATCGTGACGACCGGTGGGATCGGCGCCAACCATGACCTGGTGCGTCAGTACTGGCCGGAGCGGCTCGGTACCGCGCCGGGCACGATGGTGACCGGGGTGCCGGCGTATGTCGACGGGCGGATGCTGCGGATCGCTGAGGACGCCGGGGTGCGGCTGGTCAACCGGGACCGGATGTGGCATTACACCGAGGGTGTGCAGAACTGGAATCCGATCTGGCCGGGCCACGGTATCCGGATCCTGTCGGCGCCGTCGCCGTTGTGGCTGGACGCGCTCGGCCGCCGGCTGCCGGCCCCCTACTTCCCGTCCTATGACACGCTCGGCACGCTGGAGTATCTGCGGACCACACCGGAGATCGCCGGGTACGACCATTCGTGGTTCGTGTTGACGCAGCGGATCATCGAGAAGGAGTTCGCGTTGTCCGGGTCGGAGCAGAACCCGGACATCACCGCCGCCGACCGGCGCGGTTTCCTCAAACAGCGGCTGTTCGGTAAGGGCGCGCCCGGCCCGGTGGAGGCGTTCAAACAGCACGGCGCTGATTTCGTGGTCGCTGCGGGGCTGGACGAGCTGGTGGCGGGTATGAACCGGCTCACCGACACGCCGCTGCTGGACGCTGCGGCGGTGCGGGCGCAGGTGGTGGCCCGGGATTCGCAGATCGCCAACAAGGTGACCAAGGACGCGCAGATCCAGGGTATTCACAACTCGCGCCGGTACATCGGTGACCGGATCGGGCGTACGTCGGCGCCGCATCGGCTGCTCGATCCGGCGGCCGGGCCGCTGATCGCGGTGAAACTGCACGTGCTGACCCGGAAGACTCTCGGTGGGGTGCAGACCGACCTCGACTCGCGGGCTCTGGGCCTGGACGGCACGCCGATCTCCGGGTTGTATGCGGCCGGTGAGGTCGCCGGGTTCGGTGGTGGCGGGGTGCACGGCTACAACGCTCTGGAAGGCACGTTCCTCGGCGGGTGCCTGTTCTCCGGGCGTGCCGCGGGCCGGCACGCCGCCGCCCAGCTGTAGCAGGGTCGCCTCCACCGCGGGGTCGAGGCCGACGACGGGCTGGGCGGTGCGCCACAGCGCACCGCCCGGCAGAGTCTGCCGACAGCAGAGATCAGCGGGCCAGGAACGTTTCGATCGCCTCCACGACCAGGGCGTGGTCGTCGGCCTGCGGCAGACCCGACACCGTCACGACACCGATCACCCCGGCGCCGGCGATCCGCACCGGGAACGCCCCGCCGTGCGCCGCATACGAGGCCGGGTCGACACCCTGGGAGGCGTCGAGTTCGCGGCCTTTGGCGGCCAGCCGGCGCCCGACCAGGAACGACGACGCGCCGTAGCGGTAGACGACGCGGACCTTCCGGTCGATCCAGGTGTCGTTGTCGGCGACCGACCCGGCCAGCCCGGCGTGGAACAGTTGCTGCTGTCCGCGGCGGATGTCGACGGCCACCGGCAGGCTCCGCTGGGTGGCCAGATCGACCAGCAGGCAGCCCAGCGCCCACGCGTCGGCCTCGGTGAAACTCGGGAACACCAGACGGCGTTCCTGATCCTCGATGGTGGCGATCAGTTTCGGCAGATCCTCGCTCATGCCGCCATTGTGCCGCCTGTCAGGTTTCGGTCCAGTGCAGGTAGCCGAGCCGGGCGATCAACGCCAGCACCACCACCAGCAGCACGATCCGCACGAAACCGGCGCCCCGTTTCAGGGCCATCCGGGCGCCGAGGATCGCCCCGAGAATGTTGCAGACCGCCATCGCCGCGCCCAGCAGCCACGCCACATGCCCGGTCGCGGCGAACACCACCAGCGCGCCCAGGTTGGTGGCGGTGTTGACGATCTTCGCCATCGCCGAGCCGTGCACGAAATCAGCGCCGACGATCGCGGTGAACGCCAGCACCAGGAACGTGCCGGTGCCCGGCCCGATCAGCCCGTCGTACAGGCCGATCAGCGCGCCGGCGACCCCGACCACCACACCCCGGCGGGCGAGTGTGCGTTTCTGTGGCTGTTCGATCAGGCCCATCTGCGGGCGGACGGTCACGAACACGGCCACCGCCACCAGCACCCCGATGATCACCGGCCGGTAGGCGGCGGCCGGGACCGATCCGGCCAGGGCGGCGCCCGATCCCGCGCACACCAGGGCCAGTCCGGCGGCCGGGCCCGCCACCGCCCAATCGATTTTGGTACGCCGTGCGTAGGCGACCGCCGCGGTGGACGTGCCGCAGATCGCGGCGAGTTTGTTGGTGCCCAGCGCTGTCGCGGTGCCCAGTTGCGGCGCCACCACCAGCAGCGCCGGAAGCAGCAGCAGCCCGCCGCCGCCGACGACCGCGTCGACCCAGCCCGCGGCCAGTGCGGCCACCAGCAGCGCGGCGATCACCGGCGGCGCTGTTTCTGCAGCCAGATCCCGAACAGCGCGCCGGCCACGAACAGCAACGACAGGCACAACAACGCCTTGAACAACACGCCCTCCATCGGGTTGGCTAGGGTCGGCACGTGCGCCTGGCCACCTTCAACCTGCTGCACGGCAGATCACTGTCGGACGGCACCGTACACGCCGACCGGATCCACGCCGCCGTCGCCGACCTCGACGCCGACGTCCTCGGGCTGCAGGAGGTCGACCGGGCGCAGCCGCGGTCGGGGCTGCTCGACCTGACCGCGCTGGCCGCCGACGCGCTCGGCGCGAGCGTGCACCGGTTCGCCGCGGCGGTGGTCGGCACGCCCGGGCAGACGTGGGAGCCGTGGCATTCCGGCGCCGACATCGGCCACCCCCAGTACGGGATCGCCCTGGTCAGCCGGTTCCCGGTGCAGCGGTGGCAGATCACCCAGCTGCCCGGCGCGCCGGTGCGGTCCCCGGTGTACGTGCCGGACGGGGGTCTGCTGCTGCTGCGTGACGAACCGCGGGTGCTGCTCGCCGCGGTTCTGGACACCCCGGCCGGGCCGTTGACGGTCGCGACGACGCACCTGTCGTTCGTGCCCGGCTGGAACGTGCGGCAGCTGCGGGCCGCGGTCCGTGCGTTACGGGGGCTGCCCGGACCGCGGGTGCTGCTCGGTGACCTGAACATGCCGGCCGGGCCGGTGCGGGCGTTCACCGGCTGGCGGCCCCTGGCCCGTGCGGCGACGTTTCCCAATCAGTCCCCGAAGACGCAGCTTGATCATGTGCTCGCCGACCCGCGCGGCGCCGGCACGCTGGGCCGGGTCGTGCAGGTGCGCACCCCGGCCGTCGCCGTGTCCGACCATCGGCCCCTGGTGGTACGTCTCGATCGCTGACCCCCCGCCGTACAAGGAGGAACACCCGTGTTCACCGGCCTGAGCGCCTTCCCGCTCACCCCGCTCGACGACGACCGCCTCGACGAACACGCCTACGCGAAACTGATCACCCGGCTGGCCGGCGCCGGCGTCGACAGCATCGGCGCGCTCGGTTCCACCGGCTCCTACGCCTACCTGACCCGCGGTGAACGGGCCCGGGCCGTCGCTCTGGCGGTGCAGAACGCCGGGGACACGCCGGTGATCGCCGGGATCGGCGCGTTACGGACCCGGCATGTGTTCGAACACGCCGACGACGCGCAGCAGGCCGGCGCCGCGGCGGTGCTGCTGGCGCCGGTGTCGTATCAGCCGCTGGCCGACGACGAGGTGTATCACCTGTTCGAGCAGGTCACTGCCCGGCTGTCGGTGCCGCTGGTGGTGTACGACAACCCGCGGACCACCGGGTTCACGTTCACCGATGATCTGTACGCGGCGGTGGCGAAACTTTCCGGTGTCGCGTCGATCAAGGTGCCGCCGCTGCCGGCCGACCCGGCGATCGCCCGTGACCGGGTCGGTGCCCTGCGGACGCTGCTGCCGCCGGAGGTGAGTATCGGGGTGTCCGGTGACCAGGTTGCTGCGGTGTCGTTGCGGGCCGGCTGCGACGCCTGGTATTCGGTGATCGCCGGGACGCTGCCCGACCTGGCGCTGCCGATCGTGCGGGCCGGCACGCCGGCGGTCGCGAAAGCAGCGTCGGACCGGCTGCGGCCGCTGTTCGAACTGTTCGCCGCCCACGGCAGTCTGCGGGTGGTCGCGGCGATCGCCGAGCACCTGGGCCTGACCGGCCGTGACTGTCTGCCGTCGCCGTTGCGGCCGCTGGACGCGGCCACCCACACCGCTGTGCTGCGGGCCCTGGCGACCGTGGACGCCACCCCACCCGCCTGACACCCGCCCACCGCCGCCGATCTTGCGGACTTCCGCCCTGTATCGCGCAGTTCAACAAGATCGACGGCGGTGGGGCCCCTGCCTCCCCCGCGGGCAGGAGCCCCGCCGCCGGTCAGGCCGGGCCCGGCGCCAGACCGCCCCGTGAGCGCAGTTGTGACTCGGCGGCCGCCGCCCGCCGCCGTAACCGTCCGGCCTCCACCGCCAGGGTCTGCGCGCCGCTGTCGGTGAGCCGGTAGTAGCGGCGCAGCCGCCCTTCGACGGCCTCCTCACGTTCGACGGCGATCAGGGACTGCTCGGCGAGCCGGTCCAGGGCCCCGTACAGGGTGCCGGGCCGTAGCGTCACGTCACCGTCGGACAGTGCCGACACGGCCTGGATGATGCCGTAACCGTGCAGGGCGCGCCCGGCCAGCGCGGTCAGGATCAGAAACGTCGGCTCCTGCATCAGACGGCCACCTGCCTGGCGGTGGTGGTGCGGGCCGGGAACGCCAGCGCCAGCGCCACGGTCACGACGGCCAGCAGCACCCCGGTGCCGGCCAGGGCCAGGTTGATCCACGTCACCTGCGGCCAGATCCACGACAGCCAGGCCGGGCCGGGCGGATCGAAATGCCCGGAGGTCAGTTGAGCGTGCACGGTCATCAGCTGCACCCCGGGACGGCCGTGCAGCTGGAACGCCATCACGGTGTCGTCGTACAGCGACCAGGCCGGCGCGAACAGCACCGCGAACGTCACCACCGCGGTGATCGTGGCGGGCCGGGATCGGCGGCGGGCCACTGCGGCCGCGATCAGCCAGCCGGTCACCGCGCCGGCGGCGAGGCCGGCGCCGATCAGGGGCAGCAACCAGCCGGTGTCGTACGGGCCCAGGTCGAGCACCACCGACCCGCCTTCGCCGGTGACGGTGGCCCGCAGCCCGTCACGGACCGCGTCGAAGCCGTGCTCGGGGGCTGCGGTGCCGGTCTCGAAACGGTCGGTGGCCGTCAGTGGGCCGACCTGCCAGCCGTCGGCGGCCAGCCGGGCCCGGGCCTGCTCGCCGTCCCAGACGGTGCCGTCGGCGCTGCTGTGGGTCCACCACATCGGCACGCCCTCGGCGCCGGCCGGCAGCGGATCCACCGGCACGGTCGTGGCGGGCGGGCCGGCGACCTGCACGTGCAGGGCCCGCGCCTGCCCGGCCGGCGGCAGGGCGGTGAAGGTGTGCACGCCGGCCCACGAGCCGGCCGCCGCGCCGAGCGCCCCACCGGCCAGCAGCGCCAGCAGCGCCAGCAGCGCGGCGAGCCACGCCAGAGGGCGGCGTGACGGCAGCCGGAACCGCTGCCGCAGACCGGAGCCGAGCAGGTGGGCCACCTCGGCGGCGGTGGGGCGGCGGCGGCCCGGCTCGGCCATCTCCAGCAGGGTGGTGACGATCTCCGCGCCGTGCCGGCGCCGGTAGGAGCCCGGGTAGGCGTGCAACAGCCTGCGGTAGATGCGTTCGAGGGCGGGTTCGGCCGCCGGCCATTCAGACGCTGACATACCCGACACCGTACGGCCGCCGCTATATATCGTCAACCGAGCAGTAGTCGTGAAGCCTGCGCCGGGGAAACCGGGTTGCGGACCCCACCCGGCACGCGCAGAGTGGGGGAGACCCGGCGCCGACACGAACCAGGAGCACAGTCGCGGTGAAGTGAGAGACCCCCTTGACCCGGTGTCCGCCACCCCGCACCTGCCCTGGAGCCGCCCCGTGCACGTCAAAACAGTCGACCTCGCCCGCGCCCACGACGGCGACCTGCTCTTCGCCGGCCTCGACCTGGTGCTGCGCCCCGGCGACCGGATCGGGATCGTCGGCCCCAACGGCGCCGGCAAGACCACCCTGCTGCGGGTGCTGGCCGGGCATCTGGCGCCGACGCGGGGACACCTCAGCGTCAGCCCCGGCACGCGGGTCGCGTACGTCGCGCAGGCGATGCCCGACCCCGGCGGCGCGGTCGGCGCGTTTCTGTCCGCCGGTCTCGGTGAGCTCGCGGACGTGACCGCGACCCTGCGGGACCTGGAGAAACGTCTGGCCGGCGGGGAGGACGCGCTCGACGCCTACGCCGCCGCCCAGGAACGCTGGACCGTGCTGGAAGGCTGGACCGCCGAGACCCGGCTCACCGAGATCCGCCAGCGTCTCGACATCGACCACCTCGACGACGACCTGCCGTTACGGGCCGTGTCCGGCGGCGAACAGGCCCGGCTCATGCTGGCCCGCGCCCTGCTCGAGCAGCCCGATGTGCTGCTGCTCGACGAACCCACCAACCACCTCGACGCTGAAGGCGCCGCCTGGCTCCGGCAGTGGCTGGCCGGTTTCGGTGGCGCGGTCCTCGCGGTCAGCCACGACCGGGCGTTCCTCGACGAGGTCGTCACCCGCATCATCGAACTCGACGGCATCGACGAGACCCCGCACGACTATCCGGGCGGCGGCTACACCAGCTACCGGCAGGAGAAACAACGCCGCTGGGAGAAACTGCTGCTCGACTACGAAGCCCAGGAGAAGGACCGGCGCCGCTGGGAAGCCGACATCGACCGGACCCGGGCGTACGCGCGGCACACCGAACTGTCCACCCCGGCCAGCGCCGCCGCACCCCACATCAAACGCGTCGCGAAACTCGTCGCCCGCAAAGCCAAGGTCCGCGAACGCAGGTTGCGGCGGCAGATGGCGTCGGTGTCGTGGATCGCCCGGCCGAGAACGCGGCCGCCGCTGACCCTGGCGTTTCCCGGCGACACCGGCGACCCGCACGAGACGATCCTGGAGATCCGGGACCTGACGGTACGTGACCTGCTGCGCCACATCGACCTGGATGTACGCCGCGGCGACCGGATCCTGATCACCGGCCGTAACGGCGCCGGCAAGACGACCCTGCTCAACGCCATCGCCGCGCAGCATCCCGGCGTGGCGGTGCTGCCGCAGACCGACGACGGCCTGCGCGACACCACCACGGTGATCGACTTCTTCCGTAACCGGGTCCCGGTCTACGTCGACGACGCCGAGACCCTGCTGCGCGGCCACCAGTTCGACCCCGACCAGTGGGCACAGCCGGTGCGGGAGCTGTCGGCCGGGGAACTGCGCCGGCTGCTGCTGGCCGTCCTGGTCAACAGCCCGTCGAGGATCCTGCTGCTCGACGAGCCGACCAACTTCCTCGACTTCGCCGCCCTCGACGTCATCGAGGAAGCCCTGCGCCGCTACCGGGGCACCCTGCTGACCGTCAGCCACGACAGATACTTCGCCGACGCCGTCGGGCACACCCGCCACTGGCATGTCGCAGACGCACAGGTGATCGAAGACTTGAGAAACTGACCGGCATGACAGTGCAGCCGCACCGGATCCTGCCCCCGGCCACCACCGGATCGGCCACCGCGTTCACCGAAGCCTGGCTGGCCAACCGGCGACTGTCCGAACACACCCGCGCCGCGTACCGCCGGGACGTCACCTCCTGGCTCACCTGGTGCGCCGGGCGCAACCTCGACCCGCTGCACGCCACCTTCCTCGACGTCAACGCCTACGCCCGCGAACTGGAAGCCAAACCCCTCGCCCCCGCCTCGGTGGCCCGGAAACTGTCCGGCGTGTCCAGCTGGTACGACTTCCTGCTCAAACTCCAGGCCGTCACCACCAACCCGGTCGGCGGCGCCGACCGGCCGCAACTCGACCGCGACCACTCGGCCACCCTCGGCCTGACCCCCGGCGAAGTCGACGCGCTGCTGGCCGCCGCCGGGCAGGCCGGCGCCCGCACCCACGCCATGATCACCATGCTGGCCGACCTCGGGCTGCGCGTCAGCGAACTCGTCGGCCTCGACCTGATCGACATCGGTCACGACCGCGGCCACCGCACCGTCCGGTTCACCGGCAAAGGCGGCAAACCCCGCCGCCGGGCCCTCACCCCCACCGTGTCGGCCACCCTCGACGACTGGCTGCGCGAACGCGGCCTGACGCCCGGGCCGCTGTTCGTCACCGCCACCGGCGCCCGCGTCGACCGGCACGCCGTGTTCCGGCTGGTCCGCCGGCTCGCCGCGCACGCCGGCATCGCCGAAGCCGACCGGCTGTCGCCGCACTCACTGCGGCACGCGTTCGCCACCACCGCCCGCGCCGAAGGCGTCGCCCTCGAAGACGTCCAGGACGCCATGGGCCACGCCGACCCCCGCACCACCCGCCGCTACGACCGTGACCGGTTCAACCTCGACCGTGACCCCGCGTACACGATCGCCGCGGCCCGTGCCCGCCGCAACAACCCGTGACCATGCCACCTATGCTCTGAACCCGCGGCAACAGAGAGCGGGCGGGGTTTTGAGCACGGAAATGAGCATCGTCGAGGCCGTCATCCTCGGCGCGGTCGAAGGCGTCACCGAGTTCCTGCCGGTGTCGAGCACCGGACACTTGACGATCCTGGAGAAACTGTTCGGTCACACGATCGACGACCCGGACATCACCGCCTTCACGGTGATCATCCAGTCGGGCGCCGTGCTGGCCACCATCCTGTTCCTGCGCAAGGACATCCTGCGGGTCGTCCCGGCCTTCTTCAAAGGCCTGTTCAACAAAGCACACCGCGACCACGAGGACTTCCGGTTCGGGTGGGCCGTGCTGCTCGGCTCCATCCCCATCGTGATCGCGGCCCTGCTGTTCAAAGACCAGATCGAAGGGACCCTGCGCAGCCTCTGGTTCGTCGCCGGCGCCCTCATCCTGTGGTCCGGGGTGATGGCGTTCGCCGACCACGCCGCCACCCAGGTCCGCCACCAGGAAGACGTCGGCTGGAAAGACACCCTCATCATCGGTGTCGTGCAGTGCATGGCCCTGATCCCCGGCATCTCCCGCTCCGGCGCCACCATGTCCGCCGGCCTGCTGCGCGACCTCGACCGGGTCACCGTCACGAAACTGTCGTTCTTCCTGTCGATCCCCGCCCTGACCGGCGCGTCGATCCTGCAAGGCGTCGAAGAAGCCGACCGGATCGCCAACGGCGTCGGCTGGACCAACACCATCGTCGCCACCGTCGTCAGTTTCGTCGTCGCCTACGCCTCGGTCACCTGGCTGCTCAAGTTCGTGTCGAAACACTCGTACAGCATCTTCATCTTCTACCGGCTCGCCCTCGGTTCCCTGCTGCTGGTGCTGCTCGCCACCAACACCATCGAAGCCAAATAGCGATGACCCCCGGGGAGAAAGCGCTCGCCCACGTGCGGGCGCTGTCCCCGGCGCCGGGACCGGCCGTCACCGCCCCGATCACGGTCAACTTCCACCCCGACCGGCTGCTCGCCGACGGCCGCACCGTCATCGACCACCTCGCCGCCGACGGTGTCTACCGCACCCAGTACGAAACCGGCATCTCCAACGGCGGCCTCGGCGGCGACCGGCCCCACTGGGAACAGCGCATGTTCGGCGACAGCGGCAGCCGGCCTGTCTACGGGGCCCTCAACCTGCCCGGACACCCCGACGGTGCGGCGCCCCGCTTCGGCAGCTGCCACCTCGTGCTGCACCCGCACGTCACCGGCCGGGCCACGTTCAGCCTCGGCGACAGCGTCACCCTGCCCCAGCACGTCGGCACCGCCGCCACGTTCGGCGCGATCTGGGATGCGCTCGGCGCGCAGGTCACCCGTACCACAACAGCTTTGGGAGTGACCGCAACCGACGCCGGACAGTGGCAGGCCGCACTGGCCGCACCCCGCACCCGCGCCGGCCGGACCCTCGACGACTACGTCGAAGCGCAGATCCACGGCGGCCTGGCCATCACCGGCGACGTCGACCACCTGGTCGCCGACCCGTCGTTTCGTGGCACACCGTTCGAAAGCCGGCTGCAGGCGCTGGGCGTGCCGGTGCGCTGGCACCCCGGATTCCAGCTCGAACCCGGCGCGTTCCCCGCCGGCCCGCGCGGACCCGAGATCCCGCCGCTGGCCGCCGCCATCGCCCGCCGCTACGACCGTGACGTCCTGGACGCCGCCCTGCTCGGCCGGGCCGCCGCCGACGGCGACCCACCGCAACTGGTCAAATACCTGTGGCACATTCTGGTCATGCTGGGCCGGCCAGCTTAGCCACCAGCCGGGCCGGCCGTTTTTGGGCCGGCCAGCTTAGCGACCAGCTTCACCCCGTCCGGCCACGGCCCGAAACCGGAACTCGAATCCAGATGCCCCACCGGCCCGGCGTCGAACACCTCCGCACCCCAGTCCCGGGCCAGCTGCTCACCGTAGGCGAACGAACCGTGCGGATCATCGCGGCTGACCACCACGATCGACCGGAACGGCAACACCTCCCGCGGCACGTCCGGGCCCTCCGGCGGCGTCACCAGCAACGCCGCCGCCACCGGCCCGCCGAAACGCTGCGCCCACCACGCGACCGTCACACATCCGGCGCTGTGCGCGATCAGCACCGCCGGCTCGTCCGACACCGCGATCGCGGCCTGCAACGCCGCCACCCGGTCCTCGGCCACATACGGCGGCCCCGGCGGCTCCGGCGCCCACCGATAGTCACGGTGCGCACGCGCCCACTGCCGCGACCAGTGGTTCGGAAACGGCACCCCGCGGCCGGGCACCAGCAGAAAACGGGTCACCCCCGGCAGCGTAACGGCAAACGTGAATACCTGCCGTGATCGTGCGCATCGAATATGGTCGGCGGGTGCCCGACCAGAAATTCGCCCACCCCCGGCTCGCCGCCGTCTACGACACCTTCGACGCCGACCGCGGCGACCTGGAAGCCTACGAGGACATCGCCGCCGAACTCGGCGCCCACCACATCCTCGACTACGGCTGCGGCACCGGCAGCCTCGCCGTGCGGCTGACCGCCCGCGGCCACCAGGTGACCGGCTACGACCCGGCCGCCGCGTCCCTGGACATCGCCCGCGCCAAGACCAGCGCCGTCACCTGGGCCGCCGACACCGGCGGGCTGTCCGATTTCGACCTGGTCGTGATGACCGGCAACGTCGCCCAGGTGTTCCTCACCGACACCGACTGGAACACCACCCTGCACACGGTGTCCGGCCTGCTGCGGCCCGGCGGGCACCTCGTCTTCGAAACCCGCCGCCCCGAATACCGGATCTGGGACGAATGGGCCCACCGCCGGCCCGACACCCGGCACGTGCCCGGCATCGGCGACGTGAAACTAGACTTCCAGCTCACCGGCGTGCGGCTGCCGCTGGTGTCGTTCCGCGACACCTACACCTTCCCCGACGGCGACGTCCTGACCTCCGAAACCACCCTCCGGTTCCGCGACCGCCACGAACTCGACGCCAGCCTCACGGCCGCCGGCTACCGCATCACCGACGTGCGCCAGGCCCCTGACCGGCCCGCCATGGAGCGGGTCTTCCTGTGCGAGAAACCCTGATGATGTACGGCCACGAAGAGCACCGTTCCCTACACCGCGACGCAGGCGGCCCGTCCCGGCCGCCACCGCGGCCGCCGGGCCGAATCCGACCCGCACCGGCCTCCCCGCCACCGTGGTATCAACCCGGTCGCGCCCGCACCGCTCCTTCCGGCGCCGTGTGATCACTCCGGCTCCGGCTCCGGCTTCACCGGCCTTCCCGCCACCATGATCGCCCCGGTTCCGCTCTCGCCGGCGCTCACGGCGCGGTGATCATTTCCGGTCTCGGTGGAAATCGTTCGCCCCCGGCGGTTTCGACGCTCATCATCGATGACCATGACCAGCCGCTACGTCGCCCTCGGCGACTCCATGTCGATCGACGACTACGCCGGCGGGCCCGGCCACGGCGCGGCCAGCCTGCTGCACCACACCCTCGGCGACACCGGCGACGACTGGACGCTGGACGTGCTGGCCCGTGACGGCGCCGTCACCGCCGACATCCTGCACCGCCAGTTGCCCCAGCTGACCGCGCCGCCGGACCTGGTCACCATCACCATGGGCGGCAACGACCTGCTCACCGCCTACGGCGACGACACCGCCGCCGCAGCCGTCGTCGGACGGTTCGCCGCCCAGGCGCAAGCCGTGCTGGCCAAGCTGCCCCGCACCAGCCGGATCGTGCTCACCACCGTCTACGACCCCAGCGACGGCACCGGAACCGCACCCGGCCTGACCCCGTGGCCCAACGCCCCACACTGGATCGGCGCCCTCAACACGATCCTGGCCGACCTCGCCACCCGCCACGGCACACTGCTCGCCGACGTGCACGCCGCGTTCACCGGCCACGGCGCGACCGCCGGGGACATCACCGGCACCGACGCCCGGCCGGCCAACCGGGACCTGTGGTTCTGCGGCGTGATCGAACCCAACGCCTGGGGCGCCCACGCCATCCGCACCACCTGGTGGGACACCCTTTCAGCTGACTGACAACTCCAGTGACTCCGGCGGCGGGAACTCAGCCGGCGACTCGTCGATCCCGGCCCACTCGATGCCGCCGAGCAGCTCACGGTCGTCGGCGCCGACGACCGTGTAGAGGAACAGACTGCTGTGTGACCCACGCGGATAGCCGTTCACCTTCGCAATCACACCGGGGCCACCGCCGGCCGCGAAATGGATCGTCGGGCACCCGCACGGACAACCGTCGACCACCCGGACGGCGGCGGCCTGCTCCCGCAACGCCGCCGCCCCCACGAAATCCACGGCCAGCAGCGCTGTCAGCACTGCCCGTTCCCGATCAGTCAGCTCCCTGGAATCCACGCGCACCATCATCGCCGAAGGCCTCCGAGCCGGCGCCCCGGCCGGCCCGTCCGGCCAGGCCCCGCCTCAAGCCGGTCCGTTCCTGACCGTGCGTTCACAGAGCTCCCGCGATCACGGTCTCGTCCTTGCCGTAGGCGCGCCTCAGCCGCTGCCGGCGCTCTCACCGCCCGGTCACATCGAGACTGTCCGATCTTCGGTGGATCACGTCCAGCTGGTCGTCACCGCTGTCTCCGGAACGCCGAAGCAGCAGTGACAGCCAGCCGGACAAGATCCAGCTGATCGTGACCGCTGCCTCGCCCGCAAGACAGCGGTCACGATCAGCCGGACAAGATCGGCAGCAGCGTCGGCCGCCCGGCATCGGACAGTCCCGGCAGATCGAGCGCCGACGGCGCCCCGGGACGCGGCGGCCGGTGAGCCTGTTGCTCTTAGAAGCGTCGCTCACCGTGATCAGAAAGACACGGCTGTGCCGGCGGCTCACGGCCGATCCCGCCTCGGTGATCCATTTTCCGCTGGGCCGAGATTGCGGGTTGCGATCAAAAAGCAACAGGCTCCGCACCAGCGACGACGGGCGCACACATTGACGTTGCGTGTGCTTGCGTCGTCGCCCCGGCGTGGATGAACGCTCACAATCGGCACAACGTGTGCGCCCGTCCCCGCTGCGGCAACTACAGGAGCCCACGATCGGCCAACGTGTGCGCTGGTCGACGTTGCCTACCCGCAACTCACGCCACCCGGCAGCACCAGAGCCGCGAGCCCCACCCGGCCGTCGCTGAGCATGGGAATGCGGACGGTATTACCGCGCTGAACGACGGCTCTCCCACCGAAGGCCGCATCCCGGCCGGCGCGATGCGCTGTTCCACCAGCGGAACCCTGCGGACGAACTGCGGAACAGGTGGTCGCGGGGGCGGCGCAGGAAGGAGGTGGTCAATGCGGGTGTCAGGCGGGTGGGGTGGCGTCCACGGTCGCCAGGGCCCGCAGCACGGCGGTGTGGGTGGTCGCGTCCAGCGGCCGCACCGGCGACGGCAGGCAGTTACGGCCGCGGGCTCCGGGCAGGCTGCTCGGCGCGGCTGCTCCGAGCAGCAGGAACGCCGGCTCCCAGAGGTGCCGCGCGACGAATCGGAGACCTGATCCGCAGCCGGCGGCCTACCGGTGGGCTGCCGGCTGCGGATCACCGGCGCCTGCGACCCGGCGTGGCAGGACGGTCACGGCGATCAGCACTGCCGCCCCCATCAGCACCGCGCACAGGGTCAGGCCCAGCGCGTACCCTCCGGCGCCGGGATGCCGGTCGGCGACCGTGCCGAGGACCGCCAGGCCCAGCGCGGCGCCGACCTGCCGGGAACTGTTGAGCAGCCCCGATGCGGTGCCCGACTCGTGATCGGCGACCCCGGCCGTGGCGATCGACACCACCGGCCCGAGACAGAACCCGAACCCGAAACCGGCGATCACCGACGGCGCCAGCACATCGGCGGCGAACGAGCCGTCCACCCCTATCCGGCCGAACAACGCGAACCCGGCCGCCGTCACCAGCCCACCGGCGATCAGCAGCGCCCGGCCCGGCAGCCGGTAGCCCAGCCGCACCGCGGCCACCGCGCCCGCCACCACGGCCAGCGCGAACGGCAGGAACATCACCCCGGTCAGCGCCGGCCCGTGCCCCAGCACCTGCTGGAGATACAGCGACGCGAAGTAGAACGCCGACGCCATCGCCGCGCCGGCGAGCAGGTTGAACAGGTTCGCCCCGGCCACCGACCGGTTCGCCAGCAGACCGAACCGGATCAGCGGATCACGGGTGGTGCGCCGCTGCACGGCCACGAACCCCGCCAGCAGGGCGACAGCGACAATCAACGGCCAGATTTCGGTACGGACGATGCCGTACACCAGAAGCAGCATCCCGGAGGTGGCCAGCAGCGCCCCGGCCACGTCCGGGTCACGGCCGGGGTTCGGTGGCACGTCGTCGACCCGCGAGGCCATCGCCAGGGCGGCCAGCGCCATCGGGACGCTGACGAACATCACCCAGCGCCAGCCGGCGTACTCGGTGAGCAGTCCGCCGATCAGGACTCCCAGCGCGCCGCCGGCGGCGTTGACGGCCGCCCACACCCCGAACGCCCGCACCCGCGGGCGGCCACCTGGGAACGCGGCGCTGAGCAGGGCCAGCGCGGCCGGGGCGAGGGCTGCGGCGCCGATGCCCTGGGCGGCGCGTGCGGCGACGAGCTGGCCGGGCTGCTGGGCGAATCCGCCGGCCAGTGACGCGGCCGCGAACACGGCCAGGCCGATCAGGAGCAGGCGTTTGCGGCCGTACCGGTCGGCGGCCTTGCCACCGAGCAGCAGCAGGCCACCGAACGTGAGGGCGTAGGCGTGGATCACCCAGGTCAGGCCGAGTGTGCTGAACCCGAGCCCGGCGGCGATGCGGGGGAGTCCCACATTCACGACAGACAGGTCCAGCGACACCATGAACTGTACGAGAGCGACGGTGGCGAGAATGACACCCGACTTTCGGAACATGTTCCGAAAGTAGCAGGGGGACATCTATGCATCAAGATGGTCGGGTGCCCGCAACCCCGCGCCGGACCGGCCGGCCACCGGTGACCTCACGCCCGCAGATCCTGGCCGCCGCCCGGGCGCTCATCGACGCCGACGGCTGGGAGAAACTCACCGTCCGGCGGTTGGCCGCCGAACTCGGGATCGGGCCCACCACCCTGTACCACCACGTCCGCGACAAGCAGGACCTGCTCCTGCTGCTGCTCAACGAATACGCCGCCCAACTGCCGGCGCCGGACCTGCCCGACGACCCCGCGGACCGGATCGTGGCCGCCGCCACCGCCATGCACGACGCGCTGGCCGGCTGGCCGTGGGCCGCCGAGATCCTCACCACCGACGGCTTCGTGGGCCTGCTCGGCGACCCGGCCCTGCACCTGGTCGACACCATCGTCGGCGCCGCCATCGCCGCCGGCCGCACCCCCGCACAGGCCGTGACGGTGTTCCGCAGCATCTGGTACTACACCGTCGGCGAAATCCTGGTCCGCGCCCACTCCGCCGGCCCGGCCGCCTACCGCGACATCACGTTCACCGGCTTCGACCCGGCCCGGCTGCCGCACCTGGCCGCCATCGGCGACCAGTGGCCCACCCTGGCCACCACCGACACCTACCCCTCCGGCCTCCGAGCCCTGGTGACGGGCCTGCTGACCCCCTGACCCCGACCTACGACCGTCCCCCGCAGCCACCCGGCCCAGCCTCCGACGACGCGGCCGCCGCCGCGCTACCGCCAGCCGTCGCTCAGCCCTGAAATCCAGCACCCAAAAGCGCGGTGAGCGACGGCCGGCGGTTGTGGGGGTCGCGGCGCTGGCGCCGGCCGTCGTTCAGCAACGGAATTCGGTGCCCGAAAGCGCGGTCAGCGACGGCTGACGGTTGTGGGGGTCGCGGCGCTGGCGCCGGCCGTCGTTCAGCGACGGAATTCGGTGCTCGAAAGCGCGGTCAGCGACGGCTGACGGTTGTGGGGGTCGCGGCGCTGGCGCCGGCCGTCGTTCAGCGACGGAATTCGGTGCTCGAAAGCGCGGTGAGCGACGGCTGACGGTTGTGGGGGTCGCGGCGCCGGTGCCGGCCGTCGTTCAGCGACGGAATTCGGTGCTCGAAAGCGCGGTGAGCGACGGCTGGCGGTTGTGGGGCGGGGTCAGCGGGGGCGGCGGCTGCCGGTGAAGTCGTAGCGGTTCACGTCCCGGCGGATCCGGAGGGCCGTCAAGGCGGTCAGCAGCAGAGCGGCCACCGTGGCCAGTGCGTACGTGGAACGGGACCGGGCCGGGGACGGCTGGCCGGTGGCCGGGGGGAACCAGCCGAGCGGATCGAAGACCGCCACCAGACGGTCGCCGGCCCGCAGGTCACGGTCGGCGAAGAACAGGACCTCGCCCAGGTCCTCGCCAGTGGACGCGGCGGACACCTCGACCAGCTGGTAGCCGTCGCCGGACACGTCGTCACCGGCGGTCACCACGACCGGCACGCGGTCGCCGGCCAGCTCCAGGTAGGCGCCGGAGACCCCGGCGCCGGCCGCTACCGCGAACAGCAACGTCACCACGCCGATCGCCACGAACCAGCCGCCGCGCCGGTCGCGGGGGTCCTCACCGACGAACCACACCAGGACCGGGACGATCAGGCCGGCCAGCATCGGCGCCACCGCGACCACGGTCAGAACCGGCGAACCCGAACCGGCCAGGAAACCCGCCACACCCCACGCCGACAGGCAGATCGCCAACGCGCCGGCAGACAGCGAGATCTGGCGCAGGATCAGGCGATTGCGGGGCACGGGCAACATCCTGCCCCGCCCACGCAACCACCGTCGGCGATCAACCGATCCCGCTGCGCAACGACCACCGGCCCGTGATGGCGACGTTCCCGGCTTGCGGAGGGACCCACGCCGGTGAGCCGGGATTCCGCCCGAAAGACGCGCTGGCGGGCGGGACCGGCCGGCCGCGTCGCGGTGCACCACCCGGGCGGGTGTGGTTCGGCGTGGGGCGGCCGACGGCGTACCGCCAACCGTCATTGATCTTCTAAAGCGGCCTTGACCAGTGCTAAAGCGGTCTCCGCGGGGATGCCCAGCGCCCGGGTCCGTTCGGCGTAGGCCAGGGCGGCGCGCTGGGCCTGGCCGGAGGTGTTGGTGGCTTTCGCGGTGATCACCGTGCCGTGCCGGCCCCGGGTTTCGACGAGGCCGGCCTGTTCGAGCTCGCGGTAGGCGCGGGCCACCGTGTTGACCGCCAGACCCAGATCGGTCGCGAGCTGGCGCACCGGTGGCAGGCGGGTGCCGGCCGCCAGTTCGCCGTCGGCGGCCAGGGCGGCGATCCGCAGGCGGACCTGCTCGTACGGTGGAGTCGCCGACGCCGGGTCGATGGTGATGTTCATCAGATCAGCTTGGGTGGGGTGTTGCCGACCGCGACGATGGCGCGCCGGATCGGGACCAGGGCCAGCAGCACACCGCCGAGCAGGAAGAACACCACCAGCGACACGATGCCGGCCCGGTAGCTGTTGGTGAGCTGGAAGATCAGGCCGAAGAACAGCGGGCCGAGCCAGCTGGTGCCCTTGTCGCTGATCTCGTAGAAGCCGTAGTACTCGCCTTCCTTGCCGGCCGGGATGAGCTGCGAGAACAGGCTCCGCGAGAGGGCCTGGCTGCCGCCCATGACGATGCCGATGCCCGCGCCGAGCAGCATGAACGGGATCGGTTCGCCTTCGGGCAGGAAGTACGCGGCCGACACCACGCCCAGCCACAGGGCCAGGGCGATCAGGATGGTCTTGCGGGCGCCGATGCGGGTGGCCAGCGCGCCGAGGGCCAGCGCGCCGCCGAACGCCAGGAACTGGACGATGAGGATGGTCAGGATCAGCGCCGACTGCTCGAGTTTGAGTTCCTCGGTGCCGAACTGGCTGGCCAGGGCGATGACCGTCTGGATGCCGTCGTTGTAGATCAGGTACGCGCCGAGGAACGCCAGCGTCAGCGGGTACGCGCGCATGCCCTTGATGGTGTGACCGAGCTGCCGGAACCCGTCGGTGAGCACGTTGCCGCCCGGCTCGGCCTTCAGGACGGCGCCGGGGTGTTCGCGCAGCCACAGCAGCGGCACGATCGTGAACGCCGCCCACCAGATGCCGGCCGACACGATGGACCAGCGGGCCAGGTCGAGGGTGCGCTGCGGGTTGCCCTCTTGCGACAGGCTCATCACGGCGACCAGGTTGAGCAGCAGCAGCACCCCGCCGCCGAGGTAGCCGACGGCCCAGCCGCGGCTGGAGATCCGGTCGCGGTCGTCGGGGCCGGCCAGCTGCGGCAGGAACGAGTTGTAGACCACGATCGCCGCGCCGAAGCTGATGTTGGCGATGATGAACAGCAGCCCGCCGAGCAGGTAGCGGTCGCCGGTCACGAACGCCATCGCGACGGTGGCCGCGGCGCCGGTGAACGCGGCCACGGCCAGCAGCGGCTTCTTGCGCGGGGCCCGGTCGGCGATCGCGCCCATCACCGGCAGCACGAACACGGTCAACAGCACCGACAGGCTGACCAGGTACGCGTAGTAGGAGCCCGCCGCGACCGGGATGCCCAGCGGGTGCACGGTGCCGTCACAGGTGTCGGCGTCGATGGCGCAGCCGGCGGCCCGTTCGGTGATGCTGGTCAGGAACGGGCCGAGGAACACGGTGATGACCGTGGTGGAGAAAGCCGAGTTCGCCCAGTCGTAGAAATACCAGCCGGTGCGTTCCCGCTTGCTCGCGAGGGGGGTGGTGGTGCCGTCGACGGCCATCTGGTGCGCTCCTACGAATGTGGTCGGTGCGCGGTCATGATGCCATCACCGGGACGTTATGGGGAGACGCGGATCACTGTTCACCCGTCGTCCACCACCGGGCCAGGGCGGCGGTCGCGGGATCGTCGGACGCGGCCAGCACCGTCCACGGGTCGGCGCCGTCGGGGATCTCGATGCCGGCGTACGAGGCGAGCTCCTCCGGGGTGACGTTCTCGACCGGGGGCAGGAAGCCGGTGGGGTCGGCGGCGCCCAGGGTGGTGGCGTCGGTCCACGGGAAACCGTCGACCGGTTCGGGCAGGTCGACCTCCAGCGCCGGCGGGAACACGGTGTCGCCGGCGACGACCGTGGCGACCTCGTCGGGCAGGTCGGGCAGCTCCGGCACGTGCGGGATGTGCGGCGCGTCGTCGGTGTCGGGCAGATCCCACGTGTCGTGGTCGAGGGGCTCGTGCAGCGGGGTGTGGTCGTCGGGCAGGTCGAGGTCGAACCCGTCGTCGTCGTGGTGGTCCCAGTGGTCGGTCATCTCAGGCCTGTCCTTCGTCGGTGGGAGTGGGAGTGAGGGAACGGGCCCGTAGCAGGGCTTCGTCGGCGGCCCGCAGGCGTGCCGCCGCGATGTCACGGTCTCTGGTGGCGGCCGCCCGCCGTTTCGCGCGGCCGGCGGCGTCCTCGGCGGCGGCCGCGTCGATCTCGGCGATCAGCGCGTCCAGTTCGCGTAGCCGGCGTTCGATGGCGTCGTCGAGGGCGACCGACAGCGCGTACTGCAGGTCGGTGAACCGGCCGCTGATCTCGTCGGTCAGCGCCGCCCGCGCTTCGGACAGCACGTCGCGCAGCCAGGTGTGGGCGTGGCGCCGGTCGGTGTGCACCCGGCGGCGGTAGATGACGTACCCGCCGGCGGCCAGTCCCAGTCCCAGGCCGGCGAACGGCATCAGCAGCCCGGCCCCGGCGATGCCCAGCGCCGACACGCCGAGCATCGCGCCGCGGCCGGCGATCAGGGCGATCCCGCCGGCGGACAGGGCGATCAGCATGTTGTCGCCGGAGCCGTCGCGGGGCGGGCCGGCGGTCATCGTGTGCCGCAGGGTGGCGCTGACCCGGGCCGGGTCGAACGTGTCGGCCAGCACCTTCTCGGCCACGTCGCGGTAGGTGTCCTCCAGGGTGGCCGACAGTTCGGCCGCGACCGCCTGCAACTGGGTGTCCAGGTCGTCGGGCAGCGCGGTCAGTGCCTCGCCCTTGGCCTCGTCGATGCGGGTCGCATAGTCGTGCTGGACCTCGGTGAGCCGGGTCCGTAGCCGGCCGACGACCGCGACCCGGGCGTGCTGGATCTCGGCGTTGAGTTTCAGTGTCCACTGGCGTGACTCGGTGCGTTTGCGGGCGGCCAGCGCGGCCCGTTCGGCGCGGGTGGCGGCCTGCGCGGCGGCGTCGGCGGCGGCTGCCTGGACCCGTTCGTCGGCGACCTCACGCAGCCGGGTCAGGTCACGGTGCGCGGCGCGCAGCACGTTGGCCAGGCGCAGCTGGTGGCCGCGGCCGGCGAGTTCGACCAGGGCGTGCTGCAGTGCCGGGACCTTCGACTCGGCGGCCAGGGTGTCACGGGTGGCGGCGTCGGCGGTCAGGGCGAGTTCGGCGAGGCGGGCCGACACCGGGTACCAGGGCGCGGCCGCGAACCGGGGCGCGTGTGCCTGCAGCAGCGACCGGTTGTCCTCGGCGATGGTCCGCCACTGACCGAACGCGTCGATCTTGGTGAGGGCGAAGACGACGGCGTCGACGCGTTCGGTGGCCGCGGCCAGGAAGTCGAGTTCCGGCTGCGACAGGGGAGCGGAGGCGTCGGCGACGAACAGCAGCGCGGTCGCCCGGCGGACCGCGTCCAGCGCGATGGTGGCGTGCACCGGGTCGAGGCCGCCGGCGCCCGGGGTGTCCAGCAGCGTCAGATAGCGCAGCAGCGGCGCCGGATGGGTGACCTCGATCTTGCGGGTCCGTTGCCGGCCGCGGGCCCAGTCGTCGAGGTTGTCGATCTCGATCTCTTCGCCGCCGGGCAGCCACGCCCGGGCGGTGAACGTGTCGCCGGGCACGAAACTCAGGTAGGCGGCGGTGGTCACGGCCGCGTCCACCGGGGACAGGCCGGGCACCCCGAGCAGCGCGTTGACCAGGGAGCTCTTGCCGCGTTTGGTTTCGCCGACGACGACCACCCCGGGCCGGGTCAGGTGGGCGCGGCGTAGCTGGGCCAGGTCGGCGGCCGCGTCCGGGTCGGCGGTACGCAGGTAGGACATGGTGTCGCGGACCGCGCCGTCGAGCAGTGGGGTCAGATCCTGCACTGGCGCACCTCCTGGGCGAGCAGCTGGAAACCGCGGTGGGCGACCTGCGCGATCCGGGCCTGCGCGGGCCCGGCGCCGTCGACGGCGTAGGCACGCCAGCGGCCGGCCGCGGCGACCGCCGCGGCGGCCCGGTCGGTGCTGCCGGCGCCGGGCAGGTTCAGGATCCAGCGGGCGTCGGTCGAGGTGGCCAGGCGGATCAGCTCCTGCTCCCAGTCGGCCGGCAGCGGCACCGTGCCGGTCGCGGCCCGCTGGGCGGCGTCCAGCAGCCGCAGCCGATGGTAGGCCGGGTCACGCAGCGCCTGCTCGACGGCGTCGCGGATGGTGGCCCGGTTCTGCTGGTCCAGCGACGCGAGACGTTCCAGCCGGGTCAGCGCCCAGCCGGCCTTGATCGCGTCGGAGCGCCAGCGGAACGTCTGGTCGACGGTGGCGGTCAGCCGGGTCAGCCCGGACGCCGCCGACAGCCGCCGCACCAGCTCGCCGGTGCCCAGCCGGGGTTCGGCGGCCAGCTGGGCGCAGGCGAACCCGATGCCGTACAGGTCGAGCCGGGTCAGCAGCCGTTCGCGCTGGTCGGCGCCGATCGGGGCGGGCCGGCTGCGGAACAGGTCGGCCGACAGCAGCAACAATCCCAGGTCGGCGGTGTCCAGTGCGGCCAGTCGGGCCAGCGCGTCGCGGTCGGCGCCGGTCAGCCGGCCGGCCTCGGCGGTCTCGGCCAGCAGGCCGGCCACCGGCACGACATCGCCGACGGTACGGGCCAGCAGCCCCGCCTGCTGCCGGGCCAGCGGGCCGGCCACCGGCCACGGGTCCTGCGCCCCGCCGGCGAGGGTGTCGATGCGGCTGAGCACCCCGATGGCGTTGATCGGGCTGGTCGCCAGCCGCGCCGACGCGGTGTGGAACGCCTGCAGCGCGCGCACGTCGTCGGCCCGGACCGCCTGGGTGAACACGTACACCACGGCTTCGGCGGCGGCGACCTCGCCGGCGGAGTCGTCGTCGATGCCGACGGCCGCCTCGGCGCGGGCGCTGCCGGCGGTGTCGGTCGACGCCAGCCCGGGGGTGTCCACGACGGTCAGGTCCCGCAGCCGGTCGCTGGTGAGAGCGACGTCGACGTACGCGATCCGGGCGGCCGGGACACCGAGCCGGTCCGGGACCATGCCGTCCTCGTCCAGCGGCAGACTGCGCCGGTCACCGTCGCGGGTGACCACGTCGATGCGGTCGGCGGGCCCGTAACGGAACCGGGTGACCACGCGCGTGCACTCGCCGGCCGCGGTGGGGGCGACCCGACGCCCGATCAGTGCGTTGACTAGTGTCGACTTTCCGGCTTTAAGGCGGCCCGCGATCGCCACACGTAACGGATCGTGAAGGCGGTTGCTAATCTGCTGGACCTGTTGACCAGCATCGGAGGAAACCCGGGTGACGATCTCGTGACAGAGAGTCGCGATTCCGGAGGTGAGCGGCCCGTTCACTTCGACTCGTCAGCGCAGCACACCGTCGGCGACAATGTGCTTATCGCGGAAGTCGGCGTCACGAAAGGGCCCTCCTGTAGTTCACCGCAGTCTCGCAGAGCCTACGGAGGCAGACCCCGTGACCGGGATCCCGAGATCGTGCCAGTGATGTCCGCTCCACGGATGGGAGGGCGCAGGTGACGGACGAGCCAGAGGTGGCCGCCCGTACCGCTCTGCGCCAGGCGCCTGCCCTCGTCGTGTTGTCCGGGCCGCCCGGCTGCGGCCGCAGCACCCTGCTGCGGCGCATCGCGGCGGCCGTGCCCGGCCCCGCCCACCTCGGTGGCGGCCTGGCGATGCTGTCCGAGGTCCCGGCGCTGGCCCTGTCGCGGGCGGTGCGGGCCCGGCTGCCCGCCGACGACGTGCCGCTGCTGGCCGAAGCGGTTCGATCCCGGGTCCGGGGCGGGCTGCTGGTCCTCGACGATCTCCAGCACGCCGACCCGGCCACCATCGCCGCGCTGCCGCACCTGGCCCGCACCTGCCGGGTGCTGGTGGCCGTGCGTACCCCGCACCGGCTGGCCGAGCCACTGGCCGCCGCCCTGCGCGACGCCGCGACCCGGTGGCTGCCGGTGCCGCCGCTCACCCCCGACGAGGCGTCCGCCCTGGTCCGTAAGACCGCCGGTGGCCTGCCCGAGCAGGCGTCGGCCGCGGTGGTTGCCCGGGCCGGCGGCAACCCCCTCGCGATCATCGCGCTGGCCCGGCAGGCAGCCGCGGGCCGCGCGCCGATCGGCGAGGACATCGACCAGGTGGCGTACGCGATCGCGGCCGCCCTCGCCGACCTGCCCCGCCCCGCGCGTACCGCCCTGGCCGCGCTCGGCCTGCTGGGTCGCCCGGCCGCCCCGGCGCTGCTCGGCACCGGCGCCGCCGACCTGCTGGCGGCCGGCCTGGTGACCGCGGAGGCGGGCGGGTCGCTGCTGCCGGTGTCGGCGTATGTGGCCGAGACCGCCGCCGGGCTGCTCGACACCGCGGCCCGCGCCGACCTGCACGCCCGGCTGGCCGACCTGACCCCGCCCGCCTAAGCCGCCCGGCACCTCGC